>JAQSWF010000144.1 GCA_029266775.1 Pseudonocardia sp.
GACGGTAAATGACACTGGTGTCATTTTGTCGAGCTGCACCGCGACGGGCGGGGCCTCAGGGCTGGACGGGCAGCTCGTCCACGAGGTCGGCGATCGAGTGCAGCACGCGGCTCGGCCGGAACGGGAACCGGTCGACATCCTCCACGTGGGTGATGCCGGTCAGCACCAGCACCGTCCGCATGCCGGCCTCGAGCCCGGCGACCACGTCGGTGTCCATGCGGTCGCCGATCATCACCGTCGACTCCGAGTGCGCCTGCAGCCGGTTCAACGCGGCGCGCATCATCAGCGGGTTGGGCTTGCCGACGAAGTAGGGCTGGACGCCGGTGGCCCGGCTGATCAGCGCGGCCACGGACCCGGTTGCCGGAAGGACGCCGTCCCTCGACGGTCCGGTCGGGTCGGGATTGGTGGCGACGAAGCGCGCGCCGTCGAGGATCAGCCGGATCGCGGTGGTCACGGCCTCGAAGCTGTAGGTCCGCGTCTCCCCGAGGATCACGTAGTCCGGAGCCGTGGACGTCAGCACGTAGCCGATCTCGTGCAGCGCCGTGGTCAGTCCCGCCTCGCCGATGACGTGCGCGCTGCCCTCGGGACGTTGGTCGGACAGGAATGCCGCGGTCGCCATCGCCGAGGTCCAGATGCAGTCGGCCGGGATGTCGAGCCCGGTGGCGAGCAGCCGGAACCGCAGGTCGCGCGGCGTGTAGATGGAGTTGTTGGTGAGCACCAGGAACGGGGTGCCGGCTGCGCGCAACCGCCGGATGAACTCGTCCGCGCCGGGAATGAGCTTCCCCTCGTGGACGAGTACCCCGTCCATGTCGGTCATCCAGGACTCGATCGGCTTCGGGTCGGGCACGGCGCAGAGGGTAGCCACACCGTGCGGGAACGAACCGCCCTCGGCGGGCGTTGACGCGAGTAAAACGGGAGGTGTCCCGGTAGGAGTGGAGACGTGGAATCGATCGTGACCCTGCTGGTCGTGATGGCCATCATCGCAGGGGTGGTCTGGCTGGTCAGGCAGCAGCAAGCGTCCAAGACGCGTGAGCTGGACGACGCGAAGTCCGAGGCCCGGCGATGGGTCGAGCGCCTCGGCGGCCAGGTGCTGAACCTGGTAGGCACCAACGAGGCGGCGAAGCAGGCGCTGGCGGACGCCGCCGAGCGGTATACCGCAGCCGGCTCGCAGCTCGATCAGGCGCGGAGCGCGCAGCAAGCCCGCGGCGTCACGCAGACCGCGTACGAGGGGCTGTACTACATCCGCGCCGCGCGCAGTGCGATGGATCTGGACCCCGGTCCCGAGCTGCCCGCGCTGCCCGGCCAGCAGCAGGCCGGCGCCGTCACCGAGTCGCGCGAGATCGAGCTGTCCGGCCACCGCTACGGCGCGTCGCCGGACCCGACGGGCCGCAACACACACTACTACCCGGGCGGCACTGTCGCCGGGCGCCCGGTCCCTCGCGGCTGGTACTCGGAGCCGTGGTGGCGGCCCGCGCTCGTGGCAGGCGCCTGGGGCGTGGGTTCCGCGCTGCTGTTCACCTCGCTGTTCAGCGGGATGGCGGGCGTCGCCTACGCCGACGGGTTCTCCGACGGCATGGCCGCCGACGGTACGGGCGGCGACATGGGCGGCGGCGACGCGGGTGGCGACATGGGTGGCAGCGACTTCGGCGGCGACTTCGGTGGCGGCTTCGACTTCTGACCCCGTGACCTGAGCGGGAAGTGGCCTCAGCGTCACGAGCCCGCGCTCTCCGACCGGCCCGGTGGCACGTCCCCGGGCCGGTCGGCTCGTGTCCGGGATCTGGCGAGAGGTGCGCCCCCTCGCTAGGTTGACCAGCGGTTCCACCCTGCCCGGAGGTGCGCTGGAGGTGACGTGGAGGCGCCGAGCACGGTCACCGATCTCGCCGATCTCTACCGCGACCTTCACCGCCATCCGGAGCTCTCGTTCCAGGAGACCCGCACGGCCGGGATCGTGGCGGAGCAGCTGCGCGCGGCCGGTTGTGACACAACCGAGGGCGTCGGCGGCACCGGGGTCGTCGGCGTGCTGCAAAACGGGTCCGGTCCCGTCGCGCTCCTGCGCGCCGACATGGACGCCCTGCCGGTCCTCGAAGACACGGGTCTGGACTACGCCAGCACCGTGCGCGGCCTGGACCCCGACGGCGACGAGGTGCCCGTTGCCCACGCCTGCGGCCACGACATGCACGTGAGCTGCCTGCTCGGGGCGGTCGCCGAGCTGACGGCCTCCCGGGAGACGTGGTCCGGCACGCTCCTGGTGGTGTTCCAGCCCGCCGAGGAGGTCCTCGGCGGCGCGCGAGCCATGCTGGACGACGGGCTCTACGAGAGGTTCGACCGCCCGGACGTGGTGCTCGGCCAGCACGTCGCGCCCCTTCCCGCAGGGATGCTGGCCCTGCAGTCCGGGCCGGTGTTCGCGGGCTCCGACACTGTGCGGGTCACGCTCCACGGCGCAGGCGGGCACAGTTCGCGGCCGGAGACGACCATCGACCCGGTCGTCATGGCTGCGGCGACGGTCATCCGGCTGCAGACGATCGTAGCCCGCGAGTTGGCCGGCACCGACACCGCCGTGCTGAGCGTCGGCACGATGCGGGCGGGCAGCAAGGAGAACATCATCCCGGACCGGGCCGAGCTGGGCATGTCCGTCCGCACGTACGACGCGGCCGTGCGCGAGCGGGTGCTCGCGGCGATCGAGCGGATCGCGCGGGCCGAGGCTGCGGCGTCCGGCGCGACGACGGAGCCGGAGGTGCGGGTGACCCACAGCTCGCCGCCGCTCGTCAACGACGCTGCCGCCGTCGAGCACATGCGCCCGGCACTGGCCGCCGTGGCGCCGGTCGTCGAGCCGGGTCCGGTCACCGCCAGCGAAGACGTCGGGTTGCTCGCCTCCGCGGCGCAGGCGCCCTGCGTCTACTGGCTGCTCGGCGGGGCGGACCCCGCAGCGTTCGCCGGCGCCACCACCCGGGCCGAGCTCATGGCCCGGGTGGCCGCTCAGCCCTCCAACCACTCACCGCTCTACGCGCCCGTCGTGGAGCCCACGCTCTCGACCGGCATCGCCGCCCTGGTCGCCGGGGCCCGCCATTGGCTGCCCGTCGGAAGGTGAACAAGACGCGGACGGATCACCCGCCCCTCTCGGCGGCGATCTGCGCGCGATGCGCGAAGTAGCCCGCACGTTGAGGCGTTGCGCGCGCCGTGCCGCCTGCGGCGACCCCAAGTCGCGGGCACCTTGCTGGCTTCGATGGTCAGGCCCCGGCCCGGCGGGCCGGCGTCACTCGGCGGCGCTTCAGCGCATCCGGCGCCTGGCAGCGCGGACACCAGAACAGGTTCCGCGCCAGGTGCTGGGCGTGCGCCACCGGCGTCCCGCACACCAGGCACGGCTCGCCGGTGCGCTTGTAGACGTAGGTGGCGCGGGCGCATGGGCCGACCCCCATGTCCACCAGCCGCGGGTCGTGCTCCGGGCGCAGGGTCTCGATCTTCCCGCGCCGGAAGCCGTCGTGGAGCAGGTCGACCAGGTCGGCCCACAGCGCATCCCACTGCGCGCGGGTCAGCGCCCGACCGGGCATCTGGGGGTCGAGGCCGTGGCGGAACAGGGCCTCCGCCCGGTAGACGTTGCCCACCCCGGCGATCACCGACTGATCCATTAGCAGCGTGGCCAGGGGTGCGCGGGAGCGGGAGATCCGCGTCCAGGCGCGGTCCGGGTCGGCGTCGTCGCGCAGCGGATCCTCCCCGAGGCGCGCGTGGATGGCGTCGACTTCGGCCTCGGTCATCACCTGACATGCCGCCGGCCCGCGCAGGTCCGCGTAGTGGGTCGGGCCGACCATGCGCATCCGCACCTGCCCCCACGGCTCCTCGGCAGGCAACCGCGCGTCGGAGAACCTGCCGTAGAGCCCGAGGTGGACGTGCACCACGAGGTCCGGGCCGTAGTGGTGGAACAGGTGCTTGCCGTGGGCCTCGGCGGACTCGAGCACCCGACCGTCGACGAGCTCGGCATCGGTGACGAAGCGACCTTGCGGGCTGGAGACGCCGACGGGCCGATCGACGTAGCGGCGGGTGTGCAGCGCGGCGAGACGGTGGAGCGTATGACCTTCGGGCACGTCTCCGATCAACCGGCCGACCGGGTGCCCTGCGCTGCGGGGATCGGAGGAGCCTCACCGGTGCGCTCGTAGGCGGCCACCATGTCGATGCGCCGCTGGTGGCGCGGGTCGTCGGAGAACGGCGTCGCGACGAACGCCTCGGCGATCGCCGAGGCCTCCTCCAGGGTGTGCATCCTGGCACCGATGCCGACGACCTGCGCATCGTTGTGCTGACGGCCCAGCTGGGCGGTCTCGACACTCCAGGCCAGCGCACAGCGGATGCCGCGGACCTTGTTCGCGGCGATCTGCTCGCCGTTTCCCGAGCCGCCGATCACGATTCCCAGGCTACCCGGGTCGTCGCGGACCGCCTCCGCAGCGGCGATGCAGTACGGGGGATAGTCGTCGGCGGGGTCGTAGGCCTCGGGCCCGACGTCGACCACCTCGTGGCCGAGACTGGCCAGGTGGGCGATCAGGTGGGCCTTGAGTTCGAAGCCGGCGTGGTCGGAGCCGATGTGGACGCGCACGGTGCGTCATCTTGCCGCACACCGGGCCGTACCGGCATCGGCGCGGTCGCCGGAGTGGATGGGGTACCCGGCGGCTGGGCGGTCGCACGGGTCGATCCGCGCGGCGTCGCGTGGCGTGTCGTCGACTCCGCGGCGGAGGTGCTGGCCGTGACGGCCGACTGCAGCGCGGTCGGGGTCGACATCCCGCTGGGCCTGCCCGCCGGCGCGGCACCGCGAGCGTGCGACGTGGAATGTGCACGCCGGCTGGGCCGAGCCCGCTCCTCGGTCTTCCCGGCGCCGCCGCGGGCGGTGCTCGCGGCGGCGACGCCCGAGGCCGCCCGGGCGGTCGCGCGCCGGCTGACGGGCCGGGCGATCAGCCTGCAGACGTTCCACATCGGGCCGAAGATCCGGGACTGGGACGCGGTGCGGGCGCTGCCGGGCGGCCTCGTCGAGGTGCACCCGGAGGTGTCGTTGCGGGCGCTCGCGCCGGACGTCGCCTTCGCCCCGAAGAAGACGGCGCGGGGCCTCGGGCAGCGCATCGCCGTGATCAGCCGCTGGATCGACCCGGCAGCAGCGCTGGGCGACCTGCCGAGCGGAGCGCGGCTCGACGACGTCCTCGACGCGCTCGCCGCGGCGTGGTCCGCGCAGCGCTGGGCGCACGGCGTCGCCGAGGAGCTGGGCGCCGGCGAGGTCGACGACCGGGGCCGCCCGATGCGGGTGGTCGTCTGACGATGACGAGCCGCACGTCGGAGCCATAACGCGGTCAAGGCACCTCCGAAAACAGCACGTCGAAGCCATAACGCGGTGGAGGGCGCCCGATCCACAGGCACGCGTCAGGGCGCGGCGGCATGGGCGGCCTGGCGGTGCTGTTGCGGGCTCACCCCGTGCACCCGCTTGAACGCCGTGCTGAGCGCGAAGGGGCTGCTGTAGCCGACGTTGCGGGCCACGGTGTCGAGGGTCGCGTCGGTGTCGCGCAACAAGTCGGCGGCCATCGCGAGCCGCCAGCCGGCCAGGAACGTCATCGGCGGCTCGCCCACCAGCTCGGTGAACCGCCGCGCGAACGCCGCCCGCGACATCCGGGCCGCAGCCGCGAGCGACGCGACCGTCCACGCGTGCGACGGGTTGTCCACCAGCAGGCGCAGCGCGGGTCCGATCGCCGGGTCGTCGCGCGCCCGGTACCAGCGCGGAGCTGCCGACTCCGGGCTGGCGAACCAGGCGCGCAGCGCGTCGACGAGCAGCAGGTCGAGCAGCCGGTCGAGCACGACGTCCTGCCCCGGGTCGTCCTTCGCGATCTCCTCCCCGAGCAGCCCGAACAGGCTCGACCGCTCCGCGAAGCCGGGCAGCACGGCCAGCGTCGGGAGCGCGGCCGTCAGGCGCTGGCCGACGGCGCTGCGCATCCGGTAGGTGCCCACGAGCAGCTCGGTGTCGCCCTCGACCGTGTTCCCCCAGGTACGCACCGCCGAGTAGCCGTGCGGCCGGGTGCGCCAGCCGCCGGCCTCCGGATGCAGGGGCTCGTCGAGCCGTTCACCGGTCACGCTGACGCAGGTCGGTCCGGGACGAATGATCACCTGGATCGGCGTGGCGGGGTCGTCCGCAAGCGCGTACGGCGTGGGGCCGAGTGCGACCATGACGTCGCCCGCGCGTACCCGCCGTGGGGCACCGGCGTCCGCCATCACCAGCGCGTCGCCGCGGGTGACCGCGACCAGCGAAAGCGGCGCCTCGTCCTCGATCCGCATCGCCCACGGTGGGTCCAGCTCCACCCGTAGCAGGAACGCTCCGCGAGCGCGCGGCCCGTCGAGCAGGCCCGCGATGGCGTCCACGTCCAGCAGCCTAAGGCGTGTCCTCCAGGATCAACGGCGCAGCGGAGCGAGGCGGAGATCCACAGGTGGGGTAGCTGTCAGTGTTCCAGCAGGTTCTGTGTTCCAGCGGGTTCTGGACGCTCGCGTATGCCGTCGAGATCCTCGACGATGTCGCCCGGCTCGTGGCAACGGTGTGCTGGAGCCATGACTTTCGGAGAGAACCTCACGCTCGTGCTCGGCGCGAACGGCACCACCGGCAGCCGGGTGGCGAGCAGGCTCGCGGCCCGCGGCGTCCCGACGCGACTCGGCTCGCGCTCGGGCCAACCGCCGTTCGACTGGGCCGACGAACGTACGTGGCCCGCCGTCCTGCAGGGCGTCTCGGCGACCTACGTCGTCTACTACCCGGACCTGGTCGCGCCCGAGGCGCTGGACCGGGTCCGCGGCTTCACCTCGCTCGCGGCGCGGAGCGGGGTCGAGCGGCTCGTCCTGCTGTCGGGGCGCGGCGAGAAGGCGGCCGAGCAGGCCGAGCAGGTGGTGATGGCGGCCGGGCTCGCGTGGACGGTCGTGCGGTCGGCGTTCTTCGCCCAGAACTTCAGCGAGAAGGGCTTCGAGGACTTCATCCGCGGTGGTGCGGTCGCGCTGCCGGCGCCCGAGACGAGCGAGCCGTTCGTCGACGCGGAGGACGTGGCGGACGTCGCGGTGGCGGCGCTGACCGAGGACGGACATTCGGGCACGATCTACGAGGTCACCGGGCCGCGGCTGCTGCCGTTCTCCGATGCCGTCGCGGAGATCGCCGCTGCGACCGGACGCCCGATCACCTACGAACGCATCAGCGCGGGCGAGTTCGTGGCCGGGCTGGGCCGGCTCGGGCTGCCGGAGGAGGATGCACACGTCTTCGCCGAGATCTTCGAGACCGTCCTCGACGGGCGCAACGCCCACCTCGCCGACGGTGTGCAGCGCGCGCTCGGACGCCCGCCGCGCGACTTCGCCGACTACGCCGCCGCCGCCGCAGCCACGGGCGTCTGGGCCGCGGTCGCCCGGACGTGAACGCCGTGGTCGTCCTTCGCACCGCGGTCCTGCTGGCCGCCACCGTCTCCATGGGCCTGGGCGCCGGAGTGTTCGCCCTCTACGCCCACACGATCATGCCGGCACTGGCGCGCACCGACGACCGCACGTTCGTCGGTGCCTTCCAGGCCGTCGACCGGGCGATCCTCAACCCGTGGTTCCTCGGCGGCAGCTTTGCCGGCGCGCTCGTGCTCGGCGTCGTCGCGGGCGTGCTGAGCATCGGGCGTCCCGAGTTCCCGTGGATCGCCGCGGCGATGCTGCTCTACGTGGCGGTCGTCGTGATTACGATCGCGGTGAACGTCCCGCGCAACGACGGGCTCAAGGCCGCCGGACCGCCCGACGCGATCGCCGATCTCGCCGCCGTCCGGGCAGCGTTCGACGAGGCGCGGTGGGCGGCGTGGAACCGCGTCCGCACTGCGCTGTCGGTGGCGGCCTTCACGCTGCTCGCCTGGGCGCTCGTGGTGACCGGCGCCCACGCCGGTTGACCGGCCGTCAGCTGCGGTCGCGGGCGGACGGGTTGGCGGTCCCGGCACCGTCTCGGGTCTCGCCGTCGGTCGCGTCGCCGTCGCGGCCCCTCACGGCGGCCGGCGGGGCAGGTGCTGCCGAGCCGGTCCCGACAGGCGGAACCAGTCCGTCCGGGTCGTCGGCGAGCTCGAGCTGCTCCGGGTTCGGCGCGTCCGCGCGCGGC
>JAQSWF010000145.1 GCA_029266775.1 Pseudonocardia sp.
ACCGAGCGGCGACGATATCGGGGATCTTCCTCTGAGACCCCTCAGGGGCCTCCCTGAGGTCAGGCTACCGGCGTGTGGCGGTGTGCAACGCCGGTCGGGGCGGCGCAGAGCGGGCAGCGCGACCACGCAGTCGTTACTCGGCGGCGAGATCAGGCAGCGGAGACCGCGCGGGTCGGCGCTCAGGCGGCGGCGCGCGCGACCGGACGCCCGGGCGGGAGCGGGACGGCGACGGGCGCGCCCAGCGGAGCACCGACGGGGGTGGGCTCCGGCCCGGCGAGCCGCAGGTCGGCCTGGCGCAGCCCGATCGGCAGGCGCGGTGCCATGGCGACCGCTTCGCCGGCCATCGTGCGGGCCGCATCGGTCAGCAGGTCCGGCAGGGCGACGTCCAGCGCCTCGCAGATGGCGGCCAGCAGCTCGCTCGACGGCTCCTTGCGGCCGCGCTCGACCTCCGAGAGGTAGCCGAGGCTGACCCGAGCCCGCCGCGAGACGTCCCGCAGCGTGCGCTGGCGGGCCGTCCGGGCGCGCCGCAGGCCGGCGCCGATCGCCTCCCGCAGCAGCAGAGCCATGCGACCACTCCTCGTCCGGGCTTACGTGGGTCCTGCACCCGGCTCCGACCGGAGCCGTGGGATCACCGTACCGAGTTGCGCGTCACCCCGTCGCCGCGCGGCACGGCCACACGCGTCCGCCCAGGGCGAACAGAGCGGCGAACAAGCCCGGGCGTCAGGGGGACCGCGGGGCGTCCGGCCGGGGATCGTTCGGGGTCACGGCCGTGGGCGGAGCCGTCACGGCCCGCAGGCGCAGCGCTCGGCGGACGTAGTCCACGCCGGTGACGACGGTCAGCGCCAGCGCGGCCGCGAGCAACACACCGCGCACCCACGCGACGAGGGTGTCCGCACCGATCAGCTCGGGGAGCGGTAGGAGGTACAGCCCGATCGCGAGGGACTGCACAAGGGTCTTGGCCTTGCCGCCCCGGCTGGCCGGGATGATGCCGCGGCGCAGGACGGCGAACCGCAGCAGCGTGATGGCGATCTCCCGGCCCAGCATCACGACGGTGACCCACCACGGCACCTCACCGAGCACCGACAGCGCTACCCACGCCGCGCCCGTCAGCGCCTTGTCGGCGATGGGGTCCGCGACGGTGCCGAACGCCGTGACGAGGCCGCGGCGTCGGGCCAGCTCGCCGTCCAGCCGATCGGTCAACGCGGCCAGGGCGAACACGGCGAACGCCACGAGACGCCACTGGACGCTCTGGCCGTGGTCGACGAATAGCGTCACGAGGAAGACCGGTACGAGCACCAGCCGGAGGCAGGTCAGCGCGTTCGCGATGTTGAGCACCGGGGGCGTCACCGCCCGCGGGGGGATCATCCCGCTCCCGCGCCCGGCGACCGCCGTGGCGGCGTCAGACCCGCTCGCACGCTCATGTCACGCCCGTCCCGGCGAGCGCTGCCTCGCCCCGGGGAAGCACCTCCCGCGGTACGACGACGAGGTCCGCGCCCTCGGTGCCGGTGACCAGGCATCGCACGAGGTCGCCGACGTCGAGCCCGGCGCCGGGTTCGACGACGCACTCTCCGTCCACCTCGGGTGCCTGATGCTCGGCTCGGCCGGTGCAGGCGAGGTCCGTCCCGACGCCCTCGGCCTGCTCGACGAGCACCGTGACCTCGGTGCCGATCCGGTCTTCGGCCCGTTGCGCCATCAGCTCGTCCACGAGCCCGCTGATCCGCGACACCCGCGCAGCGATCTCGTCCGCGGGCACCTTGGCGTCGTACCCCGCGGCCTCGGTGCCGTCTTCGTCAGAGTAACCGAACACCCCGACCGCATCCAGGCGCGCGGCGGTGAGGAACGCCTCGAGCTCGGCGACGTCGTCGTCGGTCTCGCCGGGGAAGCCGACGATGACGTTGCTGCGGATGCCGGCGTCGGGGGCGAGCGCGCGGATGCGGTCACACAGATCGAGAAACTGTGCGGTGGAGCCGAACCGGCGCATGCGGCGGAGCACGGCCGGGCTCGCGTGCTGGAACGACAGGTCGAAGTAGGGCGCGACCCCGACCGTGGTGGCGATCGCGCGCAGGAGGTCCGGGCGGAGCTCGGCGGGTTGCAGGTACGACACGCGGACCCGGTCGAGTCCGGGGATCTCCGCCAGAGCGGGCAGCAGGTCGACCAGTGCCCGGGTGCCGCCGGGGAGGTCCTTGCCGTAGGAGGTCGAATTCTCACTGACCAGCACCACCTCGCGTACCCCCGCGCCGACCAGCCACGCCGCCTCGCTCAGCACCTCCTGCGGGGCTCGGGAGACGAATGATCCGCGGAACGACGGGATGGCGCAGAACGCGCAGCGCCGGTCGCAGCCCGAGGCGAGCTTGAGGGGGGCGTGCGGGCTGTCGGACAGGCGGACCCGGGACAGGTCGGGCACCCAACCGTGCCCCGGCACGGCGACGTCGGCCAGCGCGGCGGGCCGCTGCACCGGGGAGATCGGGAGGAGCGTCCGGCGGTCGACGGGCACATGCGGGGCCGGTGCACGACCGGCGAGTACCTCTCCGAGGCGGGCCGCGAGGTCGGGATAGGCGTCGAAGCCGAGTACGGCGTCGGCCTCGGGCAGGGATTCCGCAAGCTCCGCGCCGTAGCGCTCGGCGAGGCAGCCGACCGCGACGACCTTCGCGCCGCTGTCCTGCGCCACCTCGGACACCGCGAGCAGGGCGTCGATCGAGTCCTTCTTCGCCTGCTCGACGAACCCACAGGTGTTGACCACGATCACGTCGGGCGCGACGTCTCCCCCGGTCTCGAGGTCGACGAGCTCCCAGCCGCTGCCCGACAGCCGCCCGGCGAGCTCCTCGGAGTCGACCTCATTGCGCGCGCAGCCGAGCGTGAGCAGGGCAGCGCGCCGCGGTCCGTCGGGGGTGGGCACGAGGCAAGGGTACTGACCTGCCGATGATCGAGCGCCCACGAGTCGCTCCACCTGCGAATCTCCGCCGTGCACCGCTCCGGCGTTGATCTTCGGGGACACGCACTAGGCTGCGGCCGTGGGAGGGGTGTTCGTGCGGCCCGCGCGGACCGCCGACGTCGCAGTCGTCAAGGAATTGATCGACCAGTACGCCGGCCGCGTGCTACTGGCGAAAGAGATCGTGACGCTGTACGAGTCCGTACAGGAGTTCCTCGTCGCCGAGGTCGACGACGTGGTGATCGGGTGCGGCGCGCTCCACGTGCTGTGGGAGGACCTCGGCGAGATCCGGACGGTCGCCGTGCACCCCCGCATGATGGGTCAGGGTGTCGGGCACACGATCGTCTCCGCGCTGATTACCCGGGCCCGCGAGCTGGGCCTGCACCGGCTGTTCGTTCTGACGTTCGAGGAGAAGTTCTTCGCGCGGCACGGATTTGCCGAGATCGACGGAACGCCCGTGCCGCCGGAGATCTTCGCGGCGATGCTCCGTTCGTACGACGCGGGCGTGGCCGAGTTCCTCGACCTCGCGCACGTCAAGCCGAACACGCTGGGCAACGTGCGGATGCTGCTGCACCTCTAGTCCGTCCAGCCGTCAGGCGGTGAGGGCCGGCCGAGGTGCGCCCAGTGCGGCGGCGGTCGCGTCGTCGGCGGGCAGGAAGGCCTCGATCGCCAGCTCCTCGACGGTGACGTCACGCGGCGTGCCGAACAGCGTCGTCGTGGAGAGGAAGGCGAGCTCGCCGTGGGCGGTCTGCAGCCGGATCGGCACGACGGGCGCCGGCGCGGTGACCGGTTCGGCGGCCGGCGCCGGGTACTGACGCAGCTCCTCGAGGAGCTCCTGCAGCTGCGGGTCGCCGGTGGCGCGCAGCTGGTGCCGCAGGCGGGCGAGCAGGTGCGCCCGCCACGCGCCGAGGGTCAGTATCCGGGGGGCGAGGCCGTCGGGGTGCAGGCACAGGCGCAGGACGTTGCACGGGGGCCGGAGCAGCGCGGGCGCGCAGCCGGCGGTGAGCAGGTCGACCGTGTCGTTGGCGTCCACCAGCTCCCAGTGCCGGTCGACGGCCAGGGCGGGAAACGGCTGGTAGGCCGCAAGGATGCGGGTGGTGGCATCGGCGACCGCGGCCATCGACGGGTCGTCGAGGCGGTGCTCCGGGTAGGCGGGGGCGAAGCCGGCCGCCAGGAGCAGTGAGTTGCGGTCGCGCAGGGGAACGTCGAGGTGTTCGCTCAGGTTCAGGAGCATCGGCTGCGACGGCTGCGACCGCCCGGTCTCCACGAAGCTGAGGTGCCGGGCAGACACACCCGCGGCGCCGGCCAGGGCGAGCTGGCTCAGCCCGCGCCGGTTCCGCCACTGCCGCAGGAGCTCGCCGACCGCCGCCACGCCGGCGACGGTAGTGCTCGCTGCGTCGCGCGACGATGACCTCTCAGGTAATCGACGGTGTTCCCTCGAGGAGCGCAGAGTCCCTCCAGCTCATCGGAACGAGGAGAGGAATCGTCGATGACCGCCTACGCCGTCGCCCACCTGTGGTCGGTGAACCAGAACGCCGAGATCGTCGACTACCTGCACCGCATCGACGCCACGCTCGCCCCCTTCAGCGGCCGGTTCGTCGTGCACGGTGTCCTGCCGGAGGTGGTGGAGGGCGACTGGCCCGGCTTCCTGGTCGTGATCGGCTTCCCGGACGTCGGCGCGGCGCGGGCCTGGTACGACTCGCCGGCGTACCAGGAGATCCTGCCGCTGCGGACCCGCAATGCCGACGGCGTCACTCTGATCGTCGACGGCGTGCCGGAGGGATACCGGGCGGCGGATTATGCCGCGAAGCTGACCGCCGCGGCCGTAGCCGACGCGTGATCGACGGACGCACGCGCGTCATTTCGTAGCGACTCGCGCGTCATTTCGTAGCGACTCGCGCGGGGACGGCTACTCCTCTTCGTCGGGGTCGTCGGCTGGGGCGGTGCCGTTGCGGATCAGGTACAGCGCGCCGTCCAGCTCGTCCGGCTTCACCAGCACCTCACGCGCCTTGCTGCCCTCCGACGGGCCGACGATCCCCCGGTTCTCCAGCAGGTCCATCAACCGCCCCGCCTTGGCGAACCCGACGCGCAGCTTGCGCTGCAGCATCGACGTCGATCCGAACTGGGACGTGACGATCAGCTCCGCCGCCTGCAGCAGGAGCTCGAGGTCGTCGCCGATGTCGGCGTCGATCTCCTTGGCCGCCTCGGCCTTGGCCGTGGTGACGCCCTCGGTGTAGGTGGGCTCGGCCTGCTCCTTGGCGAACGCGACCACCGCGGCGATCTCGTCGTCGCCGACGAACGCGCCCTGCATCCGAATCGGCTTGCTCGCCCCCATCGGCAGGTAGAGCCCGTCGCCCATGCCGATAAGCCGCTCGGCGCCGGGCTGGTCCAGGATCACCCGCGAGTCTGTCAGCGACGACGTCGCAAACGCCAGCCGGGACGGCACGTTCGTCTTGATCAGCCCGGTAACGACGTCCACCGACGGGCGCTGCGTCGCGAGCACCAGGTGGATGCCGGCGGCGCGGGCTTTCTGGGTGATCCGCACGATGGCGTCTTCGACGTCTCGTGGCGCCGTCATCATCAGGTCGGCCAGCTCGTCGACGATGCACAGGATGTAGGGGTAGGGCCGGTACTCCCGCTCGCTTCCGGGCGGAGCTGTGATCTCTCCTGACCGCACCTTGCGGTTGAAGTCGTCGACGTGACGCACACGGTTCGCCTGCATGTCCTGGTAGCGCTGCTCCATCTCCTCCACCAGCCAGGCCAGCGCGGACGCCGCCTTCTTCGGCTGGGTGATGATGGGCGTGATGAGGTGCGGGATGCCCTCATACGGGGTCAGCTCGACCATCTTCGGGTCGATGAGGATCATCCGGACCTCGTCCGGCGTCGCCCGCGAGAGCAGCGACACGAGCATCGAGTTGACGAAGCTCGACTTGCCCGATCCGGTCGATCCTGCGACGAGCAGGTGCGGCGTCTTCGCGAGGTTCGCCACCAGGAAGTGGCCCTCGATGTCCTTGCCCAGCCCGATGCCCAGCGGGTGAGCCTCGTTGCGCGCGTTGCCGCTGCGCAGCACGTCGCCCAACCGGACCATCTCGCGGTCCGTGTTCGGCACCTCGATGCCGACGGCCGACTTGCCCGGGATCGGCGCGAGCAGCCGCACGTTGTCGGTGGCCACGGCGTAGGAGATGTTGCGCTGCAGCTGGGTGATCTTCTCGACCTTGACCGCAGGACCGAGCTCGATCTCGTAGCGGGTCACCGTCGGGCCACGGGTGAAGCCGGTGACGTTCGCGTCCACGTTGAACTGCTCGAGCACCCCGCTGATGGCCTCGATCATCGCGTCGTTCGCGCGGCTGCGGGTCCGGGGCGCCGGCCCGGTGGGCAGCAGGTCGCTCGGCGGCAGGGTGTACGCGCCGTCACCAGCCGGCTCGCGCATCGCGAGCCGCATCTGCGCACCCACGGCGTCCTGCCGGGTCTCCGGAGCGGGCGCGGCCGGACGCCGGCTCGCCGGGGGTGCGGCGTTCGGAGCGTCGACACCCTCGCTGTCCGGCGCCGGCTCATCGGTGGCGCTCGCCTGGCGCCGCCGGGACGGGCGACGCAGCGGAGGAGGCCGCTCGCCGTCGGCGTAATCAGGGTCGGCGGGCTCCGCGTCGTCCGGCACCGCGGCGTCGGGCTTGTCGACCGGGGCCCGGCCCAGAAGGCGCCGGGCCAGGTCGGGCAGGCCTCGGACCGGGGTGTCGATGAGCAGCAGGACGGCGTAGGCCGACAGGAGCACCAGCACCGGCACGGCCACCCAGACCGTGAGCCCGCTGGCCAGCGGCGCGGCCGCCAGGTATCCCAGCGCTCCGCCGCCTTCGGCCCAGCGGGTCGGCTCGGTGGGCAGCCCAGCAGCGATGTGCACGACGCCGAGCACGCCGAGGGTCAGCAGGAGCGAGCCGACGACGATCCGCGGGCGGGCCGCCGGCCGGCCCTCGGCGGTCAGGAGCAGCAGACCGAGCGCGACGAGCAGCACCGGGACCAGCACCGCGGCGAGCCCGACGACCGCGCCGAGCCCCGTGGACATCCCACGACCGACCGGCCCCCCCGCTTCGAACCACACCCCGGCGGCGACGACGACGGCGAGCCCCAGCAGCAGGACACCGAGGAGGCCGCGGCGATGCACCGCGTCGATCTCGCGGGTGCGTCCGATCCCGCGGCCCACGCCCTTACCGGCGCGCGCGACACCACGACCGACCCCGTCGATCGCGCGGTCGATCAGATCCGGGTTGCGCCGGCGACGGACGGGTCGGCGGCGGTATCCCGATCCCGAGCGGACCGGCCGGCGCGCGGACGACCCCGTGCGAGCGCCGCTACGAGCCGTCGTACGTCCTCCCATGGGCGCACGTTATCGGGCGCCCGGCCGAGGATCGGGTTCCGACGCACCCTGCGCGGAACCGGGCTCGGCGACCGGCTCAGGGGGCTCCTCGTCGTCGAGCTCGTCGTCGAGCTCATCATCGAGGACCTCATCGCCGGGCAGCTGCCGCCGGGCACGCGCCGCGACACTGCCGACGACGGTCAGCAGCAGGATCGCGCCCACTCCTCCGAGCGCGGCGGGCAGCGCCGCCGACGTCGACATCGCGGCGACACCGACGACCAGCACCACCACCGTCGCCACCGACGCGGCGAGCACGCACCGCCGCAGCAGGCTGATCGCCCGCGGCACTCCGGAGGCGCGGCGCGCGAGCGCCCCCGCCCGGGCGACGACGAGCAGCCCCGCCGTGCACAGCACCGCACCGGTCGAGGCGAGCCCGAATCCGACCGCTGCCGGCCCGGACCCGGGGTCGGCCGCCCGCGCCAGCGCCGCTGTCAGCAGGCCGAGCAGGACTGCGGCCGCCACGGCAGCGACCGCCGCGCCGAGGACGAGGCGGACGGCTCGGCGGCCGTCATAGCCCGCGACGAGCCCGGTACTCACGGCGTTTCCGCAGGTCGACGCATGTTTAGGACGGTAACAGGACGGACACGACGACCGCGGCATCCCACGCGGAGGGCGGGCGCTGGATCGATCCCGGCGCCTACCGACGCCCGGCCGCGCCGCTAGGACTGCCCTGAACAACGGGCCTCGCGGGGCCTGTTGGGGGACGGGCAGGGCCTCTCAAGGCCGTCGATGCGGCGGTCAACGCCCCTGACGGGGGT
>JAQSWF010000311.1 GCA_029266775.1 Pseudonocardia sp.
CAGCAGCAGGACAGGGTGCCTCAGGCCTCCACGCCATACTTCTATGCGAGCTCACGGCACCAAGCGTCACCGGCGTCGGACCAGAGGCGACGGCCCGGCGATTCTCATCCGGCAGGGTGGGCCGCGGCCACAGTTACTTCTATGTTTGTCAATGGCTCTGTGCGGTCGCGACGGCAGGTTGCATGCAGGCGGTGAGCGTGCGGTAGAGCTCGCGGCTGATGTAGACATCCCACGCGGGCAAGGTGTCAAGCTGCGGCGCTCTGGTTGGTCTGCGGGTTGGGGAAGGCGATCGTCTCCTCGTAGGGCTGGCCGGTGACGAGGCAGTGGTGCAGACAGCCGATGAGGCGGTTGAACAGGTTGCGTTGCGCGGCGGCGTGGTGGTCGCCGGCTTGTCTGCGGCGGTCGTAGTGGGCGCGGGCGCCGGGTGAGGCGGTCAATGCCGTGAAGGCCCAGAGGTAACCCGCGTCGGCGAGTCGGTCATTCTTGATCCGCCGATGCATCACGGCCAGAGACTTGCCGCTGGCGCGGGTCACGGGTGCGGACCCGGCGTAGGCCTTGAGCGCGCGGGCGTCGCCGAAGCGGGATCGGTCGTCGCCGATCTCGGCGAGCACGCGGGCACCGGTGAGCACGCCCAGCCCGGGCTGGCTGGTGATGATCGGCGCATCGGGGTGGGTCTCGAAGTGCTCGATAACGGCGGCGGCGAGCTCGTCGGCGTTGGCGCAGGCCGCGGTGAGCTGGCGGAGCAGGGCGAGCGCTTGACGGCCAAGCGCGTCCTCGACCAGCTGAGGCTGGTGCAGGTAATCGGCGCGGAGTATCGCCTGGAGCCGGTCGGCTTCGGCATCGACGCCTCGTTGTCGACCGGCGCGTCGCAGCAACGCCCGTAGTTGGGTCTTGGTCAGCTTCGCGGCCGCGCGCGGGGTGGAAGCGGCGGCGAGGACGGCGCGGGCGTCGGGGCGGAGCAGGCCGTGGCGTTTGTCGGCGAAGGCGGCGAGGATCCCCGGGTAGTACTCGCGCAGCAACGAACGCAGCTTGTTGTGCGCGCAGGTGCGGTCCCAGACGGCGTCCTGTTGCGCGCGGGCGAGCACGGCGATGGCCTGGGCGAGGTCGGAATCTGCTGGCAGCGGTCGGTGCGCGTGCTGGTCGGTGCGCAGGATGTGGGCCAGCACGAGTGCGTCACCGGCGTCGGACTTCTTGCGCGCCACGGAGTGCCGATCCCGATAGCGGGACACCGCCATCGGGTTGATCGCGAACACGTCGCGCCCGGTCGCTCGCAGGCACGCAACAAGCAGGCCGCGGCTGGTCTCGATGGCGACCGGGATCGGCTCCTCGCCGCCGTCACCGGCAACGGCGAGCAGATGCAGCAGCGCGGCGAACCCGGCGGCGTCGTCGCCGATCCGGCGCTTGGCCACCAGCTTGCCCTCGGCGTCGACCAGGGCGACGTCGTGGTGGTCCTCGGCCCAATCGATGCCACAGAACACTCTCAAGATCTCATTCCTCCTCTGATGCGTGGCTTTCATGCTGTTCAGAGCGCAGAGCAGGGACACGCGAGCGCCCTAATGGCAGGGCTCGAGGCCCGACATCCCACCAGCCGTTCGTGACCCCAGCGGACCGCAGGCCCTCCGTCTTCGCCAGAGCTCGACGGCTCGCGTCTTAGCCAGAGATGACCCTGCGGGCGGCTCGAACCACGACACCCAACAACCACCACAGCGGCCCGCCACGATCAGGCGACCCCGACGGGCGCAGCGTTCTCATCAGCGACGCCGGCGGGCTGGCACATCCGCGGCACCAGCTCGCACCGCCCGACCGTGACCGGCACGCACAGAACGAGGTCAAGCGCTCCCGTCTACATCGAAGGCTCATGGCCTTGCGCTTGAGTAGGAATCCGCCCCGCCCTGCCTGCCCATTAGCGCTTGAGGCACCGCCGGATCTCGCGGGTGGTCTTGCCCTCGGCGGTGCGGCGGGCGATGTAGGTCTGCGTTCTCGGGCAGCTGCGCATTCGGGTCAGCGCGATGGTGTGGATGGCGCTGTTGAGCGCGCGGTCGCCGCCGCGGTTAAGCCGATGCCGGACGGTTCGGCCGCTGCTGGCTGGCAGCGGACTGGTCCCGGCGAGCGTGGCGAACGCGGCGTCGCTGCGACACCGGCCGGGATGGGAGAAGCTGACGATGGCCTGCGCGGCGGTGACGGGGCCGATGCCGCGGCGGTCGGTCAAGCCCGGGGCGATCTCGTTGACGACCGCCTGGAGCTGCGCCCGGTTGGCCTTGAGTGCGCGGCCACCGTCGCGCAGGGCCACGGCGAGCCGGCGGATCTCGGCATGGCGCACGGCCTGCTCGCGGCTGGCGTCGCCGGGCAGGCGGCGGCGGGCCAGCCCCGTCGGTCGGTGTCGTCCCCGCCCAAAAGCAGCGCGCGCAGCCGGTTGGTCTGCGCGGTGCCGGTGGTGGTGAGCTCCTGGCGGGTGCCGAGCAGGATGCGCAACGCTTCGCGATCGCCGTCGGCCCGCGGGGTCGGGATCCGGTCGGTCTCGAGGCGGAGCGCGGCCAGGACCGCCAGGTGTGCATCGATCGGGTCGGACTTGCCGCGCCCGCGGCGGGCCTTGCGGTTGGGTTGCTCGCACTCGACCACCGGCAGCCCGGCGGCGGTGACCGCGCGGGTCAGCCCGAGGCCGTAGCTGCGGGTGCCCTCGATCGACACGACCAGCCGGGGCCCGGGAGCGTGGTCGCCGATCCAGGCCAGCAGCTCGGCGTAGCCGCTGCTGTCGTTGCTGATCGAGCAGGTCGCGATCGGGGTCCCGGTGGGAAGCGCGATCTCGACCTCGTGGCTGTCGCGGTGGGTGTCGACGCCGACCACGGCGTCGACAAGGTCTGCCAGCAGGGGCACCGGCCTGGTCCTTTTCAGCAGGGAGCGGGTCGAAGAGTCGGCGCCGGCCTGGATGGGGTTCACCGAGCGGCACATCTGTGACGAGTCACGCCATCGGCGGACAGGCTTCTGATCAGGCCAACCGGTGGGCCAGGCCGGTGTCGGCGACCGCGACGAAACAAGTCGTGAACAAGGCACGCCGCAGCGGCCGGATCCGTGATGGGTCACGCCGAGTCACCGCCACCAAGCCTGGTGGTCCTCCATCCCGGAGCACCGCAACGACACTCACAGATC
>JAQSWF010000146.1 GCA_029266775.1 Pseudonocardia sp.
GGCACTGTGCGTCGGTCAGCGCCTCGGTCACTTTCTGGTCCAGCTTCGGTGGTTTGAGCCCGAGCAGCTCGTCGCGGTCAAGCTCGTCCTCCTCGACCAGCCACGCGGAGAACCGGCGCACCGCGTGCTGACGCACCCGCGCGGTGTTGGCCTCGGCGCCGCCGTCGAGCATGGCCGCCACCCACCCGTTGACCGTGGGCCGGTCCAGCACCGCCGGGCGGCCCTCGCTGGCGCACCAGCGGAGGAACACCTGCACCGAGGACGTGTAGGCCACGACGGTGCGCGGGCTTTTCCGCTCGGCGCGTAGGTGCAACTGCCACGAGTCGAGCAGGCTGGTCAGGTCTAGGGGCATTCGTCTATTTTGACTGGGGGCGGCCTGCTAGCCAAGCGCCGTGCGCAAGCCGGTTGTTTCCGCAGGTCAGGGGCCGATCCTGCGATCCAGCCCAGTACAGCTAAACAGGTATTACAATCGCGGACATGGTCCGGGTTCCCCTGTCCCCGTCGGACCGCGAGCGCGGCGAGCGGCTGGGTCGCCTGCTGCGTGATGCGCGCGCCCACCGCAGCATCGCCGACGTCGCGAACGCCGCCGGCATCTCCGCCGAGACCCTCCGCAAGATCGAGACGGGGCGGATCCCCACGCCCGCGTTCTTCACCGTGGCGTCGTTGGCCGCGGCCCTGGAGCTGTCGCTGGACGCCCTCATCGACGCGGCCCGCCCTCCGGCGATCGACGACCCCGCCGCCTGAGCTCCTGAGGTGGCCTGCAGCGCGACCCGACGTCGGCGCGGAGACCGAACGAGCGCGGCTGCGATCGAGTGGGAGCCGCCGCGGGGCACCTGCCATTGAGCGAAAGCGCCGTTGGCAAGGTCTACCTTTGCCAACGCCGCTTTCGCTCAAGAGAGGGGGCTGTCGGCTCAGCCAAGCGCCCGCAGCCCCGCCAGCCGCTCGACCGCCGCCGCCAGTACCTCGTCGCGCTTGCAGAACGCGAAGCGCACCAGCGTGCGACCGAGATCGGGGTCGACGCAGAACACCGACACCGGCACCGCCGCGACGCCGATCAGCTCGGGCAGCCGCCAGCAGAACGCCGCGCCGTCGTCGACGCCGAGCGGGGCGACGTCGGCGACCACGAAGTACGTGCCGCGCGGCGGGTACACCGCGAACCCGGCGCGGCGCAGCCCGTCGACGAGCAGGTCGCGCTTGCGGGCCAGGTCGTCCGCAAGGGTTCGGTAGAAGGTGTCGGGCAGGCTCAGCGCGGTGGCGAGCGCCGGCTGGAACGGGGCGCCGCTGACGTAGGTGAGGAACTGCTTCACCGCGCGCACGGCGTTGACGAGGCGCGGCGGACCGTGGACCCAGCCGACCTTCCACCCGGTGACCGAGAACGTCTTGCCGGCCGACGAGATCGTCAGCGTGCGGTCGGCCAGCCCCGGTAGCGCGGCCATGGCGATGTGCTCCGCGCCGGCGTAGACCATGTGCTCGTAGACCTCGTCGGTCACCACCACCGCGTCGAACTCGGCCGCAAGCTCCCCGATCAGCGTGAGCTCGCCGCGGCCGAGGACCGTGCCGGTCGGGTTGTGGGGCGTGTTCACCAGCACCAGCCGCGTGCGTGCCGAGAAGGCGGCGCGCAGCTCGTCCGGATCGAATGTGAAGCCCGCACCGGGCACGGGGCGCAGCGGCACCGCGCGCAGCGTCGCCCCGGACAGCGCGACGGTCGCGCCGTAGGAGTCGTAGTACGGCTGGAACGTGACGACCTCGTCACCCGGCCCGCACAGCGCCAGCACCGCCGCGGCGATCGCCTCGGTCGCCCCGCTGGTGACCAGGACGTGGTCGGGGTCGACGTCGAGGCCGTGGAACCGCTTCTGGTGCTCGGCGACCGCGCTGCGCAGCGCCGGGACACCCACCCCGGGCGGGTACTGGTTCACACCGGCGGTGATGTTCGCGGCGGCGTCGGCGAGCAGCGACGCCGGGCCGTCGGTATCGGGGAATCCCTGGCCGAGGTTGATCGCCCCGGTGCGGAGGGCCAGTGCGGACATCTCCGCAAAGATCGTGGAGGTGAACGGCAGCATCCGCTCGACGAGCATGGCGGCACGGTAACCCCGCGGCCGGTGGGCGCGTTCACATCTCTTGAGGATCGGGAACACAACCGCCCGGCGCCGGCGCTGGCCGAGAGGTGACGGGAACCCTCGCAGCTCCGCGGCCCGCGGCAGTACCCAGCGGAGCGGCGCGGTTGCGTCTGGTCCTCATCCTGGGCTCGCTCATCGCCCTGGGCCCGCTCACCATCGACATGTACCTGCCCGCGCTTCCGGCCCTCGCCGACGACCTGCGCACCACCCCGTCCACCGTGCAGCTCACCCTGACCGGCACGCTGGCCGGCCTGGCACTGGGTCAGCTGCTCGTCGGGCCGCTGTCGGACACGTTCGGCCGTCGACGCCCGCTGCTCGCCGGGATCGGCCTCCACGTCGTCGCGTCGCTGATGTGCATGGTGGCGCCGAGCATCGCCGTGCTCGGCGTGTTGCGTGTGTTCCAGGGTGTGGGCGCCGCTTCGGCTGCCGTGGTGACGATGGCCGTCGTGCGCGACCTGTTCACCGGCCGGGCCGCCGCGACCCTCTTCTCCCGGCTGATGCTCGTGCTCGGCGTCGCCCCGGTGCTCGCGCCTACGCTCGGCGGGGAGGTGCTGCGGTTCACGTCATGGCGCGGCGTGTTCGCGGTGCTCGCCGTGCTCGCGCTGGTGCTGCTCGTGGTCGCGGCACTCGCGGTACCGGAGACGCTCCCGCGGGCGCGGCGCCGCCCGCTCGGCCTCGCCAGCACGGCCCGCACCTACCGAACCCTGCTGACCGACCGCACGTTCGTCGGCCTGGTCCTCGTCGCCGGCCTGGCGATGGCCGGGCTGTTCGGCTACGTCGCGGGAAGCTCGTTCGTCTTCCAGCAGCAGTTCGGCCTTGACCAGCAGCAGTTCGCCCTGCTCTTCGGTGCGGGCGCGGCCTTCCTGATCGGCGGTACGCAGCTCAACGCCGCCCTGCTGCGCCGGTTCGAACCGCGCCAGCTGCTGCCGTTCGCCCTGGTCGTCGGGACCGCGGCGGGTGCCGTACTGCTGCTACTGGTCGCCTTCGAGGTGGGCGGTCTGGTCGGGGTCGTCGTGCCGCTGTGGGCCGTGCTGTTCGCCGTCGGCCTGAGCCTCCCCAACCCGCCCGCGCTCGCCCTGGCCCGGCACGGCGCGGCAGCCGGCACCGCATCGTCGCTGCTCGGTGCCGTGCAGATGGGCGTCGGCGCGGTGGTGTCGCCGCTCGTCGGGCTGCTGGGCACCGACGCGCTGGCCATGGGCCTCGTCGTGGCGGCCGGAGCGACCGCTGCGCTGGTCGTGCTCGTCGTCGTCGTGCGGCCGTGGACGCTCGACGACATCGACGCCCCTACCGTGGACGCTGCAGCCTGACCTGCTGGCCAACGGTGAACCACGGCAGGAACGCCTGGGTCAGCGGGCCGATCGCGAGCGCGTAGAGCACGGTGCCGAGGCCCACGGTGCCGCCGAGCAGCCATCCCACTCCGAGTACCGCCACCTCGATGCCGGTGCGCACCCACCGGATCGACCAGCCGGTGCGTGCGGCGAGCCCCGTCATCAGCCCGTCGCGAGGCCCCGGGCCGAGCCGCGCACCGATGTAGGCCGCCGACGCGACACCGTTGAGCACCACTCCGCCGACGAGCAGCGCCACCTGCGCCGTCAGCCCTTTCGGGGCCGGCAGGAGCGCCAGCGCCACGTCCACGGAGACGGCGATGACCACGACGTTGGCGACGGTGCCGACACCGGGACGCTGACGCAGCGGCAACCACAGCAGCAGCACCACTGCGCCCGTGAGCGCCGTGACGAGCCCGAAGCTGATCGGCAGGTGCGCGCTGAGGCCCTGGTGGAACACGTCCCACGGGTTGACGCCGAGAGTCGCCCGCAGCTGCATCGCCATGCTGGTGCCGTAGAGGGCGAGCCCGGCGAGCAGCTGCGGGAGGCGGCGGACGGGGCCGCAGCGCAGGGGCAGCGGGAAGAGGTCGACGGTGGCCACGCATCGATCCTCGTCGACGTGGCTCGACTCACCAGGGCCAATGTGCGACGGGTGGCCCGCTTGACGGCACGCGCGTGGGCGTCGAACACCCTCCTCGTACGCTAGGTTCCGGCGAACGATCGGGAGCCAGGGGGACGGATGCGCAGGGTGGCCGCCGTGGTGGCGCTGGTCCTGGCCCTGCTCGCGGTCGGCGGCGGGGGGGCGGTCGGCGAGCCACCGCTCTACCTCGGGACCCAGATCACCGACCAGGTCGGGGCACTCACCGCCGACGGCCGCGCGCAGGTGGGCGCGGCGCTCGACGAGCTGAACCGGGAAAACCAGATCCAGCTCTTCGTCGTGTACGTGGACAGCTTCGACGGGGCTGCCGGGCAGGAGTGGGCAGCCGACACGGCAGAGCGCTCTCAGCTGGGTGACCGGGACGTGCTCCTCGCCGTGGCCGTCGGCGACCGGGCGTACGGGACGTCGGTGGCCCAGTCCCTGCCGGTGTCGGACGACCGCCTCGGCGAGATCGAAGCGCGCGACGTCGAGCCCCGGCTCGCGGCGGACGACTGGGCCGGCGCGGCCGTGGCGATGGCCGATGGGCTGGCCTCGGGCGGCGGCTCCGGGGGCGGGACAGGTGACGGGGGTGTACCGGTCGGGGTGCTCGTCGGCGGTGCCGCGGTCCTCGGAGGTGGGGCGTATCTCCTGGCGCGGCGCCGGCGCCGTACGAGCTCCGCGCCGGCCCCGGACACGATCCCGCCTCCGACCGCTCCTGCCGCCCCCGCCGACCCCAACCCGACCGAGACAACGGCAGATCTTGCCTACCGTGCCAGCGTCGTCCTGATCGACCTCGACGACGCGGTGCAGACCTCCGAGCACGAGCTGGGCCTCGCCAGCGCGTCGTTCGGCGACGAGGCGGTGGCGGAGTTCCGCGCCGCCCTCGACCGCTCGCACGAGGAGCTGGTGCAGGCCTTCGCCCTGCGGCAGCGCATCGACGACGAGAAGCCCGACGAGGCGACGCAGCGGGCGCTCCTGCGCCAGATCCTCGCCCTGTGCGCTGCCGCGGACGAGCGGCTCGACGCCCAGTCGGCCGCGTTCGATCGGCTGCGCGACCTCGAGCAGAACGCGCCCGAGGTGGTCGCCGCCCTGCGGCCGCGGCTGACCGCAACCACGGCACGGGTGCCGCAGGTCGAGGCGCAGGTCGGCGCACTGGTCGCGCGCTACGCCCCGTCCGCGATCGAACCGGTGGCCGACAACGTGACACAGGCGCGGTCCCTGATCGACGTCGCCGCCCGGGAGATCGAGGAGGCCGACGCGGAGGCGACGGGCGGTCAGCGGCCGGCGGCGGCGGTGTCGGCGCGGGCCGCCGAGGAGGCGCTGACACAGGCCGCGACGCTGCTCGACGGCGTCGGACGGCTGGAGCAGGAGTTGGCGCAGGCGGCTGCCCGGTTCGCCGAGGCCCGCGCCGAGGTGGAGCAGGACCTCGCCGAAGCACGCGCCCTGCCCGAGAACCGGGAGCTTGCGGCGGCGGTCGCCCGTGCGCAGGCCGCGCTGTCGGCCGCCGAGCGCGACATCGGCGCTCCCGGCACGGATCCCCTCGCTGCGCTGCGCCGCCTCGACGAAGCCGGAACCGCCCTCAACGCGGCCTTGGCCGCCGCGCACGAGGCCGCGGTCGCGACGGACCGGGCCGCCGCACAGCTGGACCGGACGCTGCTCGCGGCGCGCTCGGCCGTCGCGGCGGCCTCGGACTTCATCGCCACGCGCCGGGGCGCCGTCGGCAGCGACGCCCGCACCCGGCTCGCGGAGGCGCAGCGGCATCTCGACACAGCCGCCGGACTCGCGCAGCGCAGCCCGATGGACGCGCTGCGCGAGGCGCAGCAGGCCGATGTGCTCGCGCGGCAGGCGATGGAGCTCGCCCGGGCGGACGTGCGGCGGTGGACGCCGCCCTCGGGTGGCGGTCGCGGCGGAGTCGACCTGGGCAGTCTCATCCTCGGCGGGATCCTGCTCGGCGGGCGCGGCGGCGGCGGTGGCTTCGGCGGTGGCTTCGGCGGTGGCTTCGGCGGTGGCTTCGGCGGCGGGTTCGGCGGTGGATCCGGCGGTGGCTTCTCGCCCGGGAGCTTCGGCGGTTCGGGCACCCGCGGCCGCCGGGGCGGAGGCGGCCGCTTCTAGCGCCCGCTTGACCGGCATGGTCGAGCGGTGTGCACCAGGGCGATGACTTCCGGCGAGCCGAGCCGTCCACCTGGCAACACACTCGACCGCCACGAAGGACGGACACCATGACTGCGCACGCCGCCACCGCCACCAGCACCCCGACCCGCCGTCGCACGGCGATCCTCTGGACGCTGCAGGTGCTGCTCGCCCTGATGTTCATCGTCGCATCGGCCGCGCCGAAGTTCGCCGGAGAGGCGTACGCCGTGCAGATCTTCGAGCAGATCGGAGCCGGGCAGTGGTTCCGCTACGTCGTCGGCGCGCTGGAGCTGGCCGGCGGGGTCGGCCTGCTCGTGCCCCGGCTCGCCGGGCTCGCGGCGCTCGGGCTCGTCGGGCTGATGATCGGCGCGGGCTACACGCAGGTCGTCGTGCTGCAGAATCCGGTGTTCGTGATCACCCCGATCATTCTCGGCGTCCTGGCCGCCGTCGTTGCTTGGGGACGCCGGGACTCCGTCGCGCGCCTGCTCGGCCGCTGAGGAGCAGTACCGCGCCGGGAGCGGGCCCCCGGAACGGGCAACCGGTGCCGGCGTTCTGCTCGGGCCGTGCCCAGAGGCGGGTCAGTTCCCAACGCCGCGAGCTCGTTACGGGACGTCGTCCGGGATCCACGAGCCGTGAAAGCCCGACGGCACCCCGCGGGGCAGGGTCACCGCGGCCACCGGCGCACCGGCGACGTCCGTCGCATCGAGCACCAGCAGCTGTGACGCGCTGCCGTCGCGCCGGGTCGTGATCGAGAGCAGCCAGCCGTCGTCCTCGGCCCGGTCGGGTGCCGCCGACGGGACGAAGACGGCCTCGCCGGCGACGCTGTCCGCCCCGAGCGCATGGTCGGTCAGCGCGCCTGTGGCCGCGTCGAACTTGATGATGCCCGCCGCGCCGCCGGCGTCGCTGACGGCATAGCGGTAGCGGGCCGCCCGGCCGACGCGCTCGTCGTCCACCGTCGGGAATTCGACCGGCCGATCGTCGAGCAGCGTCTCGCTGACATCGCCGCTCGCCGGGTCGAGGACCCACCGGTGCAGGCGCGCGGCGCCGGTCGCCGCTGCAGCGGCGGCGTGGCCCGCGGGGTCGTGCCCCAGGACGTCCCACATCACGACGGCGTCCGCGGGGGCGTACCGGGCGGCGTCGAGGACCACCCGACCGTCGGCGTCGGTGTGGGCGTTGCCGACGTGGAAGACGTACGCCGGATCGACGTCGAACCACCGCACCTCGCCGGGCCGGTGCAGCGGCATGACGCCGAGCCGCGCGCCGTAACCGTCGTCCCACCCGTAGGGCATGCCGGTGGCCAGGCGTGCGAGCGAGAACGTCATCGGCAGGTCGAGGAAGATCGCATGCCGGTCCGTGATCGCGAAGTCGTGCATCATTGTCGGTCCGGGGACGGCGATCTCGGCGCTCGTCACCAGCTCGCCCGCGGCCGAGAGCCGGTGGTAGGTCAGGAACGGCGGCGCGAAGCCGTAGCCGAAGAAGTGCAGCTCGCCGGTCACGGGATCCGTCTTGGGGTGCGCGGTCATCGCCGTGGTGAGGCGGCCGTCGAAGTCGCAGGGGCCGACGGTGTCCAGCCCCGGGGTGAGCACGTGCGGAAAGCTGCTCTCCACCAGCGCCATGATCGTGCCGGCGTGCCGGACGACGTGGGTGTTCGCAACGCCGACGGAGTGGTCGATCGACCCGTCCGGCCGGAACATCGGCTCCCCCGCCAGCGCCTTCGTGCGCACCCAGCGGTTGCGGTACCACTCCGCGCGGCCATCGCGCAGCCGGATCCCGTGCACCATGCCGTGCCCGGTGAACCAGTGCCCCGGCGGGTCGCCGGGCAGCGGGTTCGGCCCGTTGCGGAAGTACCGGCCG
>JAQSWF010000312.1 GCA_029266775.1 Pseudonocardia sp.
GTCGCGTGGGCGCAGGCGCGCTCGCGATTCGACCGGCTGTGCGCCGAGTACGCGGCCTACGAGTGCGACCCGATCAGCGTGCTGCGGCTGCCGGCGCTCGCCGACGTCACCGTGCCCAGCACGGGACGCTTCGTCGAGGCGCTCGCCGAGGCGCAGGCGCTGGAGACCGACGCGTTCCCCGGCCCCGACGCGCACGCCACCGGCTTCGTCGCCGCGGTCGAGCGGGCCGACCGGGCCTGGCGGGCGGCACGGGCCGCGGCCGAGCGGATTCGCCTGTCCGGCCTGTCGCCGACCGAGCGCGGCACCGTGGAACGGGTGATCAAGCTGCTCACCACGGCCCGCGACTCCGACAGCGACGCCGAACGCGTCGCGGCCTACTCCCGCGCCCGCTCCCAGCTGGCCAAGCTGGACCGGGCCGGCGTGGTGCAGGTGCCCCGCCCCGCCCAGGCGGCCCTCCACAGCGCCGCGCGCGGCGAGCTGCCCGCCTAACGGAACCGGCGCGCTCCGACACGCCGCCAAGCGGACCCGCACATGGTCGGCGCTCAGCCGGGCGCACGACGTGGCGCCCTCGAGTCCGTGCACATCCCCTCTGGTCCAACATCGCTCGGTGTCCTTCCAGGTTGACGGCGGGGGAACAGGGCGAGCCGCGGCGGGGAGGAGTCCGCGCACCACACCGAGCACGGGATGGAGCCGCGGCGGGGCTGCGGCGAGTCAGGGGTGGGCACCTGATGGGTCACGGCAGCGAGGTGACGGGCATTGGGGTCGCGGTGGTCGCGTTCGGTAGCCGCTAGCACGCCCAGCGTGGCGAACAGCCGGGCGGCCGATTCGTGCCAGGTCGGCAGGTTCGCCGCGGCAGTGGGCCTGCGCGCGGCAGTGGGCCTGCTCGCCGAGGTGCCGCCGGTAGGGCTCGTCGTCGGTCAGCCGCCTAACCCCGCGGTGAGCGCCTCGACCTGGGAAGGATCAGGCCTTTGTGGCCGATGGTAGCCAGGTGCGTAAGATCACGCGTACGGCCAGGTCGGGCCGGGCGAATCGGGCGCGGACCCGGGCGGCGTAGCTTCGGTCGACATGGCGCGGGCCGAGCTCGAGCACCGAGGTGGGTGCCGACACCGGTCCCGGTTGCTGACGCGGCGAGGACCTCCACCACCGCAGCTGCACGGGCAGGATCGGACCATGAGCCGCTTCGTGGATCTGTCGCACCCGATCGTTGCCGGCATGACCACCTACCCCGGGATTCCGGGCCCCACGATGCGCACCTTCGTCAGCCGGGAGGAGTCGGCGCAACGACGGGCGGCCGGGCTGTCGTTCGACCTCCAGCGGGTGGACATGGTCGCCAACACCGGCACCTACCTAGACGCCCCGTTCCACCTTCACGCCGAGGGCGCCGACGTGGCCCAGCTGCCCCTGGAGCGGATCGTGGACGTGCCGATCATTGTTGTCCCGGCGCAGGGACGCACCCGCATCGAGGCGTCACTACTCGGCGACCCCGGCCTGCTGTGGGGCGCCGCGGTCCTGGTGCACACCGGCTGGTCGCGGCGCTGGGGCAGCGACGCGTACTTCACCGGCAGCCCCTACCTCACCCCCGGGACCGCCCAGGCGCTGGTGGAGGCCAATGTCGCGCTGGTCGGCATCGACGCGTTGAACATCGATGACATCGAAGACCGTAGCCGACCGGCGCACCACATCCTGCTCGCAGCGGGGATCCCGCTGCTGGAACACCTGACCAACCTCGACGCCATCCCCGGCACCGGGGCCCGGCTAACGGCGCTGCCCGCGCCCGTGCGCGGAATGGGCACCTTTCCGGTCCGAGCGGTCGCCGTGCGCTGACCGGGATCGAGGACCTCCGGCCCAGCGCCCCGGGACATACGCGCCGAGATGATTGTCGGTCCACCAGTGGCGGCGGTGTCGGGCGTCCGACGGCGCGGGTGGCCAAGCAGCCTCACCGCGGTCGCCGAGCGCGCGCTCGCGCCGCCCGGCTTCGTCTGCGCACACGTTCTGGTCGTCGGCACCGCTGCGGTCGTTGTTCCCTGCACCGAAGTCCTCCCCGGCCAGCTGGCCGGCAGCGATCCCGACTAGCAGCTCGGCACCGCTGTGGCCACGGCGGCGCTGCTTGATCGGCCCCGAGCGCCGACACCGTCCTGCTGCGCCGCCTCTACCTCCTCGTCGTGATCGAGCACGGCACCCGCCGGGTGCACATCCCCGGGCTCACCGCCCGCCCCACCGTCGCCTGGATCACCCCAGCATGTCCGCAACCTGCGGATGGACCTCGGCGACCACGCCGAAACGGTCTCGTTCTCAACCCGCGACCGATGCCAAGTTCACCGCGGCCTTCGACGCCGTGTTCGCCGGCCGGCATCGGCAACAACTCCACGCCTACCACTGGGTCGAATGAGGTGTGCAGGGTTCCTGGCAGCCACCGGGCGCGGTTACGCGGTCACACGGGCCACCCCGGCGGAGGTCCAGACAGCCGGGACTCGTTGGCCCACCCAACCCTCCGTCCGGGGGTAGCGCGAGTCGTCAGGCGGGCTTGATGTTGATGTTGCGGTGGAAGACGTTGCCCGGGTCGTACTCGGCCTTGATCCGTGCCAGCCGGTCATACTTCTCCCCGTACGCCGCACGCACCCGGCGGTCGTCCTGCTCGGCCATCCCGTTGATATAGGTCCCCGCGTCGAGGGCGAACGGCTGCAGTGCGTCCAACAGCGCGCGCGACCAGGCGCGGTCGGCCGCGAGCCTCTCGGCGTCCAGGGCGACGGGGAGGATGAACGTGATGTACTGCGGGTCGCGAGTGCCGCCGAAGGCAGTCGCGTCCGGGTTGGCCTCAC
>JAQSWF010000147.1 GCA_029266775.1 Pseudonocardia sp.
GGTGGAGAACGCCGTCAAGATCGCCCGTACGGCCACCAGGCGGCAGGCCGTCGCCGTGTTCGACCACGCCTACCACGGCCGGACCTCGCTGACGATGGCGATGACGGCGAAGAACCTGCCGTACAAGCACGGGTTCGGCCCGTTCCCGTCCGAGGTCTACCGCGCGCCCCTGTCTTACCCTCTCCGCGACGGAGGCCTGGACGGTGAGACCGCTGCGGCGGCCAGCATCGAGCACCTGCAGCGCCACGTCGGCGCGGAGAACCTGGCCGCGCTCGTCATCGAGCCGATCCAGGGTGAGGGCGGCTTCGTCGTCCCGGCTCCCGGGTTCCTGCCGAGCCTGGCGCGCTGGGCGCGCGAGAACGGCATCGTGTTCATCGCGGACGAGGTGCAGACCGGCTTCGCCCGCACCGGGGCGATGTTCGCCTGCGAGCACGAGGGCGTCGTTCCCGACCTGATCACCACCGCAAAGGGCATCGCGGACGGGCTGCCCCTGGCGGCGGTCACCGGCCGCGCGGAGCTCATGAACGCGGTGCACACCGGCGGCCTCGGTGGTACATACGGGGGCAACCCGGTCGCGTGTGCGGCGGCGCTGGCGACGCTGCAGACGATCCGCGAGGAGGGCCTCGTCGCGCGGGCGGGTGCGATCGGCGAGAAGGTGCTGGGCCGGCTTCGGGCGGCGCAGGCAGACGACCCGCGGATCGGCGACGTCCGCGGCCGCGGCGCCATGCTGGCGATGGAGATCGTGAAGCCGGGCGGTCTCGACCCGGACCCGGCGACGACCAAGGCGATCGCGTCGGCCGCCCACGCCGCCGGGCTGATCGTGCTCACGTGCGGCAGTTGGAGCAACGTGCTCCGCCTGCTCCCGCCGCTGGCGATCGGCGACGCCCTGCTCGACGAGGCGCTCGACGTGCTCATCGAGGTGTTCCGGGGGACGCGGTGAGCGCGTCGGCTGGGCCGACGAACCGGCTCGACGGGCAGGTCGCAGTCGTCACCGGAGCGTCGTCCGGCATCGGCGAGGGCCTGGCCAGGATGGTGGCCGGTCGAGGTGCGGCGGTCGCGTTGGCGGCACGCCGAGGGACGGATCTCCAGCGCGTCGCAGGCGAACTCGACTCGCTCGGCGCGAAAACGCTGGTCGTACCCACGGACGTGGAGCGCGATGAGGATCTCGACGCCCTCCTGGCACGCGTGCGGGCTGAGCTCGGCCCCGTCGACATCCTGGTCAACGCCGCGGGCGTCGCGATCTTCCAGCGGGTGCACGAGCTCGAGGCCGCGAGCCTCGATCTGCAACTCCGGGTGAACCTGCGCGCTCCAGCGTTGCTGTGTGCGGCGGTGCTGCCCGAGATGCGCGAGCGCGGGCACGGGTTCGTGGTCAACATCGCCAGCGAGGCCGGGGCCGTCATCCACCCGGGCACGGGCGGGTACACGATCAGCAAGCACGGCCTCTGCGCGCTGACCGCGCTGATCGCGGAGGAGAACCAGGAGCTGGGCATCAAGGCGTGGGCGATCTGCCCGGGAATGGTCGACACCCCGATGTCCGCCGGCGCTCCGGAGTCCGCGCGCCGGCGGTTCCTTCGGGTCGCGGACGTGGTCGACGTGGTCGAAGGGCTGCTGCTGCAGGGCGCGAACGTCAAGATGGGCCCTGAGGTCGTGATCCGGACCATGGCCAATCCGTGGTCCTGACCGGCCGCCCGGACGGGTCAGCGATCCGTGACGCGCCGGGCGAACCCCACCGCGGCGTCGAAGATCGCCCCGGGATCGGTCGCGCCCATCCACAGGTGGTCGGCGCCGGTTACCTCGGAGAACTCGACCTCGACGCCGGCTGCACGCAACGCGTCAGCGAGTTGGCGGCTCTGCCCGGATGGTACGAATCTGTCGGCGTCGCCGTGGGCGATGTGAAATGGCGGCGCCTCGGGGTGCACGTAGCTCACGGGGCTCGCACGGCGGGCCAGCTCCGGGGCCTGCCCGACCGGTGCACCGATCAGCAGTGACTCCCTCGAGTCGGGCGCGTCGGACCGGGCGATCCCGGTTGGCAGCGCCTGCGCGGCCATCGTGGTCAGGTCCGCCGGGCCGTACCAGTCGACGACGCCGGCCATCGCGGTGGACGCGCTCTCGCGTCCGGTGAGGCCGAGCAGCGCGGCGAGGTGCGCTCCGGCCGACTCGCCCCACGCCACGACGCGGGTCGGGTCGATGCCGACCTCGTCGGCCCGGGTGCGCAGCCATGCCACGGCGGCCTGCGCGTCGTCGAGCTGGGCGGGAAACACGGCCTCGCCGGAGAGGCGGTAGTCGATCGAGGCGACGGCGAACCCGGCGGCGACGAGCTGCCGGAACGGGTCGGGGTGCCAGTCGCTCCAGGTCGGGACGAACACGTCGCGGCTGCCCAGCCGCCAGCCGCCGCCGTGCAGGAACACGATCACGGGCGCCGGCTGCTCAATCGGCGTGTAGGGGTCGAGCTCGAGCGGCCGGAACCCGGCGGGGGCGGAATAGGCAACCGCGCGCCGCAGCTGCCCGATCCCGCCCTCGAGTGCGATCGGCTCGGGCAGGGGGTCGGTGTCCGGCCGGATCAGGCCGGGGGGTGCGGGGGTCGTCACGTCAGCTCCTCGCTGCGCTCGTCGCCGCGGTGTCGAGGTCGTGCTGGATCACTGGTGACCAGCCCGGTCACGTATCGAGCCGAGCGCTCGGTGGGAGAAACGTGGTGTCGAACCGTTGTCCGGCGTCGAGGAAGCGCTCTCGCGGCGGCAGTCCGAGCGGGGTGTCCGGGTATGTCGTGGCCTCGGTCGGCTCTCCCAGAGTCTGGAAGAACCGCTCGAACCCGCCCGTGCTCACGCCGAGGACGCGCGTGTGGTCCTCTTCGACGCGGTAGGCGTGGACGATTCCGGCGGGCACGTAGCCGAAGTCGCCGGGACCGAGCTCGCGGACCCGCCGCTGCCCGTCCTCGTCGTCGGGGAAGACCGTCACGCCGCCGCGGACGACGTAGAAGATCTTGTGATGGGTCTGGTGCGAGTGCGGCGGGATCGCGTCGCCCTTCGGGCCGTCCATCGTGAAGACGCCGAACTGGCCGTCGGTCTCGTCGGCGCTGAGCAGCACTGTGAACAAGCTGTCGATCACGATGGCCTTCTCGCCCTCGCCCTGGTACAGGAAGTATGGCTTCGGGCCGCCGGGCAGCGGGCTCCCGCTGCGCGGGGCGGTGAACTCCATGGTCATGCGGCGCTCCTTCGCGTCACGTGGCGGACAATTCTCGGCAGATCTTGGAGGATCATCGGCATGGACCTCCCCGACGGCATGAGCATCCAGGAGACGTACTACCCCACGCTGACCTGCTTCGGCTGCGGCCATGGCAACGAGCGGGGCCTGCGGCTGCGCAGCTACGAGAGAGACGGCGTGGTGCGGGCGACGTTCACCCCGCGGCTCGAGCACGACAACGGCGGCGGCTACCTCAACGGGGGGATCATCTCGACCGTGCTCGACTGCCACGGAGGTGCGGCAGTTCTCCTGGAGGCACACCGCAAGGGGTGGGAACCGCCGCCCGGGGCGCTGCTGGCCTTCGTGACCGCAGGCCTGGACGTCCGCTTCCGGCGGCCGACCCCGCTGCGCGAGCCGGTCGAGCTGACTGCGGAGCTCGTGTCGGTCGACGAGTCCGAGATGACAGTTGTGGCGCATGTGATCGGGGCGGGGAAGACGTGCGCCACCGGCACTGCGGTGTGGAAGCGGTGGCGCCCGCGCACGTGAGGCGCTGGACCCGCCGCACTTCGGAGCCATAACGCGGTCTCGAGGCGCCTTTGGACCGCACTACGGCAGGGGCGGTTCCTGGCTTTCGTGCAGGGTCGCGAGCAGGTCGTCGATACCCGTCGCCGCTGGCAGGCTCTGACCGCCGGCGATCGCCGCGCGCCACGCCGACTCGCGGTCCGCCACCGTCCTGGACGCGGCGACGACCGTGACCAGGTGTTCCCGGGGCACGACGACGACGCCGCTCGAATCAGCGCGTACCACGTCCCCGGGACGCACCGCGACACCGCCGCACTGCACCGCGACGTTGATTGCCCCGGGTCCCTGGTTCGACCCGGTCGCCGGGTGCACACCGCGGGCGAAGGTCGGCAGGCCCGCGGCGTCGAGCCCGTCGACGTCCCGGACCGCGCCGTCGACCACCACCCCCACGCATCCCAGGTCCGCGATCGTCTGGCCCACGACGTCCCCCATGACGGCAGCGTCTTCGCGACCGCCGCTGTCCACGACGAGGACGTCGCCCGACGTGATCAGGTCGACCGCCTTGAGGACGAACAGGATGTCGCCGGGCTTCGTCCACACCGTGACCGCCGGACCGCACATCTGCGCCCCGCCGGCGAGGCGACGCAGCCCGGGGCCGACGACGCCGACCGGTGCTCCCGAGTCCGCGATCTGGGTGGTCGCCAGCTCGCTCAGCGCCGCGACCAGGGCCTGATCAGGCCGCTCGATCTTCTCGTTGACCGCCCACTGCTCGGGATGCGACTTGGACACGGTGCATGTTAACCGGCGATGACGGCACCGGTGATCCTCGAGCCCGCGCTGAACGGGGCCACCCCCCGGTCGCGCAACCGCCACGTTCCCCGGACGCCCGCGGAGATCGCGGCGGTGGCGGTGGCGGGGATCGAGCTGGGTGCGTCCATCGTGCACAACCACAACGACGAGCCGATGTTCACCACCGACGGGGTCCACGCCGTCGAGCCGTACCTCGCCGCGTGGGGACCTGTCCTCGCGCGCCACCCCGATGCGCTTCTCTACCCGACCATGGGCGCCGGAGCGCGGGGTATACCGGTGCGGCAGCGTTGGGCGCACGTCGAGCAGCTCGCCCGGATCGGCGGGATGACGCTGGTCGATCCCGGCTCGGTCAATCTCGGGCTCACCAGCGACGGGGCGTTCCGGAACAGGCCGCGGCCGGGCCGTACCAGACTCCTACGCCGACGTCGCCCATATGTTCACCCGCACTGCGGAGCTCGCGGCGGCGCCCAGCATCTCGGTGTTCGAGCCGGGCTTCCTGCGCACCGCGCTGACCTGGCATCGCGCCGGACGGGTTCCGCCGGGCGCGATCGTCAAGCTGTACTTCGGCGGGGAGCTGGAGTTCGGGCTGCCGCCGACAGCGACCTCCCTCGACGCGTACCTCGAGCTGCTGGAGCCGTCGGTCCTGCCGTGGTCCGTGGCGGTGCTCGGCGGGGACGTCGTCGCCTGTGGCGCGGAACGGGCGATCGAGCGTGGCGGGCACCTCCGAGTCGGGCTGGAGGACTGGGCAGGTGCCGGCGAGCCGAGCAACGCCGATCTCCTCCGGGCGGCGGTCGCCCTCGTCGAACGGCTGGGCCGGACCCCGGCCACGATCCCGGACGCCCGCCGCGTCCTGGGCATTGCTGACCGCGAGCGCTAGCGTGCCCGCGTGGACTACGCGGCTGTCGTCGGGATCTTCTTCGCCCCTGCCCCGGACGGGGTGCAGACGCCGGCAGTGGTCGCGGAGGCCACGCCTGCCCGCCGGCTGCGGGACGCGCTCGAGCCGCTCGCCATGCACGCGGCGTGGTCGGAGCCGGTCAACGCCGCGGTGGCCCGGCCGGGTTGGACGAGTTCTTCCCCGCCTACGTGACCGGCCGCTTCCCGGTCGACCCGCGCAAGCGCGCCGCAGGTTGATCCCGGCCAGGTCTGCCGATCTCGCGGTCCTCGGTCACCGGGTTCGGGTCGACGTGCGCGACGGAGCGGACCCGACCGCGACCCCCCTGGTGCTGCTCATGGGCATCGGCGGCAACCTCGACATGTGGGAGCCCTTCCGCGCCCTCCTGGCCGAGCGCACGGGAGCCACGACCGTCGCGTTCGACGTCCCCGGAACCGGCGGCTCACCGACACCAACGCGGCCGATATCGCTCTGGACCCACGCCTGGATCGCCATCGGCGTGGCCGATGCCGTCGGCTTGGGACGGTTCGACGTGCTGGGGTTCTCGTGGGGCGGACTGCTCGCCCAGCAGGTCGCGGCGAACGCGCCGCGACGCGTGCGACGGATGGTGCTGGCGAACACGAACTTCGGCCTCGGCAGCGTGCCGGGCGGCGTCGAGGCCCTGCGCGTGCTCGCCAGCCCGCAGCGGTACGAGTCGACGCGCGATTTCGCCCGTGCGGCCAGCGTCTTCGGCGGCGGCGGTGTGCCTGCCGGGGAGCACACCGCGGCACGCCTTGCCCGCCCGCCGTCCTGGCGCGGCTATCTGTACCAGCTCCTCGCGTTGGCGGGGTGGTCGAGCCTGCCCGTGCTGCCCCTGCTCCGGCAGCGGGTGCTGGTGCTCAACGGCGACGACGACCGGGCCGTCCCGATCATCAACAGTCGGATCATGAGCCGGCTGCTCCCTAACGCCGAGCTCGCCGTCGTGCGTGGAGGCGGGCACCTGATGTTGTTCGAGCGCACGCCGGAGGTCGCCGTCCTGGTCGCGGGCTTTCTCAACCGGCCGGACGTGAGCACGAGAGGGCGATGACCGCGGGCCCGGTAACCTCGCTCGGTGGGCGCCCGCACAAGTAGCGGCGCAAGAGGTCCGCGCCCGCACGTCTCGGTGATCGGCGCGACTGCAGCGTTGCGCGGGTTGCGGAGTTGCCCGCGGATTGAGGTGTTGCCCGCGCCATGCCGCGCGCGGCGACCCCAAACGGGGGCAGATCGGCGGGGGACAGGCCAGCGGCCGGCGTGATCTGGCCACTCGTGGAGGCGGTGAGCGGGTCATCAGCGGGGCCTGCACCCCGCTGGTGGTCCGTTCGTCGCGATCTTGAGCCGCGGGTCAGGTTGCGGGCGGGTCGTCCGCTGTCCACTGCGGGACGCGGCGGGCGAGGAAGGCGGCCACCCCTTCTCGACCTTCCGGGCCGCCGGCCTGCGCGCTGATCGCGACCCGCTCGGCGTCGAGGTGCTGACCGAAGGACCTGGTGCGACCCGCCCGGACCAGGGCGCGGGTCGCGGCGAGGGCGGCGGGGGGCCCGGCGGCGATCTCACCCGCGATCTCGAGAGCGGCCTTCGCTGCCGTCCCGTCGTCGACGATGCGGCTCGCAAGCCCCGCGACCAGCGCCTCCTCCGCGCCCATCGGCCGGTTGGTGAGCAGCAGGTCCATTGCGCGGGCCGTGCCGACCGCGCGCGGCAGGCGCCAACTGACCCCGCCGTCGGGGCTGAGCCCGATCGCCGTATAGGCGGTCCGCAGGCGGGCGCTGCGCTCGAGCACGGCGATGTCCGCAGCCAGGACGAGACCCAGCCCGGCACCCGCCGCCCAACCCTGGACACCCACCACGACGGGAACCCCGGCCGTATCCAGCCGGAGGAGGTTCTCGTGCAGGTCGCGGGCCAGCTCGTCGACATGGCCTCCGGGGTCGCGGGCGGCCGCGAAGCCGCCGATGTCGCCGCCGAGGCAGAAGTTGCTTCCCTCCGAGGTCAGGGCGATGCAACGCACGTCGGCGAGGTCCGCGAGCGCCGCAGCCAGCCCGACCGTGAAGTCGAGGTCGATCGTGTTGCCGTGGCCGGGAGCGGCGAGGACGACGTGCAGCAGCGCTCCGTCCCTGCTGGTGCGTACCCGGTTCGCCGCTGGTCCGGTCATCGCCACCTCCTCGGCCCGTCCAGATTGCAGGAAAGCCACCTTCACGCAACCAGGTTGCATGAAGGTGGCTCTCCTGCAACTCGCCGCCAAGTCACCGCTACTGCAGACGCGCTCCCTCAGACATTGCGCCGGTACTGGCCGCCGACCTCGAAGAACGCCTCGGTGATCTGCCCGAGCGAGCACACCCGGGCCGCGCGCATCAGCTCGTCGAACACGTTGCCGCCGCTGGTGGCCACCTCCTGCAGCGTGCGGAGCGCTGCGCCGGCGTCGGAGGCGTTGCGGGCCTGGAAGTCGGCAAGCCGGCGCAGCTGGCTCCTCTTCTCCTCCTCGGTCGCGCGGGCCAGCTCGACCTCGTGCGGGAAGCCGTCACCGTCCGGCTTGGTGAACGTGTTCACCCCGATGATCGGCAGTGTGCCGTCGTGCTTGCGGCGCTCGTAGAGCATCGACTCGTCCTGAATGCGGCCGCGCTGATAGCCGGTCT
>JAQSWF010000148.1 GCA_029266775.1 Pseudonocardia sp.
GACCGCGGGGCAGCGCTGGCCCGCTTCTTCGGGCTCATCCCGCCGGATGAGCGGGCCCGACTGCGGGACCTGCTCGGCTGACGGTGTCGTGGAGCTCGCGGCGGTGGTGCTGCTCGTGTTCGGCGTGCTGCTCGCCGAACCGCTGAGCCGAGCACTGGCCGTCGCCCGCTGGCCGGCCCGCGACCCGGTCGGGGCCCTGCTCGTCTGGCAAGCCGTCGGGCTCGCGGGCGGGCTGTCGCTCGTCGGCGCCGGGATCGTCTACGGCCTGGCCCCGCTCGGACCGGACCTGCCCGCAGCGCTGCACCGGGTGCTCGCGGTCCAGCCGTCCGCCGTCCTGTGGCTCCCCTTCGACCACATCCTGGCCCTGCTCGCCGGGCTCGCGCTGGCCGGCTGGCTCCTCGCGGTCCTCGCCGTGACCGCCTCGCGCACGCTGCGGGTGCGGCGCCGCCACCGCGACCTGATCGACGTGCTGACCACCCCCTGGCCGGCCGTCCCCGGCGCCCGGGTACTCGATCACCCCGTGCCGGTCGCCTACTGCCTGCCCGGCCGCCGATCCCGGCTGGTGCTGTCCGCCGGCGCGCTGGATGCGCTCGACCCGGTGCAGGTGGACGCGGTGCTCGCCCACGAGCGGGCGCACCTGTGCGAGCGCCACGACCTCGTCGTCCTGCCGTTCGTTGCCTGGGGTGCGACGGCACCGTTCGTCCGCGGCATGGTGTGCGCGCAGGTCGCGGTAGCCGCCCTGATCGAGATGCGGGCCGACGACGTGGCCGCGGCGCGGGTTGCGCCGGCCGAGCTGGCAGGCGCGCTGCGGGCCGTCGGCGGGGCTGTGCCCGCTGCCGCGCTCAGCTCGTTCTCCGCCGCACTGGATCGCCGCCTCGGTCGGATCGTCGCGCACCCGGCGCCGCTGCCGATGTCGGCGAAGGTGCTCGTCCGGGTGACCGCCGCGGCGCTGGTCGTCGTGCCGACCGCGGCCCTGCTCCTGGGCTGATCACCCACGGGTGTCCTGCAGATCGACGCCGCAGCCGAACACGGCGGCGACCTGCAGGTGAGTGACCCGCCTGAAGCGGTTTTCCGGTCCCGGATCGGGAACCCGTGCCTCCGACGCCGTGACGGCCGACCACGACATCGAGAGGACGGCACCCCCGTGAGCCAGGACCAGTTGACGCCGCAGGACCCCCGGACCCGGCACGAGTCGCCGGGCAGCGGCGAGCAGCCCGTGGAGTACCCGGGCCGTACCGGTGACATGGACGTGCACCCCGACCACGGCGAGAAGACCTACCGCGGCCTGGGACGCCTGGAGGGTCGCAAGACCGTGATCACCGGGGGCGACTCCGGGATCGGCCGCGCCGTCGCGCTCGCGTTCGCCCGAGAGGGCGCCGACGTGCTGATCTCGTACCTGCCGGCCGAGGAGGACGACGCGCGCGAAACGGTGCGTCTGATCCAGGAAGCTGGCCGGACGGTCGTGACCGCGCCCGGAGACCTGCGTGAAGAGGCGCAGTGCCGCGCGGTCGTCGAGCGGGCCGTCGACGAGTTCGGCCACATCGACGTGCTGGTCAGCAACGCGGCCTACCAGATGGCGCGGCCCTCGGGCCTCGAGGAGATCCCGTCCGAGCAGTTCGACCGGGTGATGAAGACCAACGTCTACGCCCTGTTCTGGCTCGCCAAGGCGGCGGTGCCGCACATGCGCCCCGGCTCGTCGATCATCTCGACCACGTCCGTGCAGGCCTTCACCCCGTCGCCGCACCTGCTGGACTACGCCACGTCCAAGGGCGCGATCGTCACCTTCACCAAGGGGCTGGCCGCCAACCTCGTGGAGAAGGGCATCCGGGTCAACGCGGTCGCACCCGGCCCGGTGTGGACGCCGCTGATCCCGGCGACCTTCCCGGAGGACAAGCTGGGCTCGTTCGGGCAGCAGGCGCCGCTGGGTCGGGCGGCGCAGCCGGTGGAGCTCGCGCCGTTCTACGTGTTCCTGGCGTCGCAGGAGTCCACCTACATGACCGGCGAGGTGTTGGGGGTCACCGGGGGCTCGCCGATCACGTAGGCGGGTTCGTCCGCCGGGAGCCGAGCGAAAGCGGCGTTGGCACGGTCTACCTTTGTCGACGCCGCTTTCGCTCGGGGTCAGGAGCTCTGCGAGTCGCGCCAGCTGTGGGCTGGCGCGTAGCCCAGCACCCGGCGCGCTTTGTCGATCGACAGCAGGGTCTCGTGTTCGCCGAGGGAACGGGTGACCGGCACGTCGGGAAACACATCGGCGGCCAGCTCGGCACTGCGCCGCGACATCACCGTGTCCGCGTTCGCGATGACGAACACCTCGGCGCCGCCCGGGCCCGCCGCACAGTGCTCGAGGGCGCGCCGCACGGCCTGCGCGCCGTCGCGGCCGTCGATGTAGCCCCACAGGTTCCACGCGCGCAGCTGCGGGTCGTCGTCGAACGCCGGGAACTCCGCGTAGTCCGCGACGTCCATGACGTTGGAGAACCGCAGCCCGACCATCGTGAGCTCCGGCTGCCAGCGGCAGAACTGCCGCGCCATCTCTTCTTCGAGCGTCTTGACCAGCGAGTACGTGCTGCTCGGACGCGGGTGATACTCCTCGTCCACCGGAATGTAGGGCGGCGGGTCGGCGGTGAACGGCAGCCCGAGGACCGTCTCGCTGGATGCCCACACGACGCTGCGGATCTCAGCGCGGCGAGCCGAGGTGAAGACGTTGTGGGTGGTTACGGCATTGTTGGCAAACGTGGCGCCGCCGGTCATGCGCCCAGCGGCAGGGATTGCCGCGAGGTGCACGACCGCGTCGAGCCCGTCGTGCACCTCATCGACCCCGGTGAGCGCCTCGAGCACCTGCCCGGTGTCGGTGAGGTCGACGCGCACGAACGCCGCGGCGGCACCGTCGGTGCCGGGCACGCGGTCGAGGGCGATGACGCGGTACCCGTGCTCGGCCAGGTGTGCGACGACGTGGCGGCCGAGTTTCCCGCTGCTTCCGGTGACGGCGACGGTGGGCATCAGCCCATCATCGTTTGCCGCGCCCACCACCGCCGGGCGGAGCGGCCCGCTCCCGGCCCGCCTGACGGAGCGAACGCCCCGTTCGCTCGGTCACAGGCGGCTACCGCGAGCGCCGCGACCGAGCGAAAGCGGCGTTCGCAATGTCTACCTTGGCGAAAGCCGCTTTCGCTCGGTCGGTGCCTGGCCTCGCGATCGGGGCGCCGGCGCGGTGGCCGCGGCGTAGCGTGACGCGCGTGCCCCTGACACCCCCCGCACACCTGCCCCGCACCCTCGGCGCGCTCCGTACCGCGGAGCCCGGGAGTGCGGCGCCGAAATCCGTCAAGGTCGAGATCCGCGACAACCTGCTCGCCGCGCTGCGCGGCGGGCGCGACCCCTGGCCGGGCATCCTCGGCTTCGAGTCCACCGTGCTGCCGCAGCTCGAGCGGGCGCTGCTCGCCGGGCACGACGTTGTGCTGCTCGGCGAGCGCGGCCAGGGCAAGACCCGCCTGCTTCGCGCCCTGGTCGGCCTGCTCGACGAGTGGACGCCCGTCATCGCCGGCTCCGAGCTGGGCGAGCACCCGCTCGCGCCGATCACGCCAGCCTCGCTCCGCCGCGCCGCCGAGCTCGGTGACGACCTGCCCGTCGCGTGGCGCCACCGCGACGAGCGCTACACCGAGAAGCTCGCCACGCCCGACACCGCCGTTGCGGACCTGATCGGCGACGTCGACCCGGTCAAGGTGGCCGAGGGCCGCTCACTGGGCGACCCCGAGACGATCCACTACGGCCTGGTCCCGCGCGCGCATCGCGGCATCGTCGCGATCAACGAGTTGCCCGACCTGGCCGAGCGGATCCAGGTCGCGCTGCTCAACGTCATGGAGGAGCGCGACATCCAGGTCCGCGGCTACACCCTGCGCCTGCCACTGGACGTGGTGCTTGTCGCGAGCGCGAACCCCGAGGACTACACCAACCGCGGCCGGATCATCACCCCGCTCAAGGACCGGTTCGGTGCGGAGGTGCGCACCCACTACCCGCTGGAGCTGGCGGACGAGCTCGCGGTGATGAACCAGGAGGCCGAGCTCGTGGCGGCCGTGCCGGCGTTCCTGCTCGAGGTCGTCGCCCGGTTCACCCGGTCGCTGCGCGAGTCCAGTGCCGTCGACCAGAGCTCAGGCGTGTCGGCCCGGTTCTCCGTCGCGGCGGCCGAGACCGTGGCCGCGGCCGCGCTGCGGCGGGCCGCGATCGCGGGAGAGAGCCGTCCGACCGCCCGACCGATCGACCTCGAGTCGGTGCCGGACGTGCTGCGCGGCAAGCTGGAGTTCGCGTCGGGCGAGGAGGGCCGCGAGGCCGAGACGCTGACCCACCTGCTGCGGCGCGCCACCGCGGACGCGGCCCGCGCCCGGCTGCGCGGGCTCGACCTGAACCCGCTGGCCGAGGCCGTCGCGCAGTCGCCGGTGCGCACCGGGGAGCGGGTGCCCGCGCCCGAGGTCGTCGCGGCCCTGCCCCGCACGCCCGTGCTGACCGAGGTCGCCCGGCGGCTGGACGCGGCCGGCACCGAGGACCCGGGCCCGATGGCCGCCGCGGCCGAGCTGGCGCTGGAGTACCTCTACCTCACCCGGAAGCTGGCCAAGGACGAGTCCGACGACGAGACGGTGCGCTACGGATGACCCCGCACGCCAACGTGATCAACCGCCCCGCCCCGTTGCAGGAAAGCCACTTTCACGCAACGTGGTTGCAGGAAGGTGGCTTTCCTGCAACGTCGCGGTGGCGCCACGACACCCGGCTGGCACGGCGTGGCTAGGCGGCGCGGGCGCCGCTACGCCTACGGCCCCTACGTCGACGGACCCGACCCGCTGGCCCCGCCGGTGGACCTGCGCGCCGCGCTCGACGAGATCGGTCGGGACGTCATGGAGGGCTCGTCGCCGCGCTCGGCGCTGCAGGAGCTGCTGCGGCGCGGGCTCGGCGAGCGCCGGGGGCTCGACGACCTGACCCGGGACGTGTGGCGGCGGCGCAGCCGCTTGCAACGCGACAACCGGCTCGACGGCACGCTGCAGGAGGTCCGCGAGCTGCTGCGCCGCGCGCTGGAGGCGGAGCGGACGGCGCTGGGAGGAGAGAACTCCGACGATGCCCGATTCCGCGAGATGCAGCTCGACGCACTGCCGTCGGACACCGGCGGCGCGGTCCGCGAGCTGGACTCCTACGACTGGCGCTCGGCCGAGGCCCGCGAGGCCTACGAGGAGATCCGGGATCTGCTCGGTCGGGAGATGCTCGACCAGCGCTTCGCCGGGATGAAGCAGGCGATGCAGAACGTGACGCCGCAGGACGTCGAGCGGATCCGGCAGATGCTGGACGACCTCAACTCCCTGCTCGAGAACCACGCCGCCGGTCAGGACACGCAGGATCAGTTCCGTGAGTTCATGCGCGCGCACGGCGAGTTCTTCCCGGAGAACCCGCAGAGCACGGACGAGCTGATCGACATTCTGGCCCAGCGGTCAGCCGCGGCCCAGCGGATGCTCAACTCGATGACCGCCCAGCAGCGGGCGGAGCTCATGGAGCTGTCGCAGCAGGCGTTCGGCGACCCGCGCCTCGCGCAGGCCCTGGCCCAGCTGGACGGGCAGCTGCAGGGGCTGCGGCCAGGGGAGGACTGGACGTCACCGGGCCGCTTCCGCGGCGACAACCCGCTGGGCATGGGCGAGGCCACCCGGGCGATGGAGGAGCTGGGCCGGCTGGACACGTTGGCCGAGCAGCTCTCCCAGTCCTACCCCGGTGCGTCGTTGGAGGACATCGACCTCGACGAGCTGGAGGCGGCGCTGGGCGAGCAGGCCCGGGTCGACGCCCGCGCGCTGGCGGAGTTGGAGCGCGAGCTGCGCCGCCAGGGGCTGTTCGAACGGATGCCGGACGGGTCGCTGCGGCTGTCGCCGAAGGCGCTGCGGCGGCTGGGGGAGTCGGCCCTGCGCGACGTCGTCGACCGGATCGGCGGCCGCCGCGGCGAGCGCGAGACCCGCCGCTCCGGTGCGGCCGGCGAGCCCAGCGGCGCCACCCGGCCGTGGGCCTTCGGCGACACCGAGTCCTGGCACGTGCCGCGGACCCTGACGAACGCCGCGCTGCGCCGCGCCGCCGGAGATTCCCGCCGGCTCGACGTCACCGACGTCGAGATCGTCGAGACCGAACAGCGCAACCGCGCGGCGGTAGCGCTGTGCGTCGACACGTCGTGGTCGATGGTGCAGGACGGACGCTGGGTGCCGATGAAGCGCACGGCACTGGCGCTGCACCAGCTGATCTCCACCCGGTTCCGCGGCGACGCCCTCGAGCTGATCACCTTCGGCCGGCACGCCCGGTCCGTGGAGCTAGCCGAGCTGATCGGCCTGGAGGGGGCGTGGGAGCAAGGCACGAACCTGCACCACGCGCTGCTGCTCGCGGGCAAGCACCTGCGGCGGCACCCCGACGCCCAGCCGGTGGTCCTGGTCGTCACCGACGGCGAACCGACCGCGCACCTCGAGCCGGACGGGCACGCCCTGTTCGACTACCCGCCCAGCCCGCACACGCTCGCCGCGACGGTGGGGGAGGTGGACCGCCTGACCGGCCTGCAGGCGTCGATCACGATCTTCCGGCTCGGCGACGACCCGCGGCTCGCCCGCTTCGTCGACACGGTCGCGCGCCGGTGCGGGGGGAAGGTCGTGGCTCCGAGCGTGGACGGGCTCGGCGCCGAGGTGGTGGCGGACTACCTGAGACGCCGCGGTCCCCGTCGCTGACGCACTGAGCTGCGAACACGGCCGCTGAGCGCCTCGGGCCCACGGGGACGAGGGCGAGGGATCAACGTGTCTGCGTCGACGATCCCACAGCCGCCTGACGGAGGCCCAGAGCGGTCCACGTCAGCCACGCCAACAGGAAGGTCCAATAGACGCGCTGAGCAGCTCCGCCGATCCCCAACCCGGCGAAGGGCTCGATGAGGACGTACAGGACGACGGCCGCGGCCAGCAGAGCGAGCGCGAGGGCGCCGGCGGGGCGGGCGAAGGCGGCCCAACGTGTGTCCCGCCCGAACCCGCGCGTCAAGAGCAGCGCCGCGGCGGTGGCAGCAACGAAGCTCAGACCGGCCAGGCCGTGGATCGTCCCGGCGAGGGTTGGCGGAGCGCCGGGGGCGTCGATCGGGAAGCAGGCGGTGATGAGCTGCGCCGCACTCCAGAGCCCGAGCAGGACGAGACCGGTCACCGAGCGGCCCGCTGGCGCGACTCCAAGGGCCAGGCCGAGCACCAGGGCGAGTCCCCCGACCCCGAGGACGCCGTTGGCGACGGGGAGGATCCAGCGGTACGAGCCGTTGCCGTAGTGGCTGATCCCCTGCGACAGGGGCGACACGTCGGCCCGCAGCAGATGGAGGGCCACCAGGGTCGCGGCGAAGACGGCGACGCTGGCCAACGCCAGAACCGCGAGCCTGGACGCCATCGGCGTGCCCTCCCTTGCCACTGCGCCTGGCAGCATGCCAGCCCGCATGGTGTTCATCGACCGCCTCGCGGTCTCACCCAACGAACGCTGCTGGTCGGGGCCATGTGGCGCAGCTGAGGCTGGAGCGGTCGCGCCGGCGTCGCGCTCCCCGGAGCGGGACAACCGGGTCGTCATCGTGCTCGCCCGCGTCCGGCAGTTCGCGGCACGTCGGGATGCACCCGCTTCCCGGCGAGGGCCTCGTCGACCTTCTTGTGCGCGCTGTCGAGGAGGCCGCGGAACACCGCCTCGCTGTGGCCGGTGCGCCGAGCTCCCGCCTCCACCGATCCGGCGAGCCGGAAGGCCATGAACACCCGCCGCTCCTCGTGGTTCAACCCCACCCAGCGCTCGATCCGGTCCAGCGCGTTCCTTGTCCTTGCGGATTGCGGTGTAGCTGCGGCCGGCGAGGTGCGCGTACTCGCGCAAGGAGAGGTCCAGCCCCGAGCACTCGCTCAACACGACGTGGATCTGGTGGCGGGTCAGCCCGATCCGGTCGAGGAGCTTCGCGTCGAGTGCGCTGCCACCCGGATACCGTCGTTGGTCAGGTCGGCGGTCATGCGCGAGCGCAGCAGCCGCAGCCAGGTGAGCTGGAAGACGTCGTCGGCGTCCAGGTCGTGCCGGCGGGCGATGCGTCGGGACCGATCACGCATCCAGTCCGCGAACGTGGTGAGCAGCTCGCGGATCGCCGCTTTGTGCTCATCCGCGTCCGGCCGGTCCGGGTCACGGTCCTCCGCCGCGTCGGCCGGTTCGCGGTCGCTGGTCGAGGCCACGGTCACCTCCCTGCATCGGACGTGAGGAGATCTGGCTGCGGCTGCTGCGCTCGCGCATGACCGCCGACTTGACCAACGACGGGATCCGGACCTGGCTCAGCCGACGCATCCACTGGCCGCGAGCGAGCTGGCGCGCCAGCGCCGCCACGACGGTGGGGAGCGGAATCGACCCGGCGGCGTCCGCGTGACACTCCCGCACGCGAGGGTGGCG
>JAQSWF010000149.1 GCA_029266775.1 Pseudonocardia sp.
GCAGCACTCCTCCCCGGTCGCGAAGAAGGCGCAGGAGGGGGTGATGGAGCTCCTGCTCATCAACCACCCCCTGGACTGTCCCATCTGCGACAAGGGCGGCGAGTGCCCGCTGCAGAACCAGGCGATGAGCACCGGGCGGACGGACTCGCGGTTCGTCGACGTGAAGCGCACGTTCCCCAAGCCGCTGCCGATCTCCACGCAGGTGTTGCTGGACCGCGAGCGCTGCGTGCTCTGCCAGCGGTGCACCCGGTTCTCCGAGGAGATCGCCGGCGACCCGTTCATCGACCTGCTCGAGCGCGGCGCGCTGCAGCAGATCGGGGTCGCGCAGGACAAGCCGTTCCAGTCCTACTTCTCCGGCAACACCATCCAGATCTGCCCGGTCGGCGCGCTCACCAGCGCCGAGTACCGGTTCCGGGCGCGCCCGTTCGACCTCGTCTCCACGGACGGGGTGTGCGAGCACTGCGCCTCCGGGTGCGCCCAGCGCGTCGACAGCCGCCGCGGCACCACCATGCGCCGGCTCGCCGCCAACGACCCCGCGGTTAACGAGGAGTGGAACTGCGACAAGGGCCGATTCGCCTTCCGCTACCTCCGCTCGCCCGAGCGCATCACGCGGCCGATGGTCCGCGGCGCAGACGGCGTGCTGGTCGAGGCGTCCTGGACCGAGGCGCTGCGGGTGGCCGCCGAGGGTCTGCTCGCCGCGCGGCGTCCCCTCGACGCGCCTGACGGCGCTGGGCAGGGCGGTATCGGCGTGCTCGCCGGGGGCAGGCTCACCGTCGAAGACGCCTACGCGTACGCCAAGTTCGCCCGCGTCGCGGCAGGCACGAACGACGTCGACTTCCGGGCCCGCCCGCACAGCGCCGAGGAGCTGGACTTCCTCGCGGCACACGTCGTCGGGCAGGGACCCGAGCGAGTCGACTACGCCCGCCTCGAGGCTGCGCCGGCCGTGCTGTGCGTGGCGCTCGAGCCGGAGGAGGAGTCGCCGATCGTCTACCTGCGGCTGCGCAAGGCCGCTCGCAAGCACCGGCAGAAGGCCTTCCACCTCGGGCAGTGGAGCACCCCGGCGGTGCTGCGCACCGCGGTCGAGCGGGGCTCGACCGAGCCGGCCGCCCGGGACGGGCTGATCCGCGCGGTGCCCGGCGCCGAGGCCGCGGTCCTGAACGACCTGGCCGCGGTCGCCCCGCACGTGCTGGAGGCCCTCACCGGCGGGGGCGTCATCCTCGTCGGTGAGCGGGCCGCGGAGGTGCCCGGGCTCTACACCGCGGTCGCACTGCTCGCCGAGCGCACGGGCGCGGCGGTCGGCTGGGTTCCGCGGCGGGCGGGGGAGCGCGGCGCTCTCGAGGCCGGCGCCCTGCCCACCCTCCTGCCGGGTGGCCGCCCGGTGACCGACGACGCCGCTCGCGCGCACGTCGAGGCCGCGTGGGGCCTCGCCCCCGGTGCGCTGCCCGCCGCTCCCGGCCGCGACACCACGGCGATGCTCGCGGCCGCGGCCAGTGGTGAGCTCGGCGCGCTGGTGGTCGGCGGGGTGGACCCGGACGACCTGGCGGACCCGGCCGCGGCGCGCGCGGCGCTCCGCGAGGTCGGGTTCCTCGTCAGCCTCGAGATGCACCTGTCCGCGGTGACGGAGCTGGCCGACGTCGTGCTTCCGGTGGCGCCGGACGCGCAGCGCGCGGGTAGCTACCTGAACTGGGAGGGCCGGCGCCGCGAGTTCGGGCCGGCACTCGACCCGACCGGGGTGCTGCCGGACTGCCGGGTGCTGGACACCCTCGCCGTCGAGATGGACGCGGACCTGTTCACCCAGACGCCGGCCGCCGCGGCCGGGGAGCTCGCGCGGCTCGGGGGCCACGTCGGCACGGTGGCCGGGCCCGCGGTGCCCGCCGGCCGGTCGCTGCGTCCCGGCTACGGGCAGGCGGTGCTCGCCACCTGGCGCCAGCTCATCGACGTCTCGTCGCTGGCCACCGACGAGCCCGCGCTGGCGGGCACGGCCCGCCCGGCGCATGTGCGGTGCAACGTCGCGACCGCCGAGCGGCTCGGCCTCGTGGCGGGGGCCCCCGCGACGGTGCGCACCGAGCGCGGCACGATCACGCTCCCGGTGGTGATCGCGGACCTGCCCGACGGCGTCGTGTGGCTTCCGACGAACTCCCCCGGCTCCCGGCTGCGGACCACCCTCGGCGCGGGACACGGCGACGTGGTGGCGGTGACGGCGTGAACGGTGCCGAAGTGATGTGGGCCCAGTCCACGTGGGTCCTCGCCCAGGAGGGCATGACCCGCACCCAAGAGCTGCTCGCCGACGACCCGCTGTGGCTGATCCTGCTCAAGGTCGTGGGGCTCTTCGGGCTCGGCGTCCTGCTCACGCTCTTCATGATCAACTGGGAGCGCAAGGTGGTGGCCCGGATGCAGCAGCGTCCGGGACCGAACCGGGTGGGCCCCAACGGCTGGCTCCAGAGCCTTGCGGACGGGCTGAAGCTCGCGTTCAAGGAAGACATCATGCCGGTGGCGGCGGACCGCCGGATCTACTTCATCGCCCCGGTGATCTCGACCATCCCGGCGTTCGTCGCGTTCTCCGTGATCCCGTTCGGTGGCGAGGTGTCGATTTTCGGCGAGCCCACCGTGCTGCAGCTGGTCGACCTGCCGGTCGGCGTGCTGGTGGTGCTGGCCTGCTCGTCGATCGGCGTCTACGGGATCGTGCTCGGCGGCTGGGCGTCCGGCTCCCCGTACCCGCTGCTCGCGGCGCTGCGCTCGGCGGCGCAGGTGATCTCGTACGAGATCGCGCTCGGGCTGTCGGTCGTCGCGGTGATCCTCTACGCCGGGTCGCTGTCGACGGCGGACATCGTCGCGGCACAGGCGTCGGGGTGGTTCGGCTGGCTGCTCGTGCCCAGCTTCGTCGTGTTCGTCATCGCGATGGTGGGCGAGACGAACCGGGCCCCGTTCGACCTACCCGAGGCCGAGTCCGAGCTGGTCGGCGGCTTCCACACCGAGTACTCGTCGCTGAAGTTCGCGCTGTTCTTCCTCGCCGAGTACGTCAACATGGTCACCGTCTCGGCGATGGCCACCACACTGTTCCTCGGCGGCGGGCAATGGCCGTGGCCGCTGTCGTTCCTGAACGCCAACGGTTGGCTGCAGTTCGTCGCGTTCCTCGCGAAGACGTTCCTGTTCCTGTTCGTCTTCATCTGGCTGCGCGGCACCCTGCCCCGGTTCCGCTACGACCAGTTCATGCGCCTGGGTTGGAAGGCGCTGGTTCCGCTGAGCCTGCTGTGGATCCTCGTGGTCTTCGCGCTGCGGACCTACCGCGTGTCCGGCAGCGGGGACGTCTCGGTCCTGTTGATCACGCTGGGCATCGTGCTGGCCGCGCTGCTCACCGTGGCCTTCCTGGTTCCGGACCGGCAGCGTCCCGACGAGCCCGAGATCGAGCTGGCTTCGGACTACCCGGTGCCCCCGCTGGACCTCGCGGTTCCCGATCCGGCTCGGCCGCGCCGGCGCGCGGTCGCCGAGGCGCCGGAGCGGAGGCGCCGCCGCCGGACCGTCGCCGCCGGCGCGTCCTCCTCCACCGCGAACAGAAAGAGCGAGGAGTAAATGTTCGACTTCTTCAAGAGCTTCGGCGTCACCTTTTCGACGATGTTCAAGAAGGTGGTCACCGAGGAGTACCCGGAAGACTTCCCGCCTCCCGCTCCCCGCTACCACGGCCGCCACCAGCTCAACCGGCATCCGGACGGGCTGGAGAAGTGCGTGGGGTGCGAGCTCTGCGCCTGGGCCTGTCCCGCGGACGCCATCTACGTCGAGGGCGGCGACAACACCGAACACGCCCGCTACTCCCCGGGAGAGCGGTACGGCGCGGTCTACCAGATCAACTACCTCCGGTGCATCGGCTGCGGACTCTGCGTCGAGGCGTGCCCCACCCGGTCGTTGACCATGACGAACTTCTACGAGATGGCAGACGACAACCGGCAGGACCTGATCTACACCAAGGAGCAGCTGCTCGCGCCGCTGCTGCCGGGGATGGAGCAGCCGCCGCACCCGATGCGGCTGGGGAGCACCGAGCAGGACTACTACGTCCAGGGTCCGTCGCTCGCCCGTCGCTCACTGGAACCGCACAGCGACGTGGCCGACCCGGTCGGGGAGCAGGTCCGATGAACGTCCTGGCGCAGGGCGCGCCCGGTGGTGACGCGGTCTCGGTCGCCGAGGCCGTCGCGTTCTGGATCCTCGGCCCCATTGCGCTGGCCGGCGCGCTCGGTATGGTCTTCGCCCGCAACGCCGTGCACTCGGCCATGTGGCTGGTGCTCACGATGCTGTCGCTCGGCGCGCTCTACATGGCGCAGGGCGCACCGTTCCTCGGGTTCGTGCAGATCATCGTCTACACAGGCGCGGTCATGATGCTGTTCCTGTTCGTGCTCATGCTCGCCGGGCGCGACAGCTCGGACTCGGTGGTCGAGGTCCTGCGCGGGCAGCGGGTGGCGGCGCTGCTGTTCGGGGTCGGGTTGGCCGTGCTGCTCGTCGCGACCGTCGGGCGCGCCTTCGCCGACGTCACGCCGGCCGGGCTGGCCGCAGGCGGGTCGAACTGGAACGGCAACGTCCCAGGCATCGGCCAGCTGCTGTTCACGAGGTACCTGCTCGCGTTCGAGCTGACCTCGGCACTGCTCATCACCGCAGCGCTGGGTGCCATGGTGCTCGCGTACGCCCAGACCCGCGCGCACGTCCGCCGTGGCGGGCAGCGCGCGATGGTCGAGGCCCGCCTGCGCGGCGACCCCGCCCGGATCGCACCCCTGCCCGGGCCGGGCGTCTTCGCCACGGCGAACTCGGTGGCGGTACCCGCGGTCCTGCCCGACGGCTCCATCGCTGCGGACTCGCTCGCCGAGATCATCGACCGGACCGAGGTCCGGCCCGCACCCGAGCCCGCGCCGGACGACGCGCACGCCCTCACCGGCCGGCCGCTGGCAGAGCGAGGAGGCCGGGGAACCTCCGTCGAGGGCGGGTCCACCGAGGGCTCGGCCGGCGACGGGTCGACGGCGGGCACGGGGGTCCACCGGTGACACCCACTGCCTACCTGCTGCTCTCCGCGCTGCTGTTCGCCATCGGCGCCGTCGGCGTGCTCGTGCGCCGCAACGCGATCGTCGTGTTCATGTGCATCGAGCTGATGCTCAACGCCGTCAACCTGAGCCTCGTCACGTTCGCCCGGATCAACGGCACGCTGGACGGCCAGGTCATGGCCTTCTTCGCGATGGTCGTCGCCGCGGCGGAGGTGGTGGTCGGCCTCGCGATCATCATGTCGATCTTCCGCACCCGCCGGACCGCGTCGGTCGACGACGCGAACCTGCTCAAGTACTGACCCGACTCAAGTACTGACCCGACCGTCATGACCGAGGAGCTCCCCGTGCCTCCACCCTTCCTCCGCACTGCGGAGCCGTACTGCTGGTCCGACCCCCCTCGGAACAGCACTGTGGCTCCGAAATGCGCGAAGCCGGAGTCGGCGCCGTGACCGAGCTGCCCGAGGTGGCTGTTGCCACCGGCGTCGCGTCGCTGGCGTGGCTGCTGTTCGTGCTGCCCGCGCTGGGTGCGGCGATCCTGCTGCTGGCCGGCCGGCGCGCGGACGGATGGGGCCACTGGCTCGGCGTCGGCACGGTGGCGACGTCGTTCGTCATCGGCTTGGCGATCTTCTTCGACACGCTGGCGCTGGAGCCGGAGGCGCGCACCCGCGAGCAGTCGCTGTTCCAGTGGTTCGCCGTAGGCGGCCTGGACGTCGACTTCGGGCTGCGGGTGGACCCGCTGTCGCTGACCTTCGTGCTGCTCATCACCGGGGTCGGCGCGCTCATCCACCTCTACTCGGTCGGCTACATGGCCCACGACCCGGGCCGGCGGCGGTTCTTCGGCCAGCTCAACCTCTTCGTCACCGCGATGTTGCTGCTCGTCCTGGGCAACAACTTCGTGCTGCTCTACCTCGGCTGGGAGGGCGTCGGCCTCGCGTCGTACCTGCTGATCGGCTGGTACCAGGACCGCCCGTCGGCGGCGACGGCGGCGAAGAAGGCGTTCCTCATGAACCGGGTGGGCGACGTCGGCCTGGCCCTCGCGATCTTCATCCTGTGGACGGACCTCGGCACGCTGCAGTACACCGAGGTGTTCGCGCGGGTCGGTGAGCTGTCGAGCGGCGCGGCCCTCGCGATCACGCTGCTGCTCCTGCTCGGCGCGTGCGGCAAGTCCGGCCAGTTCCCGCTGCAGGCCTGGCTCCCGGACGCCATGGAAGGCCCGACGCCCGTGTCGGCGCTGATCCACGCCGCGACGATGGTCACCGCGGGCGTCTACCTCATCGCGCGCGCGAACCCGATCTACGACCTGTCCGAGGCCGGCCGGCTGGTCGTGGCGATCGTCGGCACGATCACGCTGCTGATCGGCGCGATCATCGGCTGCGCCTACGACGACATCAAGAAGGTGCTGGCCTACTCCACGGTCAGCCAGATCGGCTACATGTTCCTCGCCGTCGGGCTCGGCCCGGCCGGCTACGCGCTGGGCATCTTCCACCTGCTGACCCACGGCTTCTTCAAGGCGGGGCTCTTTCTCGGGGCCGGCTCGGTCATGCACGCCATGCACGACGAGGTGGACATGCGCCGCTACGGCGGCCTCGCCCGCTACCTGCCGATCACCTTCGCCACGTTCGGGCTGGGCTACCTCGCGCTGATCGGGTTTCCGTTCCTGTCGGGCTACTACTCGAAGGACGAGATCATCGCGGCGTCGTTCGGCGCGCCGGGCTGGCAGGGCTGGGTGTTCGGGGGCTGCGCGACCCTTGCCGCCGGGCTGACGGCGTTCTACATGACCCGACTGGTGCTCATGACGTTCTTCGGCGAGCGGCGCTGGGAGCAGCTGCAGACGGCTGACGGGAAGGACTACCACCCGCACGAGGCGCCCGCCGTCATGACCGTTCCGATGGTGGTGCTCGCGGTCGGCTCGGTGTTCGCCGGCTTCCTGCTCTACGTCGCGGACCTGCCCGCGTTCCTCGCCCCGTCGCTGGGCGAGCTCGTCGAGCCCGAAGGCGCGGTCGTTGCGCACTCTGCGGTGCCGTTCCTCGTGGTCGGCATCTCCGCGCTCGGCGTGCTGGTCGCCTGGCTCACGGTCGGGCGCCACCGGGTACCCGTCCACCGGCCCGAGCCGGTGTCGCTGCCGGTGCGAGCCGCGCGCCGGGACCTCTACGCGAACGCGATCAACGAGACCCTCATCGCCCGGCCGGGCATCTGGCTCACGCGCGCGCTGGTCTACTTCGACAACCGCGGCGTGGACGGGCTGGTCAACGGCTCCGCGGCGGCGCTCGGTGGCAGCTCGGCGCGGCTGCGCCGGTTGCAGACCGGCTTCGTCCGGTCGTACGCGCTGAGCATGCTCGGCGGCTCGGTCCTCGTCATCGGTGCGCTCCTCGCGGTGGTGCTCGCATGAACCTCCTCCTGCCCCTCCTGCTGGTGTTCCCGCTGCTGGGCGCACTGGCGATGTTCCCGCTGCGGCACACGCCGGACACGGCCAAGAAGGTCGCGATCGGCACTGCGCTGGGACAGATCGTGCTCGCGGCCGTCACGTGGTTCGCCTACTCCGTACCGGCCGCTGAGGCGGGCACCCGCTTCCAGCTCGAGTTCGTGGTGAACTGGATCCCCGCGTTCGGCACCCAGTTCGCGCTCGGCATCGACGGCATCGCGCTGGTCATGATCGCCCTGACCGCGTTCCTCGTCCCCGGACTGATGCTCTTCTCGTGGGAGGAGCGCCTGCCCGAGGGCCGCACGGCGTCGGGCTATTTCGCGCTGCTGCTGGCCACCGAGGCGACGCTGATGGGCGTCTTCACCGCCACGGACGTCTTCCTGTTCTACGTGTTCTTCGAGGCCATGCTGATCCCG
>JAQSWF010000150.1 GCA_029266775.1 Pseudonocardia sp.
TTCGCCACGTACTCGGGGATCTACTTCTGGTTCCCGAAGATGACCGGCCGGATGCTGGACGAGACGCTCGGCAAGGTGCATTTCTGGCTGACGTTCATCGGGTTCCACCTGACGTTCCTGGTGCAGCACTGGCTGGGCAACGAGGGCATGCCGCGCCGCTACGTGGACTACCTGCCCACGGACGGGTTCACGACGTTGAACGCGCTGTCGTCGATCGGTGCGTTTGTCCTCGGTGCCTCGACGCTGCCGTTCTTGTGGAACGTGTTCCGCAGCTACCGCTACGGCCGGGTGGTGACGGTGGACGATCCGTGGGGCTTCGGGAACTCGCTGGAGTGGGCGACCTCGTGCCCGCCGCCGCGGCACAACTTCACCGAGCTGCCGCGGATCCGCTCGGAGCGTCCGGCGTTCGAGCTGCACTACCCGGAGTACGTGGAGCGGTTCCGCAGTGAGGCGCACGTCGGCGGGCACCCCTCGCCGTACGAGGTCGCCGCGCAGGGTGCGGGGCAGGAGACGCAGCCGAACTCCGACCCGAAGTCCCGCTGACCGACCGCAGCGGGCACCCTTACCGGATGGCCGACGCGCTCGCCGGTACGAACGTCCTGATCACGGTCACCGGGCCGGACCGCCCCGGGGTGAGCTCGGTGCTCTTCGCCGCGCTCACCCGGCACGGGGTGGACCTGCTCGACGTCGAGCAGGTCGTCGTCCGCGGGCACCTGACGCTCGGGGCCCTGGTAGCGGTGCACCGTGACCCGGACGGGCTGCGGGAGGCCGTCGAGCAGGCCATGGCGACCATCGCCATGCAGGTGCACACCTCCGTCGAGACCGGGGACGACCCGTCGGCCCCTCGCCGGTCGACACACGTGGTGCTGGTGCTCGGGCGGCCGATCACCGCGCGGGCCTTCGGGATGGTGGCCAGGGCGCTCGCCGGGCTGGGCGCGAACATCGACTCGATCCGGCGCGTCGCCGACTACCCGGTCACCGGGCTGGAGCTGCTGGTCTCGCCGGACCCGCACGACACCACCCGGCATCCCCACGGCACCCTGCGAGCGCGGCTCGTCGAGGTCGCGCGGGAGGCGGGCGTCGACATCGCCGTCGAGCGTGCGGGGCTGGCGCGGCGCGGGAAGCGCCTGATCGTCTTCGACGTCGACTCCACCCTCGTCCAGGGTGAGGTGATCGAGATGCTGGCGGCGCGGGCCGGGTCGGCTGCCGCGGCGGAGGTCCGCGCGGTGACCGAGGCCGCGATGCGCGGGGAGCTCGACTTCACCGCAGCGCTGCGCCGGCGCGTCGCCGTGCTGGCCGGGCTGCCCGAGACGGTTCTCGACGACGTCGCGCTCGACCTCGAGCTCACGCCCGGGGCGCGCACCACGATCCGCACCCTCAAGCGGCTCGGGTTCCGCTGCGGGGTGGTGTCGGGCGGGTTCCGGCGCGTGGTCGAGGGCATCGTGGACGACCTCGGCCTGGACTTCTTCGCGGCGAACGACCTGGAGATTGTCGACGGGCGACTCAGCGGGCGGGTCGTCGGCGAGATCGTGGACAGGCCGGGCAAGGCTGTTGCCCTGCGCCGGTTCGCGAGCCTGCACGGCGTGCCGCTCGACCAGTGCGTGGCGGTCGGCGACGGGGCGAACGACATCGACATGCTGACGACCGCCGGGCTCGGGATCGCGTTCAACGCCAAGCCGGCGGTGCGGGAGGTGGCCGACACGGCCCTGTCGCACCCGTATCTCGACGCCGTGCTGTTCGTGCTCGGCATCACCCGCGACGAGGTCGAGGGCGCGGACGCCGCCGAGGGTCTGCTCCGGCGTGTGCCGATCGCGTGATCGTGACGGTGCTCGAGCCGCTCGCGGCGCGCTACATCGCTCGCGGGCCCCGCGTGGAGATCCCGCCGGAGTCGGACGGCGTGGTGCGCGCGATGCCTGTCGTGCTGCGGATCGAGCGGCCACCCGCGCCGCGCACGGCGCTGCTGGACGCCGCGGCAAGGGCCGCGCTCGCCGTGTGCCTCGACGCCCGGGCCGAGTCGGGCGGGGAGTGGCATGACGCGGTCGCGACGTGGGTGGCGTCGCGGATCCGTAAGATCGCGCGCCGGGCCCGCGGCGCGCACTGGGCCGCGGTGCAGGACCTTCCCGGGGTGACGGTCCACGTCGGCGACGGCGCGCAGGCCGGCGAGGCGCGCGCCCTGCTGCCCGCCCCGGTCGACGAGGTTGCGAAGGTCGTCTCTCGGCTGCAGATCGGGGGCACGGACCTGCCCGACGACGCACCCGGCCCGCCGTCCGGGGGTGCGCCCGTCATCTGGCTGAACGGCGCGCTGGGCATGACCCTCGGCAAGGCCGCAGCGCAGGTCGGGCACGCCGCGATGCTGGACGCCGCCGCGCGCCGGCTCACCACCGTCCCGCCCTACGCGGTGCGTACCGCCGACCACACGCGATGGGCCGCACTGTGCACGGCGCTCGACCGCGGCGACGCCGTGGCGGTCCGCGACGCGGGCTTCACCGAGGTCGAGCCGGGCACGATCACGGCCATCGCGGTGTCCGGAAAGCCACGTTCGGGACCGGACAGGTCCTGAAGGTGGCTTTCCGGACAGCAGGGCTGGGATGACGCCTAGGCTGGCGACGGTGAGCGATCTTCTCGAGGTCACCACCACCGCAGGCGTCGTACGCGGCGTCGCCGTCGGTGACGACCTGCGTGCCTGGCGCGGCATCCCGTATGCGGCGGCGCCGGCAGGGGAGGGGCGATTCCGCGCCCCCCGACCGCCCGAGCCGTGGACGGGGGTGCGCGACGCGTCGCGTTTCGGGCCGGTGCCACCCCAGCAGCGGTCGTGGCTCGCGGCGCTGGGCGCGGGTCGGCGGACACCGATGGGCGAGGACTGCCTGTCGGTGAACGTCGTCGCCCCCGCCGCACCGGCCGACCGGCCCCGCCCGGTCATGGTCTGGATCTACGGTGGCGCGTTCAGCATCGGGTCGTCCGCGGCACCCGGGTACGCGGGCCACGACCTCGTGCGCGCCGGCGACGTCGTGTACGTGTCGCTCAACTACCGCCTCGGCGCGCTCGGCTTCCTCGACTTCACCCGCTACTCCGGGCCGGAGCGGCCGTTCGAGTCCAACCTGGGGATCCGCGATCAGGTCGCCGCGCTGGAGTGGGTCCGCGACAACATCGCGGCGTTCGGCGGCGACCCGGGCAACGTCACGGTGTTCGGCGAGTCGGCGGGCGGCATCGCGGTGACCACGCTCATGGCGGTGCCGGCGGCCCGCGGCCTGTTCCACCGGGCAATCGCCCAGAGCCCCGCCCCCGGCGCCACCTACACCCGTGAGCGGTCAGCGGGATGGGCAGGCCAGCTGGTCGCCTTGTTGGGCGGGCAGGACAAGGACGCGGCGGAGGTCCTGCTCGGCGCTTCCACAGACGAGCTCGTCGGCGCCGGCACGACCTTGGACGAGTGGGCGAACGAAACCGCGCCGGGCGTGCTGTGCTTCGCGCCCACCATCGACGGCGAGTTCCTCCCGCAGCATCCGGTCGACGCCTTCCTCACCGGAACGGCCCACGACATCCCGCTGCTCATCGGCACCAACGATCGCGAGGGAACGCTGTTCGCACGGTCGGGCGGGAACGTGCTGCCCACGACCCCCGCGCGGCTCGACCGGCTGTTCGCCTCCACGGACCCGCCCGCGAAGACGCGAATCACTGCCGCCTATTCGGGCTATCCGGGCAAGGCGGCCGTGGTCGACGTCGCCGGTGACCACGCCTTCTGGTACCCGTCAGTGCGGGTCGCCGACGGTCACTCCCGCAGCGCGCCCACGTTCGCCTATCGGTACGACCTGGCGCCGCGGCTGCTGCGCCTCGCCGGCCTCGACGCGACGCACGCCGCCGAGATCGTGCCGGTCTTCGGCGAGGTGAACACCCCGTTCGCCCGCCTGCAGACCGTTCTCGGCGGCCGCGCGGCACTGCGCGCCGTCAGCGCACGGATGCAGGCCCACTGGGTGCACTTCGCCCGGTACGGCGGTCCGGAGCCCGGCTGGCCGGCGTACGACGTCGAGCACCGCCAGACGCTGATCTTCGACGCGACGGACCGGGTGGAGGGCGACCCGCGGGCGGAGCGCCGGCGGGCGTGGACCGGCTTCCGCGACTACCGCTGACGGCCCTGGCGGCGCCGCCCGAACCGAGCGAAAGCGGCGTTGGCAAAGGTAGACCCTGCGAAAGCCGCTTTCGCTCGATAGACGCGCCCCGGAACGGTGGCTACGGTGTGGCGGCGCGCAGCCGGCGCAGGGCCGCGTGCACCGTCGCCCGGTCGTCCGTCGGCCAGAACGGCGGCAGGGACGCGCGCAGGAAGCCGCCGTACCGGGCGGTCGCCAGGCGCGGATCGAGCACCGCGACGACGCCACGATCGCCCATCCCGCGCAGCAGCCGTCCCGACCCCTGGGCGAGCAGCAGCGCCGCATGCGCCGCGGAGACGGTGAGGAAGCCGTTGCCGCCGCGGGCGTCGACGGCGCGTTGCCGCGCCGCCACCAGCGGGTCGTCCGGGCGCGGGAACGGGATCCGGTCGATGATCACGCACGACAGGGACGGCCCGGGCACGTCGACGCCCTGCCATAGCGACAGCGTCCCGAACAGGGACGTCGCCTCGTCGTCGGAGAACCGCTTCACCAGCAGCATCGTCGCGTCGTCGCCCTGACAGAGCAGCGGCGTGTCGAGCCGCTCGCGCAGCGCCTCGGTGGCCTGCTTCGCGGCGCGCATCGACGAGAACAGCCCGAGCGTCCGCCCGCCTGCGGCCTCGACCAGCCCGGCGATCTCGTCGAGGTAGGCCGGGGGCAGGCCGTCGCGCCCGGGCGGTGGCAGCCGTCGCGCCACGTAGAGGATGCCGCTCTTGGCGTGCTGGAACGGTGACCCGACGTCGAGGCCGGACCAGCGCGGTGCGTCCGGGTCCTGCACCGGATCCGAGGAGTCCCCCTGCATCTCCGGCGGCAGCCCCCACTGCCGGGCCAGCGCGTCGAACGACCCGCCGAGTGCCAGCGTCGCCGAGGTGAGCACCACGGTGCTGCGCCCGAACAGCCGCTCGCGCAGTAGCCCGCCGACGGCGAGCGGCGCGCCCCGCAGCACCCGGCTCCGAGCGCCGTCCGGGCCCTGCTCGCCCAGCCACACGACGTCGCGGCGGGTGGCGGGGTCGGGCTCGTCGAAGGCGCTGATCAATCGGTACGTCGTGTCGGCGATCTCGTCCAGCGCCGCCTGCGCGACTTTGCGACCGGCGGCGCCCTCCGGGTCTTCGCGCCGGTCCGCGCCGAGCGCCTGCTTGCAGCTCGTCGCGGCGTCGCGCACCGCGGACAGCACCCCGGCCGCGGAGGGTGACAGCACGTCCCACCGCCCGACCGGGGCGTCGTCCAGCACCAGCGCGAGACCCTCGCCCGCCTCGACCAGCCGATCTGCCATCGCCTGATCGACGAGCCGCCCGCAGCGCCGGGCCGCGGCCGCGACCGCCCCCGCCGTCAGCTCGACCGTCGCAACGCCCGTGACGCGGTCGACCAGCTCGTGCGCCTCGTCGACGACGACCACGTCGTGCTCGGGCAGCACCGGCCGGGCCTCGAGCGCGTCGATCGCGAGCAGCGCGTGGTTCGTGACGACGACGTCTGCCCGGCCCGCCTCGGCACGCGCCTTCTCAGCGAAGCAGTCCGTGCCGACGGGGCACCGGGCCGCGCCGAGGCATTCCCTCGCGCTCACTGACACCTGCCGCCATGCGGACTCGGGCACGCCCGGGACCAGCTCGTCCCTGTCGCCGGTCTCGGTGTCGCTCGCCCAGCCGTGGATGCGCTTGACGGTGCGGCCGAGCGCGGAGATCGCGAACGGGTCGAACAGCTGCTCGTCCGGATCCGCAGCGGCACCGTCGCCGTGCAGCTTGTTCAGGCACAGGTAGTTGCGCCGCCCCTTGAGGATCGCGAACGTCGGCGGGCGCCCCAGCAGCGGAGTGAGCGCCGTCGCCAGCCGCGGCAGGTCGCGGTCGACGAGCTGGCGCTGCAGTGCGATCGTCGCCGTCGAGACGACCACGGTTGCTCCGCGCTCGACGGCGTGCCGGATCGCCGGCACGAGGTAGGCGAGGGACTTCCCGGTGCCGGTGCCCGCCTGGACGGCCAGGTGCTCGCCCGAGGTGATCGCCCGCCGCACGGCCTGGGCCATGTCGTCCTGGCCGCTCCGGCGGGTCCCGCCGACCGCCGCGACCGCCACCTCGAGCAGCTCCGCGACGCCCGGCGGCGTCCTCGGGGACCCGGACTCGCCCACCGGATCTCCGGTCGAGACGGAAGCGGTCGCGGGCGCCATCCCGCGGAGGCTACCGGGCAGGGCACCGGTCCCGAGGCCGGACGACGGCTCCCGCGCCGCACCCACGCGTGTCCGGCCTGTCCGCCGTCGCGGAGCAGGCGGGCAGGCCGGTTACTCAACGGCGCGGCACGTTGTCATCATCGTCGCGTGACCGCCACCGACTCCGCCGCCACCGCGCCCCCCGAGCCGTCGCAGTTCCCGGTCCTCGTCGAGCATGCCGCGCACTACAGCGACCTCGACCCCAGCCGCCGCGTCGACCGCGACACGCTCATCCGCTGGTTCGAGGACGCCCGCGTCCAGCTGGGCCGCGAGGCTCTGCAGGCCGACCTGGCCGATCGTGCGGAAGGGCTCGTCCGGCTGCTGCTGGTGGCCGTCCGCGTCGACGTCCTGGCGCCGCTGCGCATCGCGGGTGACTACCGCATCGGGATCGGCGTGACCGCGATCGGCAGGTCTTCGGTCACCTACCGCTACGCGGTGTTCGCCGGGGACGAGTGCGTCGCGACCGGCGCGTCGGTCAGCGTGTACCTCGGGGACGACGGGCCGGAGCCGCTGCCCGACGACCTGCGCGAGCAGCTGGGGCGCCACCGCATCGACGGCCCGACTCCGGGCCTGCCCGACCGGGACGTCGTCCGGCCTCGCGAGGCGTTCCCCTTCCGGGTCGACGTGCGCACCCGGTTCGGCGACCTCGACACCAACCGGCACGTCAACAACGTCCGGCTGGCCGGGTGGTACCTCGACGGGCTGGCCGAACTGCACCTCGACGTGCTCGGCTACCCGATCGGCGGGCCCCTCGACGGGCTCGCGCCGAGCAGCCTCGCCGTCTCCTACCTCGACGAGGTGCACTACCCGGGCATCTTCCAGCTGCGGGTCGGCGTGGTCGACATCGACGACGACGTGGTGCGCTACGCGTGCGGCCTGTTCGACGAGGGACGGTGCGTCGGGATCGCCGAGGCGGCCGGCACGTTCCGCGCCACCGACGCACAGGGCGAAGCCGTCGACCTCGCGACGACGCTGGAGCCGTTCCGGCTGCGGGGCTGACGTGTGCCAGCGCCGTGCCGCCCATCCGCTCGTCAGGCCACGTGGACGCCCGCGGCGCGCATCTCCGCGATCGCCTTCTGCGTGGTGTCCGGCCGGACGCCGGCGCACAGGTGCAGGAGCAGCGTGGTGGTGAAGCCGGCGGCCACGGCATCCAGCGCGGTGGCCCGGACGCAGTGGTCGGTGGCGATCCCGGCCACGTGGACGTCCGTGACCCCGCGACCGACCAGCCAGTCCCGCAGCGTGTTCCCTCCGGGCTCGTGGCCCTCGAAGCCGGAGTAGGCCGCGGCGAACGAGCCCTTGTCGAACACGGCTTCGAGGGGCGCCACGTCCAGGTCGGGGTGGAAGGAGGCGCCCGGGGTACCGGCGCGGCAGTGCGCGGGCCAGGTGTCGACGAAGCCGGGCTCCGCGCTGAAGTGCCCGCCGGGGTCGATGTGGTGGTCACGCGTCGCGACCACGTGGTCGTAGGGCGTCGACCGCAGCCACCCCGAGATCGCGCCCGCGACGGTCGCCCCGCCCGCGACGGCGGGCTCGCCGCGGGAGAGCTTGAGGCCCTCCCACGGCACCGACACCAGCGCCGCACGCAGGTGCTCGCGCGACTGCTCGAGGCGCGGCAGGCCGTCGACCCGGTCACCGCCGCGGACCAGCGGGACCGGCACGACCCGGTCGTGCGGCCCCAGCTCCACCGGCGACGTCCGGCGGTGCACGACCTCCTCGACGGCGGTGCCCGTCGGCCGGAAGCGCCGCACCGCGGACTTCGCGCCGCCGCGGGACTCCTTGGACGTGCTGCGCTTGGCCACCGGCCGCCCGTCGACCTCGACGAGCTTGTAGACGAGCCCGGCCGTCGGCGCGCCCGAGCCGGTGACGACCGACGTGCCGACCCCGTAGGTGTCGACCGGTTCGGCGCGCAGCGCGGCGATGGCGTACTCGTCGAGGTCGCCGGAGAGCACGATCCGGGTGCCGGTGGCGCCCAGCGAGTCGAGCTGCTCCCGCGCCTGCCGCGCGAGCTCGCCCAGGTCACCGGAGTCGATGCGGATGGCGCCCAGCTCCGGGCCCGCAGCTTCGATCGCGTGCGCGATGCCGGCGCGGATGTCGTAGGTGTCGACGAGCAGGGTGGTCTTGGCGCCCAGCGCGGCGACCTGCCCGCGAAAGGCGGTCAGCTCGTCGTCGTGGAGCAGGACGTAGGCGTGTGCGGCGGTGCCGGCCGTCGGGACGCCGTACCGGCGGCCGGCCTCGAGGTTGGACGTGGCGGCGAACCCGGCGAGGTAGGTCGCCCGCGCCGCTGCCACCGCGGCTTCCTCGTGCGTGCGCCGCGAGCCCATCTCGATCAGCGGCCGACCGGCGGCGGCGGTGACCATCCGCGCGGCGGCGGCGGCGACGGCCGCATCATGGTTGAGGATCGACAGCACCAGCGTCTCCAGCACCACCGCATCGGCGAACGTTCCGGACACCGAGAGGATCGGCGAGCCCGGGAAGTACAGCTCGCCCTCGGGGTAGCCGTCGATGTCGCCGTGGAAATGGTAGTCGGCGAGCCAGTCGAGCACCTCCGACCCGAGTATCCCGCCCAGCCGCTCGAGCTCGGCCTCGCCGAAGCGGAACGCCTCCACGGCGTCGAGCAGTCGACCGGTCCCCGCGACCACCCCGTAGCGGCGCCCCTCCGGCAGACGCCGGGCGAACACCTCGAACGTGCACCGGCGCGCGGCGGTGCCGTCGGCAAGCGCCGCGGCCACCATCGTGAGCTCGTACTGGTCGGTCAACAGCGAGGTCGGGTGCCCCGTCCCGGGCGATCCGCTCATGGCGGCAGCTTAGGCTCCCGATGCCCTGGCGGTAGCCGCCACGAGATCAAGGACGAAGCGGGCCCCGGCGGCGCGTTCCCGGCACAGAGCCGCCCGCGCCGGTGTCGGCTCCTCGTCGAGCAGCTCGAGGGGTACAGCGGGCAGGGCTGCGAACAGCAGCATCTGCACGGCAGCGACTCGCCGGACGACTGCCTCGGCCACGTCGCAGCCCTCATCGCGCAGCCCCGCGACGTAGGAGCTCACGCACGCCCGCTCATTGGCCGGCAGCTCCGCCGCGGACCGCTCGCCGAGCTGGACCTCTCCGATCAGGAGCTGGCCGAGGTCGAACCCGATCGGTGCGCAGGTCCACAAGCCGAAGTCGATCAGCACGAGCTCGGGGCGGTCCGCGGCCACGAGGAGGTTGCGCGGCACGGCGTCGCCGTGGGCCACGCCGTGCGGCGCCGCCTCGAGCTCGGCCACGAATGCCGGCAGCTCGGCCGCCGCCGTGACGAGGCCGCGACGCAGCGCGTCGTCGAACACTTCTGCAAGGAGCGGGTGGCGCCAGATCCTGTCATCGTGCAGCGCCGGGACCACCTGGTGGGCGAGTCGGCCCTCGGCGTAGTAGCGAACGGTTCGTCGTCTGTCCGGATCCGCGACGGTCGCCAGCGGACGCACCCGCGGGCTGGCCGCCAGTCGGCCCAGCAGCCTGGCGGCCCTGGCGAGCGCGGGGCCGTCCCAGCGCGCCGGCACGATCGGCACCTCTTCCAGCCACAGCGCGATCGACTCGGAGTCCAGATCGATCACGGCATGAGCGCGCGGCATGCTCAGGCCCGTCGGCAGCCGATTGGCCAGGTCGGAGCGGTAGACGCGCGGCTCGCTGTCGAAGGGGAAACCGGCGAGGGCGCTCTCCCGGTGGGCCTCGGGCACGAGCGCGAAGGTGGGCGACAGCCGCCACGACCGGACCACCTTCACAAAGATCGACCACCCGGACTCGCCGCCCGCGTGCCGTGCGCGCCCGAAAACCCGGTACCGGCCCCCGGTCGTCAGCGCTTCCAGGTCGTAGGGCGCGACGACGGCCCGTGACGACAGCAGCTCGACGTCCGCGACGCCGAGCGCGTCCGCGACCATTGCCGCGAGCCTGGCGTCGTCGACGTCCGCGAGCCCGAGGAGAGTCCGATCGTGCACGTGCAGAGTGTGGACCAGCCCGTCAATGGCCAGGTGGGGTGCGCGGGTAGGGGCCCGGATGACACCATGGGCCGCATGACCGCCGCGCCCACGCCCAGCCGCACGGTGGATCCCGCCCATGACGAGGACGTGACCGGTGACGTCCCCTGGCAGGCCGTCGTGTGGAACGACCCCGTCAACCTCATGTCGTACGTAACCTACGTGCTGCAGAAGCTCTTCGGCTATCCCGAGCCGAAGGCCACTGCGCTGATGCTCGACGTCCACCACAAGGGCAAGGCAGCCGTGTCGTCGGGCGACAAGGAGAAGGTCGAGGGCGATGTCGCCAAGCTGCACGCCGCCGGCCTGTGGGCCACGATGCAGCGGGTCTGACGGGGACCTCACGTGAACGGGTGGAAGCGGTCGGGCCGCGGCGGCCGGGCCCGAATCGTCGCGCACCTCGACGCCCAGGAGGCGGCGGTGCTGCGCGGGCTCGTCGACGAGGTCCGGCGCATGCTGGACGGCCGGACGGCCGAGCGGCCCGCGGACGAGCTGGAGGAGCTGACGGGCCTGCGCACCGGGCCGTCCGAGAAGCCCGACGACCCCGTGCTCGCTCGGCTCCTGCCTGACTTCGCCACGGACGACGGCGCGCTCTCCAGCGCCCTGCGTTCGCTGCACGAGCCCGAGCTGATCGAGGCCAAGCACGGCGCCGCCGCGGTGGTGCTGGAGACGCTGCCGCCCGCCGGTGGCCGCGTGGAGCTGACCCCGGACCAGGCCGACGCGTGGCTCGCGGCGCTGAACGACGTGCGCCTGGCCCTGGGCACCGCCTTGGACGTCAGCGAGGACATGCCCGACGACCTGCCGGCGGACGACCCGCGCGCGTCGCACCTCGGCGTCTACCACTGGCTGACGTACGTGCAGGACGGCCTGGTGCAGTCACGGATGGCGATGCGGTAGCGCGCGAGTCGCTACGAATCGGCGCGCGAGTCGCTACGAATCGGCGCGCGAGTCGACCGGATCTGGCGCCGGCGTCCGCGTTGCCCGGCGCGTGGTGCGTCCGGCCAAGGTGTGAGCCTCGTGCGAGGACGTGCAGCGGATCGCGGGCGGGCCGTACGCTGGCGGGATGCTGGTGATCCGGGCCGATCTCGTCGAGGAGATCGTCGCGCACGCCCGGCGTGACCACCCGGACGAAGCCTGTGGCGTCGTCGCGGGCCCGGAGGGCTCGGACCGTCCCGAGCGGTTCGTCCCCATGCTGAACGCCGCCCGATCCCCGACGTTCTACGAGTTCGACTCGGGGGACCTGCTGCGGCTCTACCGCGAGATGGACGACCGCGGCGAGGTTCCGGTGGTCATCTACCACTCCCACACGGCGACGGAGGCGTTCCCGTCGCGCACCGACATCGGGCTCGCGCAGGAGCCGTTCGCGCACTACGTGCTGGTCTCGACCCGCGACCCGGACTCCCACGAGTTCCGCTCGTTCCGGATCGTCGACGGCGTGGTGACCGAGGAAGACGTGGACGTCGTCGAGAGTTACATGTTCGCGCACACGGGCGCGGACGACGTCCCTGACAGGGCCTGACGCCGATGAGGGTCCGACAATTCGTCGGACAGTCGTCCACCGCGTCCCTTCCGACCGACCTGGAGCACCCCCGTGGCAACCGTGTCCATCCCCACCATCCTGCGCACCCATACCGGCGGCGAGAAGTCCGTCGAGGCCAAGGGCAGCACCGTCGCCGAAGTGATCGACGACCTCGACTCGCGGCACAACGGCCTGCGCGACCGCCTCGTGAGCAACGGCTCACTGCACCGATTCGTCAACGTCTACGTCGACGACGAGGACGTCCGGTTCGCCGGCGGCCTGGAGGCACCGGTACGCGAGAGCTCCACCGTGACCATCCTGCCGGCCGTCGCCGGTGGCAAGCGCTAGGACGCTGGCCGGGTCATGGCCCGCTACGACTCGCTGCTGCAAGCTGTCGGTGACACGCCGCTGGTGGGGCTTCCGAACCTGTCGCCCGCACCGGGTGTGCGGCTGTGGGCGAAATTGGAAGACCGGAACCCCACCGGCTCGATCAAGGATCGGCCGGCGCTCGCAATGATCGAGCGCGGCGAGACCGAAGGCGTGCTCCGGCCAGGCTGCACGATCCTCGAGCCGACGTCGGGCAACACCGGCATCTCCCTGGCCATGGCCGCGAAGCTCAAGGGCTACCGGCTCATCTGCGTGATGCCGGAGAACACCTCGGTGGAGCGCCGCCAGCTGCTGGAGATGTACGGCGCAGAGATTATCTCCTCGCCGGCGGCCGGTGGCTCGAACCAGGCCGTCGCGATGGCGAAGGAGCTGGCCGCGCAGAACCCGGACTGGGTGATGCTCTACCAGTACGGGAATCCGGCAAACGCGGACGCGCACTACCGCACCACCGGCCCGGAGATCCTGCGCGACTGCCCGGAGATCACTCACTTCGTCGCCGGGCTCGGCACCACCGGCACCCTGGTCGGTACCGGCCGCTACCTGCGCGAGCACAAGCCCGACATCCAGGTCGTGGCCGCGGAGCCGCGCTACGGCGAGCTGGTCTACGGGCTGCGGAACCTCGACGAGGGCTTCGTCCCTGAGCTCTACGACCCGTCGGTGCTCACCGGCCGCTACTCCGTCGGCAGCTACGACGCGCTACGGCGCACCCGCGAGCTGGTCGAGAAGGAAGGCATCTTCGCCGGCATCTCCACCGGCGCGATCCTGCACGCCGCGCTCGCCGTCGCCGAGAAGGCGGCGGGAGCGGGCGAGACGGCGGACATCGTGCTGGTCGTGTGCGACGCCGGGTGGAAGTACCTCTCGACCGGCGCCTATACGGACGCGCTCGACGAGGCGGCGGAGGGCATCGATGGCCACCTCTGGGCGTGATGATCGCCGCGAGCGTCGCCCCACTGCTGTCGTGACAACCTTGTGGCGACGGTCGCGGCGATCACAGAGCGGTCAGCTCCGTCAAGAAAGCAACTGGACTGTGGCGGCGTGTGCGTGACACCACTGCTGTGCCTACCACCGCGGTGTC
>JAQSWF010000151.1 GCA_029266775.1 Pseudonocardia sp.
GGCCGGACTTGTCGATCGTGATCCTCGCGTACAAGGCGACGACCTCGCCGGTTGTGGGTGCCATGCGGAACACCGTATAACTTGGCAACACACGGGGCACCACGGTTCCCGGTACAGCTCGCCCGAGTTCCTGCAGGCGGTGGCCCCGCGCGCGGTGCTGGTCAGCGTCGGCGCGGGCAACCGGTACCGACATCCCGATCCCGCGCTGCTCGGCGGCTTGGCGCGCGCCGGCGCGACCGTCCGACGCACCGACCTCTCGGGTGACGTGGCGGTGACGGCACGAGCGGACGCGTCCGGGCGCACCGCCGGGACGGGCCTGCACCTCGCGCAGCGCGGCGACCCGCTACCCGCACCCCGGCGACGGCGGCGTCCGGTGCGCGGCAGGCAACGCCGAGTCTCAGGCCACCCGCCCCTCGAGCGCTGCGCGCACGGCCTTGCTGGTCGCCGGGACGGTCGCCGTCGGGCCCAGCCGGTCGGACACCGCGTCGAGGGTCTTCAGTCCGTCGCCGGTGATCAGCAGCACGGTCTCCGCGTCGGGGTCGAGCTGACCGGCTTCCAGCAGCTTCTTCGCCGTCGCGACGGTCACCCCGCCCGCGGTCTCGGCGAACACGCCCTCGGTGCGGGCCAACAGGCGGATGCCCTCCACGACCTCCTCGTCCGAGACGTCGGCCACCGCTCCGCCGGTCCGGCGGACGGTGTCGAGGACGTAGGGCCCGTCGGCCGGGTTGCCGATCGCCAGCGAGCGGGCGATGGTGTCCGGCCGCACCGGCTGCACCACGTCGTGGCCCTCGGCGAACGCCCGCGAGACCGGCGAGCAGCCGGTGGCCTGCGCCCCGAACACCCGGTACGGCGTCGGCTCCACGAGACCCAGGGAGCCCAGCTCCTGGAAGCCCTTGTCGACCTTCGTCAGCTGCGAGCCCGACGCGACCGGCACCACAACCTGGCCGGGCAGCCGCCAGCCCAGCTGCTCCGCGACCTCGTAGCCGAGCGTCTTTGAACCTTCGGCGTAGTAGGGGCGGACGTTGACGTTGACGAACGCCCAGTCCTCGTGCTCGGCCGCCAGCTCGGTGGCGAGCCGGTTGACGTCGTCGTACGTCCCGTCGACGGCCAGCAGGGTGCCGTCGTAGACCGCGGTGGTGAGGACCTTGGCCTGCTCCAAGGACGACGGGATCAGCACCACGGAGTCCCAGCCGGCGCGGGCGGCCGCGGCAGCCGTGGCGTTGGCGAGGTTGCCGGTGGAGGGGCAGGCCAGCACGGTGAAGCCGAGCTCACGGGCGGCGGCGAGCGCGACGGCGACCACCCGGTCCTTGAACGAGTGCGTCGGGTTGCCCGTGTCGTCCTTCACCCACAGCGACCGGAGCCCGAGCGCGGCCGCGAGGCGGTCCGCCTTGATGAGCCGCGTGAGGCCCGGCTCGGTGTTGGGGTGCCGCTGGACGTCGTGCGGCACGGGCAGCAGCTGGCGGTAGCGCCAGATCGACCGCGGGCCGGCCTCGATCGACGTTCGGGTGACGTCGACGAACTCGTAGGCCACCTCGAGCGGTCCGAAGCACTCCGGGCAGGCGAACTCGGGCGCCAGCGGGATGCGGTGCCCGCACTCGCGACACGACAGCGCGCGGGCAGGGCCCAGGTCGAAGGCGGTGGTCGCCAGGGAGGAGGCAGTAAGGGTCATCGGAAGATCTCCTCATCTTCCCCGCGTGCGCGGGTCGGAATTGGCACCGTGGTCGCCTGCGCGCGATGGTCGCGCGGCGCCGGTTGCCGGGGCTTCAACGGGCCGGTCCCTCTGCCCCTCTGGATGAGCCATATGCGGTTGTGCACCCGTCGAGCCGACGGCAGGCCGCGCGCCTCCCCCGGGTGTGGCGGCGACGTTACGGCACGGGCCCCCCGAGCATCCAGTCGCACGGGATGATCTGCGAGGTGGCTCACGTGGGTCCGGCGGCGTGCGCGACGATGGGGGTGATGTCCGAGACCCCGCCACAGACGCCGCCCGCACCGCTGCATCTCGTGCTCGGTGACGAGGAGCTGCTGGTGGAACGGGCCGTTCGGGCTGTGATCGCCGATGTCGGGGCCGCCGATCCCAAGGTGGAGGTGCGCCGGCTGCGCGCGGCGGAGGCCACCCCGGCGGATCTCGACGCGGCTCTGAGCCCGTCGCTGTTCGCCGAGGCACGGGTGCTCGTGCTGGAGGCCGCCCACGAGGCCGGGAAGGACGCCTCGGCGACCATCGCCGACCACGCCGCGTCGCTGGCCGAGGGGATCGTCCTCGTCGTGCAGCACGCCGGCGGCGTGCGCAACAAGGCCCTCGGTGACGCGCTGCGCGCAGCCGGCGCGGAGGTCGTGCGCTGCGAGTGGCCGACCCGTCCCTGGGAACGGCGCAGGAAGGCGCCGGAGTTCGTGCGGGCCGAGGTGCGCCGGGCGGGCGGACGCATCGGGGCGGAGGCCGTCGAGGCGCTCGTCGACGCCGTCGGAACGGACCTGCGGGAGCTCGCTGCTGCCGCCGGCCAGCTGGTGGCGGACTCGGCCGGAAGCGTCGACGCCGAGACGGTCCGGCGCTTCCACCGCGGCCGTGCGGATGCGTCGGGCTTCGCGGTCGCCGACAAGGTGGTGGCAGGTGACCGTGCCGGGGCCCTGGAGGCGCTGCGCTGGGCGCTGACGACGGGCGTGGCGCCCGTGCTGGTGGCCGACGCGCTCGCCGGCGCGATGCGATCGCTGGTCAAGGTCGCCGCGGCGGGGCGGGGTGACCCCAGCCGACTCGCCGGGACCGTCGGCCTGCCGCCGGGCAAGATCCGTGAGACGCAGCGCCACCTGCGGTCGTGGCCGCCCAGGGCGGTTGCCGAGGCGGTCGAGGCCGCGGCCGAGGCCAACGCGGACGTCAAGGGCGCCGCGACCGACCCGGGCTATGCCCTCGAGCGCGCGGTGCTGCGCATGTGTGCCGCGCGCGGTTGAGCCGCGGCAGCCGTCATGCGGACGGGCCGACCCGCCTGGCCATCGCCGACTTGCGGTTCGCGGCCTGGTTGCGGTGGATGACGCCCTTGCTCGCCGCCTTGTCCAGGGCCCGGGCGGCCGCGCGCTGGAGCTCGGTGGCCTTCCCGGTGTCGCCGGCCTCGATGGCCTCGCGGAAACGGCGCACGGCCGTGCGCACCGACGAGCGCACCGACTTGTTGCGCTGCCGGCGCTTCTCGTTGGTCTTGACCCGCTTGATCTGGGACTTGATGTTGGCCACGCGAATGCCTCGAGTTCTTCCTGCCGCTGGTTCGTCTGGGGCACCGGCGGCGGGAGGGTCGTGACACGCCGGGCGCTCGTTTGACGATGTTACCAGCGCGGGCTGGCCGAGGGCTCGGGGCGGGCGCGGGCGCCGGCGGAACATGCTCGACCTGGCAGTGGGGTTCATCATCGGAACCGCCTTCGCCACGGTCGTCGACAGCCTCTCCGGCGACGTGATCATGCAGTTCGTCGCGGCCGTGTTCGGTCAGCGCGGAGTAGCGCGCCCGGTACGTACCCTCGCTCCATGTGATCGACGCGTTGACGGAGCCGCTGGACTGGCCGGGCTTCGGCGACGTGAGCCTGCTCGCGCTGATCGCACTGTGCGCCGCGGCGCTGCTCGCGGGTCTGGTCGACGCGATCGTCGGCGGTGGCGGTCTCGTGCAGCTCTCCGCGCTGCTCATCGTGCTGCCCGGCGGCGAGGCGATCTTCTCGGTGGCGACGAACAAGCTGGCGAGCGTCGTCGGCACCGCCTCGGCCGCCGTCACCTACGCCCGGCGCGTTCCGCTCGACCTCCGGCAGGTCCTCCCGATGGCCGCCGCCGCCTTGGTCGGGTCGCTCGGCGGGGCGCTGCTTGCCGCCGCGCTGCCGTCGCGGGTCCTGACGACCGTCGTCCTCGTCGCGCTCGTCGCCGTCGGGATCTACACATGGCGGCGCCCCGAGCTCGGCGCCGTGCACGCGCCCCGCTTCGGCCGACGCGCACAGCGGGCGGTGATGGTGGTCGGGGGCGCGGCGATCGGCTTCTACGACGGGCTTGCCGGCCCGGGCACCGGGTCGTTCCTGGTGTTCCTGCTGGTCGGCTTGGTCGGCTTCGCGTTCCTTCAGGCGTCGGCCACGGCCAAGGTCGTCAACACCGCGACGAACCTCGGCGCGCTGGTGTTCTTCCTGCCCGCCGGGGTCGTGCTGCTGGGGCTGGGCGCAGTACTCGCCGCGGCGAACCTGGTGGGCGCCGTGGTCGGGGCCCGCCTCGCGGTCGAGCGCGGCTCCGGGTTCGTCCGTCGGGTGTTCCTGCTGGTCGTGGCCGTGCTGGTGGCGACCTTGGCCGTGCGCTTGACCGTGAGCTGACGGCGTCGGCAAGGATCGTCACCATGACCGTGCGCTGGGGAGTCGTCGGGCCGGGCCGGATCGCGGGCAAGGTGGTGCAGGACTTCCCGTATGTCCCGGAGGCCGAGGCGGTCGCCGTCGCGTCCCGCTCGATCGAGCGCGCCACGGCCTTCGCGGCCGAGCACGACGTGCCCCGCGCGCACGGCTCCTACCGCGCGATACTCGGTGATCCCGACGTCGACGTGCTCTACATCGCCACACCGCACCCGCAGCACCGGGCGATCGCGCTCGCCGCCCTGCGCGCGGGGAAGGCGATCCTCGTCGAGAAGGCGTTCACCGTGACGCCACGGGCAACGCGCGAGATCGCCGAGATGGCGACCAGCACCGGTGTGTTCGCCATGGAGGCGATGTGGACGCGGTTCCAGCCGGCGATCGTCCGGATGCGGGAGCTGATCGCCGACGGCGCGGTCGGCGATGTCCGCTTCGTGCAGGCCGACCTCGGCGTGCGCAACCCGCTGCGCCCCGGCGACCGGTTCGTCGAACCCGGGCTCGGCGGCGGCGCGCTGTTTGACCTGACGGTGTATCCGATCAGCTTCGCGCAGATGGTGCTCGGGACGCCGACGGCCGTCACCGCCTACGGCACCCTCTCCGCCACCGGGGTCGACCTCGAGGAAGCCGTTCTGCTGGGCTTCACCAGCGGCGCCACCGCCACGCTCACGGCGACACTCCGCTCGCCGACGCCCGGGCAGGCGCGGGTCTTCGGCACCGACGGATGGATCGACGTGCTGCCGCGCTTCCACCACCCGGACACGATCGTGCTGCACCGCCAGGGCCGGGACCCGGAGGCGTTCACGCTGCCGGCCACCGGGGGCGGCTACTCCCACGAGCTGCTCGAGGTCACCGCGTGCGTCGCCGCCGGGCGCCCCGAGAGCGCCGTGATGCCGCTGGCGGACACGGTCGCGGTGCAGGACGTGATGGGCGCCGTCGCTGCACAGCTTGGCATGGCGGTACACGAGGGCCCGGCCGAGCTGTAGAGGATCCCTACAGCGCGTCCGCCGCGGCTCGGTCGACGCGGCGGTGGAACTGCTCGCCGGCCTTGCCGCCGATCACCGCCGCGGCCAGCGTGCCGAGCACGGCCACGGCGGCCAGGACGAGTTCGGCGCCGCCGACCTGCTCCAACGCCGACACCAGGCTCGGCAGCGGCACCCCGGCGAGCGCGGCGTCGCGGGCTCCGAGGAACGCCGCGACCACGGCAAGTGCGGCCGTGACGAGCACCCCGATTGCCCACGAGAGGAAGCCGTTGCGGGCGCCGTCGAAGCGCGCGAGGCGGCCGGTGACGTAGCCGCCTGCGAAGGCCGCGACCAGCAGGATGGCGACGGCGACGGCCGGCCCGACGCCCAGGGTGCGGCCGCCCACGACGAGCGAGGCGGCGCCGGCGAGGGCGCCGAGCAGCACGGTCAGGCCCACTGCGACGAGCCAGCCGAAGAACGCGGACACGAGCTTGGTGCCGCCGAACCGCTGCCGCACGAGCGTGCGGGCCTCGGCGGGCGTGGGGCGATCGGTGCCGGGATCGATCTGCGTCATGTGAGCTGCACCTCCTTCGGCCTGGTTGCCCGATACATGATCAGGAGAAACACGGCGCGCCGGTGGCCGGTTCGCCCGGCGTGGGACGATGGAGGGAGTTGTCCGGGCCGATCGCTGTGACCGGCCCGGCCGCGACTCGCGCCGGATCAGGCCGATCAGGAAACGGATGTCGATTGCCCACGTTCGCCGACCAGACGTTCACCCCGCCGGAGCTGATCCGGAACTTCTGCGTGATCGCCCACATCGACCACGGCAAGTCGACGCTGGCCGACCGCATGCTGCAGCTCACTGGGGTGGTCGACGAACGCACGATGCGCGCGCAGTACCTGGACCGGATGGACATCGAACGTGAGCGCGGCATCACCATCAAGGCCCAGAACGTCCGGCTGCCCTGGCGGGTCGCAGACACGGACCACGTGCTGCACCTGATCGACACTCCGGGCCACGTCGACTTCACCTACGAGGTGAGTCGGGCGCTGGAGGCGTGCGAGGGCGCGGTGCTCCTCGTCGATGCCGCCCAGGGGATCGAGGCGCAGACGCTGGCGAACCTCTACCTCGCGCTCGACAAGGACCTCGTGATCATCCCGGTCCTCAACAAGATCGACCTGCCCGCCGCCGACCCCGACCGCTACGCCGCCGAAATCGCCCACGTCATCGGGTGCGACCCCGACGACGTCCTGCGGGTCAGCGCCAAGACCGGCGAGGGCGTGCGCGAGCTGCTCGACGAGGTCGTCGCCCGCGTCCCGCCGCCCCGAGGCGCCGCGGATGCCCCCGCCCGCGCCATGATCTTCGACTCGGTCTACGACACCTACCGCGGCGTCGTCACCTACATCCGGGTCGTGGACGGGCGGATCACGCCGCGCGAGCGAATCCGCATGATGTCCACCGGCGCCACGCACGAGCTGCTCGAGGTGGGCATCGTGTCACCGGAGCCCAAGCCCAGCGTCGGACTCGGCGTCGGCGAGGTGGGCTATCTGATCACCGGCGTGAAGGACGTCCGGCAGTCGAAGGTGGGCGACACGGTCACCAGCCAGCGCCACGGTGCGAGCGAACCGCTGTCCGGCTACCGCGAGCCGCAGCCGATGGTGTACTCCGGGCTCTACCCGGTCGACGGCTCGCAGTACCCGGACCTGCGCGAGGCGCTGGACAAGCTGCGGCTCAACGACGCGGCCCTGACCTACGAGCCGGAGACGTCCGCCGCGCTGGGGTTCGGCTTCCGCTGCGGCTTCCTGGGCCTGCTGCACCTGGAGATCACCCGAGACCGACTCGAGCGCGAGGCGGGCCTGGACCTCATCTCCACCGCGCCCAATGTCGTGTACCGCGTCGTGCTGGACGACGGGACCGAGCTGACGGTCACCAACCCCTCGGATTGGCCGACAGGCAAGATCGCCAGGGTCTTCGAGCCGATTGTGCGGGTCACGGTCCTCGCCCCGTCCGAGTTCATCGGGACGATCATGGAGCTGTGCCAGAGCCGGCGCGGGCAGCTCGGCGGCATGGACTACCTGTCGGAGAGCCGGGTCGAGCTGCGTTACACGATGCCGCTCGCCGAGATCATCTTCGACTTCTTCGACGCGCTGAAGTCGCGCACCCGCGGCTACGCGTCGCTGGACTACGAGGAGGCAGGCGAGCAGGAGGCAGACCTGGTCAAGGTCGACATTCTGCTGCAGGGCGAGCCGGTCGACGCGTTCTCCGCCATCCGGCACAAGGAGCAGGCGTTCTCCTACGGCACGACGATGGCCACGAAGCTGCGCGAGCTGATCCCGCGCCAGCAATTCGAGGTGCCGATCCAGGCGGCCATCGGATCGCGGATCATCGCCCGGGAGAACATCCGCGCGATCCGCAAGGACGTGCTCGCCAAGTGCTACGGCGGCGACATCACCCGCAAGCGCAAGCTGCTGGAGAAGCAGAAGGAGGGCAAGAAGCGGATGAAGACCATCGGGCGGGTCGAGGTCCCGCAAGAGGCCTTCGTC
>JAQSWF010000152.1 GCA_029266775.1 Pseudonocardia sp.
GTCGTGTCGTCCACCCCCGGCTGCGGGGCGCCGACCACCGCGATCCCGGTGGCCTTGCCGTCGGCACCCTGCGCGACGCCGATCGTGAACGTCTCGCGCGGGTTGACGTGCCGTGAGGCGTAGTAGTCGCGCAGCTTCAGCAGGGCCTTGTGAAATCCGATCACGTCACCGTCGAGCTGCAGTTCGCCCAGATCGGCCTCGGTGAGCACCTTGGTCCGCACCGAGAAGCACCGGGCGTAGGCGATCAGCGCGCCGGTCCAGAGTGCCTCGACCAGCGCCGCGTCGGCGTCCGGCCGCGAGACGGCGCCGACCAGGTGCTCGCAGCACCGCAGCGTGTACTGCAGGTCCTCGAAGGTCGCCGCGAGCTCGGCCAGCTGCTCGGCCTCGCTGCCGTCGAGCCGGCGCACCGCCTGCGGTGTCACACCGTTGCCTCCGCCGCCGCTCACGTCCGTCACGTCGGGGACGCTAGCGTCTCGCCGCGGGCCTGGATGACTCGTTCTGAGACGTGCGACGAAGATCGGCACCAAGGGGAGGAGCGCGATGGGGTCGGACGAGTACGCCACCGTGGCCGGGCTGGACGAGGTGGCGCCGGCCTTCGTCGAGATGGCGAACCGGATGGTCTACTGCACGCTCGCGACGGTGGACCGCCGCGGCCGGCCCCGCACCAGGATGGTCCACACGCTGTGGGAGTGGAACGGGTCTGCGCTCGTCGGCTGGGTCGGCAGCCTCGTCACGCCGCTGAAGCGCGCCCACCTGCAGCGCACGCCGTACGTCTCGTGCTCCTACTGGGACGGCGCCGAGGCCTACGACACGTGCTCCGCCGAGTGCCACGCCGAGCTGCTGCTCGACGACGCCAGCCGGCGCGCGGGCTGGGAGCGCTTCAAGTCCGTGCCGCCGCCGCTGGGCTACGACCCGGCCATCATCCCGCAGTGGAAGGACGGCCCGACGTCGCCGTGGTGGGGTGTGTTGCGGCTGCAGCCGTGGCGGCTGCGGGTGTTCCCCGGCGAGTTCGCCCGCTCCGGCGGCACGACTGGCCGGATCCTCACCTGGCAGGACGACGGTTGACCGTCACTGCGCAATCCCGGCACACGCCGAAGATCTCGACGGTGTGGCTGAGGTCGGTGAAGCCGTGCTCGTCCGCGACCCGCTGGGTCCACGTCTCCACCGCCGGCCCCGCGATCTCCACGGCGCTGCCGCAGCGGCGGCACACCAGATGGTGGTGGTGATCCGCGGAGGCGCAGCGGCGGTAGACGCTCTCACCGCTGCCCGTGCGCAGCACGTCGACTTCGCCGGCGTCCGCGAGTGCCTGCAGGGTCCGGTACACGGTGGTCAGCCCGATGCCCTCGCCGACCCGCCGCAGCTCCTCGTGGATCTCTTGCGCGGAGCGGAAGTCGGCGAGCCGGTTCAGGAGGCCCGACACCGCCGCGCGCTGGCGGGTCGCGCGCAGGGACGGCGCGTTCATCCGCCCTCCTCGACGTGGGTGACGGCGTCGACGACGATGTGCGCGAGGTGGTCGTCGACCAGCGAGTAGACGACCTCCCGCCCCCGCCGCTCACCGCGCACGACGCCGGCCCCCTTGAGCACCCGCAGGTGCTGGCTGATCAGGGGCTGGGGCACGTCGAGGGCGTCGACGAGGTCGTGGACGCAGCACGACGCCTCCCGCAGCTGCAGCACGATCGCGATCCGGACCGGCGCGGCCAGTGCGCGGAGCAGGTCCCCGGCGCCGGCGAGCGTGCGCGACGTGCGGACGGGCCCGGGCGGCATGGGACAGATCTGGCCCACGTGCTCTTGGGCGTCCAGCACCGCTGCCGAAGGCGGGGCAGGCGGCTGCGTCACGCCGTGAGTGTAGGTCGAACGTGACAATCATGTGCAGGAAACAGCTGGATAGGGTGTGGCGTGCTGCTCGTCTGTCGGTTTGCGGTCCCGCCCGCCGATGTCCCCGCCTTCGCGGCTCGGGCAGCTCGCGCGCTGGAGCTGCTCACCGCCGAGCCCGGTTGCCTGGGCGGGGTGGCCGGACGCGCCGTCGACGACCCGGGTCGGTGGGTGTTGACCGTGCGGTTCGCGTCGGTGAACGCCTACCGCCGCGCGCTGGCGCCGTTCCCGGTCCGCGAGCACGTCGTGCCGCTGCTGGCCGAGGCGCTCGCGGACGAGCCGGCGACGTACGAGGTGCTGGCCGAGGGCACCGCCGGTGCGGTGACCCAGCACCGCAGCCTGCGCGCGGAGTCGTAGTCCTGGTCGTGTGGTCTGCACGCGCCGGGCCTCGTCTGGCGCGCGCCCCCGCCGCGCGCCAGACGGCGCCGCGCCCCGGGCGGATGCGCCAGGCCTCCCCGGCGCACGCGCCGGTACGGGCGTGCCGAGGCTCGTCGGGGCAGGTCGGTAGGCTCGGGATGTTCCGCCGTCCCACCCCGTGGAGTGCCGTCAGTGGCCAGCAAGCCGTCGTCCGCAAAGATCGACACGATCGTCGCGCTGTGCAAGCGCCGGGGATTCGTCTTCGCGTCCGGGGAGATCTACGGTGGGACGCGCTCCGCCTGGGACTACGGGCCCCTGGGCACCGAGCTCAAGGAGAACATCAAGCGGCAGTGGTGGAAGACCGTCGTCACCGGCCGTGACGACGTCGTCGGCCTCGACAGCTCGGTGATCCTGCCCCGCCAGGTGTGGATCGCGTCCGGCCACGTGAACGCCTTCCACGATCCGCTGGTCGAGTGCAAGCACTGCCACCAGCGCTTCCGCGCGGACCAGCTCGCCGAGGAGTACACCGAGCGGACGGGCAAGGCGGCGTCGGAGGACGACCTGTCCGACATCCCCTGCCCGAACTGCGGCACGCGCGGCCAGTTCACCCCGCCGCGCGAGTTCAACATGATGCTCAAGACCTTCCTCGGCCCGGTGGAGTCCGAGGAGGGCATGCATTACCTGCGTCCGGAGACGGCGCAGGGCATTTTCATCAACTTCCTCAACGTCCAGACGACCGCGCGCCGGAAGCCGCCGTTCGGTATCGGCCAGGTCGGCAAGAGCTTCCGCAACGAGATCACGCCGGGCAACTTCATCTTCCGTACGCGCGAGTTCGAGCAGATGGAGATGGAGTACTTCGTCGAGCCGGGCACGGACGAGGAGCTGCACCAGTACTGGATCGACGAGCGCACGAACTGGTACGTCGATCTCGGCATCGCGCGCGAGAACCTGCGCCACTACGAGCACCCCAAGGAGAAGCTCTCCCACTACTCCAAGCGCACCGTGGACATCGAGTACCGCTTCGGGTTCACCGGTCAGGAGTGGGGCGAGCTCGAGGGCGTCGCGAACCGGACGGACTTCGACCTCACCACCCACAGCACGCACTCGGGCACGGACCTGTCGTTCTTCGACCAGGCGACCGGCACCCGCTACCGGCCCTACGTGATCGAGCCGGCCGCCGGAGTGGGTCGCTCGATGATGGCGTTCCTCGTCGAGGCGTACGCCGAAGACCAGGCGCCGAACGCGAAGGGCGGGGTCGACACCCGGATCGTGTTGCGGCTGGACCGCCGGCTCGCCCCGGTGAAGGCAGCGGTTCTGCCGCTCTCGCGCAACGCCGAACTCTCACCCAAGGCGCGGGACCTGGCCGCCGCGCTCCGCAAGCACTGGAACGTCGAGTTCGACGACGCCGGGGCGATCGGCCGGCGGTACCGCCGCCAGGACGAGATCGGCACGCCGTTCTGCGTGACGGTCGACTTCGACACCCTCGCCGATCAGGCCGTGACGGTCCGCGAGCGCGACAGCATGGCCCAGGAGCGCGTGGCGCTGGACCAGGTCGAGAGCTACCTGGCCGCGCGGCTGCCCGGCTGCTGACGCCGGCCCGGCCGCCTGGTGCCTTGACCGGCGCGGACGGCCGGTGCTTCGCTGCAGGCCGGCCCAGCCGTGCCGCTAGGGCGGCACGATTGCCCCAGCCGGGGTCGGGGAGACATGGTGCAGGCACAGGGCAACGGAACAGCGCGTCTCGTGCTGGTGGCGATGACGTCGCCAACAGCATGATCCTGGTCGACCAGACGGCCGTTCCGCTCGCGCTCCCCGCGATCATGCAGGCTTCGGCGTCCAGTCCCAGGCGGTGCAGTGGGTCCTGAACGGCAGCCTGTTGCCGCTCGCGGGGTTGCTCGTGTTCGGCGGCCGCCTCGGCGACCTTCTCGGCCGCCGCAGGATCTTCCTGCTCGGGGTTGGCGGTGTTCGCCGGAGCGTCGGCCGTCGGGGGCCTGGCGCCGAGCTTTCCGTTCCTCCTGCTCGCGCGGGTCGCCCAGGGGGCAGGCGGGCCGTTGATGCTGCCGGGCTCGGTCGCCCTGCTCAGCGCAGCCTTCCCCCCGGAAAAACGGGGGAGTGCGCTAGGCACGATGGGCGGGGCTGCCGCCGTGGCCGGAGCTCTGGGACCGACGATCGGCGGCGTGCTCGCCACGGCCAGCTGGCGCGCGGTGCTGCTGGTCAACGTGCCGCTCGCGGTGGTGTGCGGCTATTTGGCCCTACGCGCCGTTGCGGCCGACGGGCCACGCCGCGACCGGCAGCACATCGACCTCTCGGGGACGGTGCTGCTGTGCGTCACGCTGGTCGGTCTCGTCTTCGGGCTGTCGCAGACCCAAGGTGACGACGTCGCCCCCTGGCAGGTGCTGGGTCCCGTTGCCGTGGCGGTGGCGGCCGGGGTGGCGTTCGCGGCGCGCGAGCGCCGGGCGCACAACCCGTTGATGAGCCTGTCGATGCTGCGCACGCGTCGGAACTACCTCGGCGCCACGATCAGCCAGGGCCTGGCCGGGATGGCCGAGATGGGTCTCGGCGTGATCTTCCCCCTGCTGTTGATCCTGAACCTCGGGATGAGTCCCGCGCTGGCCGGCCTCGCGCTGGCGCCGGCGACCCTGCCGATGATCGTGCTGGCCCCGCTGGCCGGGCGGTGGTACGACCGCGTCGGCGGACGCCCTCCGCTCATGGTCGGCTTCGGCGTGCTCGCCGCCGCCGGCCCCGTCCTCGCCTGGGGGGCGCTGACCGAAAGCTATCCCGCGATCCTGCCCGGCCTCCTGCTCTACGGCGTCGGGCTCGCGCTGGTGCTCACGGTCAACGACCCGGTCTCCTTGGACTCGATTCCCGCTGCCGACCAGGGGCAGGCGTCCGGTGTCGCCGCAACCGCCGAGCAGGGCGGCGGGGCGATCGGCATCGCACTGCTCTACGCGGTCTTCCACGCGACCTACACCGGTCAGCTGCATCAACGGGTGGACCGGGGCCCACTCGCCGACCTCACCAACTCCCAGTACGCGGCGCTGCGCGACGACATCGAGGCGGCTGAGCAGACCGGCCTCCACCCGTCCCAGTTCGACCCGGCCTTCGAGGCCTACCTGATACCGGCCCGTGAGGCCTCCTCGATCGGGTATGCGGCCGCCTTCTTGGCCACGACGGCCATTGCCCTCGTCGGGCTCGTCGTCTCCGCGTGGTTGGTGCGCCGCCCACCGGTCCCCGACGCGGTCGGGCGTCCGGACGAGCCGGCGGGCGATTCGCTCGCGTGAAGGTCCTCTGCGGCGGCACCCTGTCGCTCAATGTGCCCGGCCGAAGCTCGGTGTGCGCGACTACCCTGATCTCCGTGATGAACCGGCCGGCCGTGTCCCCCGCGCCGACCGGATTGCCGGCCCCGGTTGTGGCCTCACCTCCGCGCGAGCTCGGGGCTGCTCTGCGCCGTTGGGTCGAGGGCGGGGCGTCGACGCTCGGGGTGGTGCGGGTGCTCGACCGGCACGGCTTCGGCACCGTCGAGGCCGGTCAGCTGCTCGCCGCCGCCCCGGACGCGGACATCGCCGGCGAGGTGCTGCGCGGTGCACTGGATCGCACCGCCGTGCCGCTCGCCCTCGCCGCGGCGACGGGCGCGTCCGCGATCGTGCGGGAGGCGCACGTCGCGGAGCCCGACGCCCTCGCCGCCGGCCTGGCCTGCAGCGGTGGCGCCACCCTGCTCGCACACCCGCTTCCAGCCGGGCACGCCGCCGCGCTCGGCGGCGCGCTGGAGCGCGGAGTGCCCGCCGCCCTCGTCGCCACTGTCGACGGCGCCGCCCTCGTCCTCACCGGTCCCGACCTCGACGACGTCCACGGCTCGCTCGGCACGCCCGAGCGTGACGAGGTCGCCGCCGACACTGCCCGGTCGCGCCTCCGCCGCGGTGCCACGGCCACCGAGCGGATCGCGGCCGATGACGCGGACCTGCTCCTGGACCTCTGGGTGCCGGTACCGTCCGTGCTGGTCGTGGGCACGGGCGCGATCGGCGACGCCCTCGCCGCGCAGGCGGCGCTCCTCGGCTGGACCGCGCACCAGACCACAGACCTCATCGAGGCGCGCACGGCCCTCGCCGCCTTTTCCGACGCCGACGTGCTCGTGCTGCTGGACCACGACGTGGCCTTCGACGCAGTGCTCCTCGACGGCCTGCGCGGTGGCCGCGGGTTCGTCGGCGCGCTCGGCTCCCGGCACACGCAGGCGGCCCGCCGGCAGCGGCTGCGTGCCGCGGGCCTGACCGACCACGATCTCACCGTCCTGCACGGCCCGGTCGGCCTCGACCTGGGCGCCCGGACACCGGCGGAGACGGCGGTGTCGATCGTCGCGCAGGTCATCGCCGGACGAGCCGGCCGAGCGGCCGGTGCGCTCGTCGGCACCGAGGGCCGGATCGGCGGATGAACACGGCCGACTACGCGCGCACGGCGCAGCGGCCACCGCGCCGGACGAGTTGGCCGGTCCGGGTGCTCGTCGGCGCGCTGGTCGTCGCGGTCTTCCTGGTGGGCGGCACCGCGGTTCGGGTCTGGTACGTCGCGCGGGCCGACGACCGCCGATCCGTGGACGTGGTCGTTGTTCTCGGCGCGGCCCAGTACGACGGGCAGCCCAGCTCGATATTCGCCGCCCGGCTGCGCCACGCTGAGGCCCTGTACGACGCCGGTCTGGCCCCGCGCATCGTCACCACCGGCGGCGCCGGGACCGGGGACGTCTACACCGAGGCCGAGGCGGGCCGCCGGTACCTGCTGTCCCGGGGAGTTCCGGCGGCGGACGTCGTCGCCGTCGGCGAAGGCACGGACACGCTGGGAAGCCTGCGCGCCGTCGCGGCCCGTGCCCGGGAGGACGGATGGGTCACGGCGCTGGTCGTCAGCGACCCGTGGCATTCCCTGCGGGCCCGCACGATGGCGCGCGACAGCGGCCTGGAGGCATGGACCTCGCCCACTCGCCGCGGGCCCGTGGTACAGACCCGCGAGACGCAGGCCCGCTACATCGTCCGCGAGACCGCGGCGCTGCTGTACTACACGATCACCAGGGCGCCGGTGGAGACCGAGACCACCGGCCTGGGCTGACCGTGGCCGGTTCCGGGGACCACACCGCCGGGAGCTACTCCGCGCAGGACCGCGCCCGCCGCCATCCGGAGCCGCCGAAGGCTGCCGGCAACGGCCACCGCAGCCCGTTCGCCCGCGACCGCGCCCGGGTGCTGCACTCCGCCGCGCTGCGGCGCCTGGCCGGCAAGACGCAGGTCGTCGGGCCGGGGGAGGGCGCGGAAGTCAGCGGGGTTCCGCGCACCCGGCTGACGCACTCGCTCGAGGTCGCGCAGATCGGCCGCGGCATCGCCGAGGAGCTGGGCTGCGACCCGGACGTCGTCGACACGGCCGGCCTCGCCCACGACATCGGGCACCCGCCGTTCGGGCACAACGGCGAGACCGCGCTCGACGAGTTCGCCGGTGAGTGCGGCGGCTTCGAGGGCAATGCGCAGACGCTCCGGATCCTCACCCGGCTCGAGCCCAAGGTCGACGGAACCGGGCTCAACCTCACCCGCGCCACCCTCGACGCCGCGTGCAAGTACCCCTGGCAGCGCCGT
>JAQSWF010000153.1 GCA_029266775.1 Pseudonocardia sp.
CTCGTCGTCGGTCAACACCACCTCGGCCACCGGCCGACCAGTCCGCGCCACCAGGGCAATCTACACTTGTTGACCAAATTTCAGGCGCAGGACACTAGGTCGGAGAACGCAGCCGGGCGTAGACGTCGCCGGAGCGGCCGTGCGGGCGGACGCGGTCGAGCAGCGCGAGCAGCTCGGCCGCGTCCAGCCAGCGGTCCCCGGCCCAGCGCATGGTCTCGATGGCCGAGTACCGGTAGCGATAGTCACCGAGCTCCCCGACGCGGTCGAGCACCGCGAGGGCGGCGTCGTGGGCCATCGGGAGGTACTCGAACGACAGCGCGGGCAGGGGGCGGGACAGCCCCCGGAGCACCTCGAGCTCGAATCCTTCGACGTCGATCTTGCAGAACGCCGGCTCGCCGAACCGTGTGATCAGCTCGTCCAGCGTGACGACCGCGACCTCGACCGTCCGGTCCCACTGCACGCGCGCGAAGCTGCGGTCCGTGGCCACGGTCTGCATCCAGTCGGTGGACAGCGACGAGACGGTGGGCGTTGCCGTCGAGATGCCGAGCCGCGCCGTCCCCGGGCGCGCCCCGAGGGCGTCCGGGACGAGCGTCACCTGCGGGTCGCGACCGAACAGCAGGCGCAGGAGGCGCTGGAAGTCCGGCTGGGGCTCGACCGCCACGACTCGCGCCCCCAGCGCCCGCCAGGCCCGGACCCGATTGCCGGCGTGAGCGCCGATGTCGAAGCCGAGGTCGCCCGGGCCGAGGAACTCCTCGTAGAAGCGCGTCATGCGGCGGTGCTTGCCGGGAACCCCGTGGTACATCGCCAAGGACCGGGCGATCCCCCGCGCGCGGCGTAGCATGCCCGACCGTACCGCGCGGCGCGATGGTGGCTCGAGGTGAGCGGCACATCATTCAGGCCGGAGCACTGGCGAGGAACACATAGCGGTTCAGGCTGAAGAACGTGTCGTCGCCGAGCGACGCGACGTCGTCGGCCCACGCCTGGACCTCGTCGGCGCCCAGCCCGCACCGCCCGGTCACAAAATCCGCAATCAGCGGCACGAGGCCTGCGCTGAAGGTGTCGCGGGCCGCGCCGGTGTTGAGCAGCACGATCACCCGCGGCGGCGTGACGGCGAACCCCGCGGCGTCCAGTGCTCCGGCGAGCCGCCGCGGCAGGTGCGGGTCGGCAAGGTGATCTTGCCACGCCGCGAGTACCCGCCGGGTCCGGTCGTCGTCGCGGGAGTGCCAGACGATGGAGTCCCAGTCGGTGTCGAGGATCAGGACACGTCCGCCCGGCCGCAGCACCCGCCGCAGCTCGGCCAGCGCCCCGGGCAGGTCCGCGACGTACTCGAGAACCTGGGTGGTGACGGCGGCGTCCACGCTCGCATCCGGGAGCGGCAGGGCGTCGGCCGCACCGTCCCGCACGTCGATCACGCCGACCCGGCCACGGGCGAGCGTGCGCATGCTCTCGCTGGGATCCACCGCGTACACGCGGCCGGAGTCCCCGACCGCCGCGGCCATCTCCGCGGCGAGGAACCCCGGACCGGCGCCGATGTCGACAACCGTCTCGCCGGGACGCAGGGCGAGCAGGTCGAGGACCTCGCGGCGCTGGGCGACGACGTCGGCGGTGGTGTAGGCCGACTCGATCCGGCGAGCGGTCACGGTGTCGAACTTCAGCATCTGGGTCATGCGCGGGAGCCTTCCGGTTGGACCTCAGGCAAACCTGTGAAGACGAACGTGCTGCCGACCGCGTTGGGCAGGAACGCCGCGGGCAGCGCCGAGGCGAGCGCGCGTTGCGCCTCCCACGAGGTGCAGTGTCCAGCGACGACCGCGGCCGGGGCCACGGCCACGAGCTCGGCGATCATGCGCTCGACGACCGGGCCGCTCCGCAGGTGCAGGCCACCGCATATCGCATGCAGCCGCGAGATCCCGGTCGTCCGGGTGGACTGGCGGATGATGTTGACGATCCCCGCGTGCCCGCACCCGGTCAGGATGACCAGGCCGCGGTCCCGCACGTTCAGGACGACGGCCTGGTCGTCGTGGACCAGCCGGTCCGGCTGCCACGCGCCGTCCCGCCACGCCTCGTGTACCGGGGGCATGCCGGTCTCGAAGTCGGTGACGCGCTCGACCTCGCCGGTCACGAGCAGTCGATCGTCGAGCAGGAACGACGGACGTCTGCCCTCGACCACGGCGAAGCCCGCTCCCTCCACCGTTTGGCGGCTCAGCGTCGAGAGCTCCAGCGACCCGCTGGGGGACACCAGCCTCCGTCGGGTCCAGGCCTCGGGGTGCAGCACGACCAGCAGGTGACGCCGCCCGATCCGGCGGGCCAGCCCCTCCAGCCCCATGACGTGGTCCACGTGGCCGTGGCTGATCACCACGGCCTCGAACCCGTCGCACGGAAGGCCGAGCCGGTCGAGGTTGTCGACCAGGCAGTCCCGGCTCGCACCGGCGTCGAACAGGATCCGGCGCGCGGCGCCGTCGTGGTGGATCTCGACCAGCGCCGAGAACCCGTGCTCGGCGCGCAGCAGGTCCCATGCCGTGCCACCGCTGGCGAACTGCGCGGGCACGACCGGCGGTGCCCCGCCCGTGCCCGCGAGCCCCCACCGCCGTACCAGGCCGACGTCCGGCAGGAGCATGTCGCTGCAGTTGTCGACCAACGTGGTGATCCGGACCCCGTCGACCGGCACGAGCGGGAGCGCGTCCACCGGCGCGACCGTAGGGCGGCGCGTTGCCGCGGACATCCGTACATGTACGGAATCCGAGGTGGACCCTCCTAGGTCGGCAGCTCGGCGTGACGCATCAGGTCGCGGCGCGACGACAGCCCGAGTTTGGCGTAGACGTTGGCGATGTGGCTCTCCGCGGTGCGTTCGCTGATCACGAGCCGGCGCGCGATGTCCGGGGCGCTGAGCCCCTCCGTGGCGAGCGCGGCGACCTCGCGCTCCCGCCGGGTCAGCGCCTGCGGACCCCGCCGCACCCGGCCCCGGCGTGACGGTCGGGCACCGGTCACGAACGCCTCGATCTCCGTCAGAACCGTTCCGGCGTCACCGATCCACGGCCAGTGGTCCACCCCGGGCAGCTCGACGAGCGTCGCCCCGGGAATCCGCTGCGCCACGTAGCGGGAGTGTTCGACCGACAGCCACGGGTCGTCGAGGTGGTGCAGCAGCAGCGTCGGCGCGGCGAAGTCGGGCAGCGCCGCACGCAGGTCCGTCACCGCGCACAGCTCGAACAGCGCTCTCGCCTCGGCCGGGCTCGCCGCGGCTCGCGCGTGGCGTACCCACCAGTCCCGGTAGCGCTCGTCCCCGGCCAGGCTCGGGTTCATCGCGTCGATGCCGTGGCCCTGCGCCCAGTGCCGGTCGACGCCGGCGACGACCCCGGCGTAGAACTCCTCGCTCCACCCGGCCGGGTAGTCGGGGGCGCGCAGCAGCCGGCCGTGCGCCGCCCACAGCACGAGCGACCGCGTGTGCTCCGGGTGGCGCAGCGCGAAGGACATCGCGATGGCAGCCCCGACGGCGACGCCGAAGACCGTCGCCTGCTGCGCACCCGCGGCCCGCATGACCGCACGGACATCCGCGACGGCCTGCGCCATGTCGGCGGGCCCGGAAGCGGGGTCGGACAGACCCGTGCCCCGCTTGTCGAACTAGATCACCCTGCTGAACGTGCCGAGGCTGCGCAGGAACAGGGCGAGCGACGGCTCCTCCCAGGCGAGGTCGAGATGGGAGACGAACCCGGGCACGAACACGAGGTCCGGGCCGTCCGCGCCGAGCACCTGGTAGGCGATGCGGACGTCCCCGGCCGGCGTGTAGCAACCTCCCGGCGCATCGGGTCAGCTTGCCACAGGTCACATCCGGCGTCGGCGGCATGGCCGCCCGTGCGTTCGGCGCTGCGGGGCCGCTCCGACGACGGCATGGTCAACGGGGGCCCCCGACCGCCTTCCGATCCGTGGCAGAGCCCGTAGGCGCGACGCGGGGCGCGGCGTAGCGTCGCGATCCGCCGCGGACGAGGTCCGCGGTGTCTCGTCGTCGAGGAGAGGAAGGCGCCCGTGTCCGGAGGTCGCAGCGTCGCGGTGCTCGGGCCCATCCCTCGCGACCGGATCACCACCCACCGCGGCGAGGTCTTCGAGAAGTACGGCTGCGCCCTCTACACCGTCGCCGCGCTGTCCGCGTTGCTCGACGCCGACGACCGCATCTACCCGATCGTGCACGTCCGCCGCGACGACGAGGAGCCGATCAAGCAGCTGCTCTCCCAGTTCCCGAACGTCGACCTCACCGGGATCCGCTCCACGACCGATCACGGCGCCGTCGTCGAGCTCACCTACGTCGACCAGAACACGAGGATCGAGCAGCAGACCGGGTTCATGGCCCCGATCACGCCGGCGGACGTCGAGTTCGCGCTGCACGCCGATTCGTTCGTGTGCGTGCCGATCACGGACTACGAGGTGGGGCAGGCGACGCTGGCCTACATCAAGAGCCACAGCGACGGCACCGTCCTGCTCGACGCGCACGGCCCCACGAGCACGCTGGTCATCGGCGGGGAGCGCAGGCGGCGCCTGTGGGTCGAGCGCGACGAGTGGCTGCCGCACGTCGACATCCTCAAGATGAACCTCGAGGAGGCGGGCTGCAGCTGGTTCCCGTCGCGCATCGCCCTCGAGCACCACGACGCGGGCGCGCCGATCTCGACCGAGCTGCTGCCCGAGTTCGCGGAGCACTGCCTGCGCCACGGCGTCCAAGCGCTCTGCGTGACGCTGGACGAGCGGGGATGCGTGGTCTACCGCCTCGACGAGGCGGGCGGCCTGGTCGAGCGGATCGTGCCCAGGATCCCAGTCGAGCACGTCGTCGACACCACGGGCGCCGGCGACTCCTTCGCCGCCGGCATGGCGTTCGGCTACCTGCAGGACCGCGACGTCGTGCGCGCAGCCCAGTACGGCAACGCCATGGGCGCGCAGCGCTGCACGGGCTCGGCGCTCAACGTCTATCTCCCGCTCGCCGAGACGAACAAGCAGATCGCCCGCACCTACGGCGACGACGGGTGAATCCCACGCCACGAAAGGTGGACTCATCGTGAGTGACTCCTGGCTGGTCGAGCAGTCGGGGTTCGACGTGGCACGCGCGAACTTCTACGAGACGCTGTTCACCGTCGGCAACGGCCGGCTCGGCACCCGCGCAAGCTTGGAGGAGGGCCACCTCGGGCAGCTGTCCGGCACGTTTCTGAACGGGGTGTACGACAGCCACGACGTACCGGTGATCGACCTGGTGAACGCCCCGGACTGGCTGGACACGGCCGTGTTCGTTGACGGGGTCCGGCTCGACGTGGACACGTGCAGGGTCGTCAGCCACGAGCGCACCCTGGACCTGCGCGACGGCCTGCTGACCCGGACCACCGTCTTCGAGGACGCCGACGGCCGCCGGACGCGCCTGTGGACGCAGCGCTGCGCGAGCATGGCGGACCGCAGGATCTGCGCGCTGCGCGTCGAGATCACCCCGGAGAACCACACGTCGGAGATCCGCGTCGAGACCGGGATCGACGGCGACCGACGCAACCTCGAACGGCTGCCGCTCTACCCCGAGGGCACGGTGTTCCCGCCGAAGACCCGATGGGAGAAGTGGGCCCGCGCCAAGCACCTGGAGGAGGTCGACCGCGCCGACGACGACGGCGCGCTGTACCTCGAGATGCGCACGATCGACAGCAGCGTGCACGTGGGCTACTTGGCCGCAATCACGTTCGACCCCGCGCCGCTGCAGCGGTTCGTCGAGCAGCGCAACGAGCGGATCATCCAGGAGACCGTTCATCAGGCAGCGGCCGGCGAGACCGTGCGGATGGACAAGGTCGTCGCGATCTGCACGTCGCGCGACGTCGACGCTGACGTCACGAGCTCGCTACTCGAGCGGTGCCGCGCCGCGCTGGCCGAGCACGGCGGCGCCGGCGGGTTCGACGCGATCGTCGCGGGGAGCCGTGAGGCGTGGGCACGCCTCTGGGAGGACTGCGACTGCGAGGTCGTCGGCAACATCCGCTACACCCAGGCGCTGCGGTTCAGTCTCTACCACCTGCTGATCGCGGCCAACCCGGACGACCCGACGGTCAACATCGGCGCGAAGTCGCTCTCCGGCGAGGGCTACCGGGGGCACGTGTTCTGGGACACCGAGATCTTCATGCTTCCGTTCTTCATCCTCACCCAGCCCGACACCGCCAGGGCGCTGCTGCGCTACCGCCACCACACATTAGACGGCGCGCGGGCTAACTCTCGGGAGTACGGCACGCGGGGAGCGCGCTACGCCTGGGAGTCCGCCGACACCGGGCGCGAGGAGTGCCCGATGTTCACCACCGACGGCGCCAACCGGTTCTGGACACGCGAGGAGGAGGTGCACGTCTCCGCCGACGTCGCTTACGGGATGTTCCGCTACGTCGAGGCGACCGGGGACCGCGCGTTCCTGCGGGACTTCGGCGCGGAGGTGCTGTTCGAGACGAGCCGGTTCTGGGTGAACCGCGTGGACCCGGCGGAGGATGGCGGCGGGTACGAGCTGCGCCAGGTCATGGGCCCGGACGAGTTCCACTCGCACATCGACAACAACGCGTTCACCAACAGGCTGGCGCAATGGCACCTGCTCCAGGCCGTCGGCCTCTACGACGAGCTGCGCGAGCGGCACTCCGACACGCTGGCGGCGATCGAGGCCAGGATCGGCCTCAAGCCAGAGGAGCGGGACCGCTGGCAGGAGGTCGCGGACGGCCTCGTCGGGGCCCGCCGCGAGGGCGACGTGATCGAGCAGTTCACCGGCTACTTCGAGCGCGACGACGTGCCCATCGTGGAGTGGGATGAGAACAACATGCCGAAGTACCCGCCGGGCTACCACCACTTCAACTGCGAGACCACGAAGCTGCTCAAGCAGCCCGACGTGGTCATGATGATCTACCTGCTGCCCGACGAGTTCGACGCCGAGGTCAAGAAGGCGAACTTCGACTACTACGAGGCGCGGACGCTGCACAAGTCGTCGCTGAGCCCGTCCATCCACGCGATCATCGGCATCGAGGTCGGCGACACGAGGCAGGCCGTGCAGTACTTCGAGCGGTCGGCGCTGGTCGACCTCACCGACAACCAGGGCAACACCGGCGAGGGCATGCACATCGCCTCGGCCGGCGGTACCTGGCAGATCCTCGTGTCCGGGTTCGGGGGCCTGCGCATCCTCGGTGGCCGCGTGACACTCAACCCGTGGCTGCCCGACGACTGGGAGGGCATTAGGTTCCGTCTGCGCTGGCGCGGTCGCCCGATCCGGGTTTCCGTCGACCGGGAAAACGTCGAGCTCGAGCTCGGTGGCCCACCCGGGGAGCAGGAGGAGCTGGTGGTCGGTGGCCTGCCGGTGACGCTGACCGCGGGTGAGCCGATTCGCGTGGCGCGCACAGGAACGGCAGCGGACTTCTCCGCCGCAGCGGAGAACCCGGTGGTGCCGGACTGACGTTGCAGGAAAGCCACCTTCACGCAACCAGGTTGCATGAACGTGGCTTTCCAGCGATGGCGAGGGCGGGGACCGGCGAGCACGGAATCAGCCGCGCTCCAGCGCGGGGCGACCGTTCTCGATAACGAAGGAAGCGGTGGTTTCCACCGGCGCGCCAGGCCGGGAGACGTACGGCACGACGCGTAAGTCAGCGCGCATCGCGCTGTCGTTCACCTGCGCCCGGAGGTAGCCGCGGCGATTGCTGAAGAAGCGGACGTGCGGGTTCTCGTCCCGGAGCCGGGCCGTCCGCGGGTCGGCGTCCGACCCGTCCCCCTCCGACGTGATCGAGCTCGACACCGCTGCCTGTTCCGGCGTCGCGCAATGCCGCGACGACGCGGTCCCGGCTGGCGACGTAGCCGTCCCACGAGTCCCCGCTGAAGCCCTGCGCGGGGCCGGGCAGCAGGTCGAGCTGGGAGAAGAACACCTGCTGGCCCAGCACCTGCCAGCGCGTCGTGGAGCCGGCGAGCCCCTCGCGCAGCCACGCCTCCTGCTCGCCGCCGAGGATCGACCGGCTCGGATCGGTCCGCTGCGGACAGGCGGCGTCGGCGCGGTCGCACGTCTGGTCGCTGCGGTACTGGCGGGTGTCGAGCAGGAAGAAGCTGGCCAGGTCACCCCAGTCGACCCGCCGGTAGAGCCGCATGTCGATGCCCTGCGGAGCGGCGGCCCGGCGCAGCGGCATGTTCTCGTAGTACGCCTGGAACGCCGCCGCCCGCCGCGCGAGGAAGTCCGGCTGCGGACGCTCCGGAGACTCGTCGGCCCAGTTGTTGTCCAGCTCGTGGTCGTCCCACACCACCAGCCACGGGGCCACCGCGTGCGCGGCCTGCAAGTCCGGGTCCGTCTTGTACTGGGCGTACCGCTGGCGGCAGTGGGCGAGGGTGACGGTCTCGGGTCCGACGTGGCTGCGGACGTTGCCGCTGTCCGCGCGATAGGTGTCCGCGGCGTGTTCGTAGCGGTAGTCGCCGAGGTGGAGGACCAGGTCGGGGTGCTCGTCGGCGAGGTGGCGGTACGCGGTGAAGTAGCCGTGCTCGTACTGGGCGCAGGACGCGGCGCAGAGGGTCAGGGGGCCGGTCGGGCGCGCGGGTTCCGGGGCCGTGCGCGTGCGGCCGGCCGGCGACAGGTACGAGCCCGTGCGGAACCGGTAGAAGTACTCGCGACCCGGCTCGAGCCCGTCGAGTTCGACGTGCACGCTGTGCCCCCGCTCGCGGACGGCGGCCTCCGTGCCCCGCCGGTGCACCCGGCTGAAAGACTCGTCGAGGGCCAGCTCCCAGTCCACGTCGACCGGGCCCGGCCCCATGCCGGCCAGCCCGTCGGCGGCCAGCGGGTCCGGAGCCAGCCGGGTCCAGAGGACAACCCCGGACGGGCTCGGGTCCCCGGACGCGACACCGAGGGTGAACGGGTCCTGCGGTCGCGCCGAGCAGCCCGTCAGCCGTTCTCCCACGACGAGGGCCCCGAGGCCGGCCGCACCGCCGCGCAGCAGGCTGCGCCGGCTGATCACGACATCGCCCACCCGGCGCGCCGGGCCGATGGCCGGTTGCGGTTACACGGCACGACCGACACTCCACCACAGCTCGTGCCCGACGGCATGCGTTGCGGTGCAGGTGTTGTCGCCGCATCGGTCGGGGGTTGCAGGAAAGCCACGTTCACGCAACCTGGTTGCAGGAAAGTGGCCTTCCTGCAATGGGGGATCCGGGTCATCAGAAGCGGAGCAGCACTCGGCGGGCGGCGCGGAGCGGCGAGCCGACCAACCGCCTCGCGCGCCGAGATTGGCCTTCCCGTGATGACTAGCGCGGCGCCTGGCTATCGCAGAGTTCGGCCGAGCAGGGCGATCAGGCAGGTGACGCCAACCACGAGTGCGACCACCGACAGCGCTCCGCCGAGAGCGACCACCGATACGGCGCAACCGGTCGCGAGCAGCACCCACTCGAGCTGATCGGCCTCGGCGAAACCGCCGGTCAGCACGGCGGCACTAGCGAGGACCGCGAACCCGACGACGGCGAGCCACAGCACGATCAGGTGATGGCCGCCGAGGGTCACGACCGACGTGACACGCGATGTTGTGTCAAACCAGTCCCCGGCCGCGAGCATCCACGCCACTGCGGTCACGTCGAGCACCGTCACCGTCCACAGCCAGCGCCGGCTGCGACGTGACAACGGGGCTCGCGCAGTCGACGTCTTGCGCTCGCGGAACACCGCTACCACCGCCAGGCGACTAGCGGATACCACAGGCTCAGGTCGCCGTGGGCAGGCGATGACGGGGCCACGACACCGAAGATGATCGGGTCGAGGAGCAGGTCCAGTGCCGATGTGGCCGTTGCCGTCGCGGCTCCGACGAGCGAGCCGACGACCTGCGCTGCTTGCGCAAGCCCTGGGTGCGGAGGTAGCGGCCCGACTAGAGCTCTGGCCAGCTCGTCCGTGCAGACCCGGGGGCCGTCGGCGAGCAGCGGCACGAGCGCGCTGACCGGGCCGCTCCGGTTCAACTCGTGCGCGATCGCCAGTCGCTGGAACGGCAGGTCCAGCTGGGCAATCCTTCTAAGCTGTGGCTGAAGCGGCTCCGGGAGCGAGCCAAGCTGACCCAAGGGAAGGTTGCCAGCAGAGTGGGCGTGAGCCGGGCGACCTTCACGCAGTGGGAGACCGGCCGCCACCTGCCGAAGGGGGAGCGGGTGCACGAGCTCGACCGCCTGCTCGGTGCCAACGGCGAGCTGATCGCCGCGGCGGAGCAGATCCGACCAACCCCGCGCCTGCGGCCCGTGGATGGCGCCGAGCTGGAATCGACAGGCAGGGAGAGCTCACTACTGCAGGTCCTGGCCGGCTCCCGGCGCGCGTTGCTCGATCAGCTCTGCATCGATGAACTCGGCCAGCCGACCGGGTGGCGGCACAACCTCGTCCCGTCGGACGAGCCGCCGAGCGTGGTGTCGACCGCTTACGGGCTCAAGATCCTTGCGATGCTCGGTGGCCCGGACGACCGAACGCCGGCAGTTGCCAGGTGGGTGCTCGACCGTGCCGTGCATGACGGCAGTGGCCGGCGCATCGGATGACGTGCCCGTTCCCAGACGGCGCCACGAATGGAGGCCACGGCGGCTACGATCGACGCGCTGCTGCGGGCCGGCGTCGGTATCAAGGTCGACGACGTCCTGCGGATGGTTGGTGACCTCGTCGACGAGACCACGCTCGCGCGCCCGTCCATCCTGTCCATAGCGCTGGCGCCGCTACTCCGCGTCGCCCCGGACGCGGACCTCACCGCCACGCTCGTCCGCGCCTTGCTTGGCTGCCGGGTACCTATCAACGGGGTTCCTCTGTGGCCGGAGAAGCGACTGCACCGCGACCAGCCGCTGCTGACCCCGTCCGTATTCCACACCGCGCAGGCCCTCACTGTGCTCCGAACCGCGCCAGAGGAGCTCGTCGGCGATGATGTGGCTGCTGCGGAGCGATGGATCGCCGATGCGGAGGACCTCAACGGCACGACAGAGATAATCCGCCGCGACCTCGATGCGGACCATCGCGAGGATTTAGCGTTCCACCGCTTTACCTCAACATGGGTGGTGCGGGCGCTCGCCGGCGCCGCCGTCCCGGACCGGCGTCGCATCGAACACGCGCTGGATTACGTCTGGTCCCGATATGACCCCGCCTTGCACCTCTGGGC
>JAQSWF010000154.1 GCA_029266775.1 Pseudonocardia sp.
GATGGTGAAGCTGGCTTCGGCGGCTTTGGCGGGGTCGAGACGGATGCCGAGGAAATCCAGGAACTGACCGGTGCTCAGCGCGCGGATCAAGTCCGGCCCGGCGCTCTTGGGCGCCGCACCCGACGGTATTCCGGAGCGCAGCGCCAGCGCGGCGGCCAGGAAGCTGTTGCAAAGGCTGGCGCTATCCTGCTGGTACCCCACCTGCTCGAACGCATCTGCCAGGAGCTGTCGGGCCTCGATGTTGTCCGGCTGTGCGTAGACCAGCTTGTTGAGGATCTCGGTCGCCAGTAGATAGGCGCCCTGGGCGATGAGGTCGCGCCCGCGAGCGAGGATCGGCTCGGCGCCGCCCATCATCTCCACGTACAGCGGGGCGGAGTCGCGTGGTGAGAGCGGGATCAGTGTCGCCGGATTGCCGTCCCAGTAGCCGAGGTAACGGTTGATCACGGCCCGGGAGTTGTGCTCGACCGAGCCGTGGTAGCTGCGCGCCACCCAATGCTGGGCAAGGCTGTCGGGCACCTGATAGGCGTTGTGGATCTCGTTGATCGTCACGCCCCGGTTCGCCAGGTGGAGAACTGCGTTGTTCAGATGGGCGTAGGCGTCGCGCTGGGCGCGCATGACCTCCTGAATCCGGGCGTTGCCCCAGCGTGGCCACGAGTGTGACGCGAACATGACCTCGGCCTCGCGGCCGAAAAGGTACAGCGCCTTATTGATCTGGCGTGACCACTCGAGAGCATCACGCACAAGCGCCCCGCGCAGCGTGTAGATGTTGTGGATGGTGTTGACGATGTTTTCCGCCGCCCAGAACGCCCGCCACTCGGGGAACCACGTGTTCATCTCCGCCGGCGCCTCGGTCCCCGGGGTGTTCTGGAACACCATCCGGACGCCGTCGACGACCAGCTCCTGGATGTCGTCCTCGATCAGGATCGTCGGAGCGATCAGACCGACGCTTCCCGCGGCGACACCCTTGCCGATCGCCTGATCAACATGTCCGAACGGGCTACGGGTCAGCAGCGAGCCGTATTGGTAGAACAGACGCCGATTCATGGCGTTGCCGGCGTAGACGTTCTCCGCGACCGCGTGCTCGAGGAACCCGACCGGGGCGATGATCTGGACCTCGCCTGCCCGGACGTCCGCCTCGTCCACGACACCGCGCACGCCGGCGAAGTGGTCGGCATGCGAGTGGGAGTACACCACCGCCACCACCGGACGACGTCCCACGTGCTCCTCGAGCAGGGCCAGCGCGGCCGCGGCGGTTTCCTTCGCCGTCAGCGGGTCGAACACGATCCACCCGGTGTCGGACTTGACGAAGCTGATGTTGGCGAGATCGAACCCGCGCACCTGGTAGATCCGATCGGCGACGACCTCGTAGAGGCCGTACTCCATGTTCAGCATCGCCTGCCGCTGCAGAGACGGATGGATGCTGTCGAAGTCCTGCCCATCAAGCAGAAAGTCGTAGCTTCCTATGTCCCATGCCACGTGCCCGGCCTCGGCCATGATCTGCCGGTACTCCGGCGCCGCGATGACCCCTTACGGGCCTCCTCGACATCGCGCAGGTCGGCGAACGGGAGCGACTTGCGCGCGGCCTCAACCACCGCCACGGTCTCCGCGGATGGCTGCTTGCCCAGCGGGTGGAAGTGCTCGGCCATCGCTGCCACCTCCGTCGGAACCCACCGTCGCTCGACGCCCTGACGCGAGTGTCCAGACCCTAGCGCCGAGCGCCGCGCGCTGACGAGCGTTCACGTCGTCGTGCCGCCGGACATCGCGGAAATCAAACCGTGTCAACGGGCTGACGGCGGCACGCAGCCGTCGTTTACTGAACGCGTCCGACGAGCCTGAGAAGGGACCCTCCATGCAGCACCCCTCCCTGCGTCACGTCGCCGCGTTCTGCGGACAGTGCAGCTGTGGGTGTCCGGAGCTCTACGTCGACGACGCCGCTGCCCCCGAACGCCGGATCGTCATCACCGACGACTTCGGACAGCGCATCCAGATGAGCGTCGAGCAGCTCGCCGACCTCGTCGGCGACGTGCGGCGCGGTGTCCTCGACGAGGTGGTCGCGGCGGTCGGCTGAACCGTCGCGCCGGGATCAGATGAGGCCCCCGTCGGCTCGCAGGTTCTGCCCGGCGATCCACCGTCCCTCCGATCGGGCGAGCAGCGCCACGAGGTCCGCAATGTCGGGGGGCCGGCCGATGCGTCCGAGCGCGGTCATGGCGGCCGCTCCGGCGATCGACTCGGGCGAGGCGCCATGCCGCAGCAGCTCGGTGTCGACGGGCCCCGGCGAGACGACGTTGACGGTGATTCCTCGTGACCCGAGCTCGCGGGAGGCCACACGGCTGATCTGCTCCACCGCGGCCTTGCTCGCCGCGTAGGCAGCTTCACCTGCACTGCCGTTGCGGACGAGGACTGTCCGCGATGCCGCGTCCTTGCCCGATCTGCCCGACGGGGGAGGATGGGGCGGTGACGGCCGGTCCGTGGGCGCGGTTCGACGACCTGCAGGCCGGCGACGCCATCACGTTCCCGACCGTTGATCGCGAGCTCCTCGCGGACCGGGCCGAGGACGTCGTCCCGGTTCTCGACGAGGTCGAGAGGGCCTGCAACGCCGGCCGGTGGGCGTTCGGCTACGTGGCCTACGAGGCGGCGAGCGGTCTGGACCCGAGCCTCGCTGTGCGCGCGGCTCCTGCAGACGGGCTACCCCTCGTCTGGTTCGGGCTCAGCGACGTACCGATCCGGACACGGCCGTTGGACGCGGCGGGACCGCGCGCCGCGGCGGCGTTCACCAGCACCGGGCCCGTGCCGGGAGTCGCCGAGGACGGCCCTCCCTCCGCCTACGAGGCGCGCTGGGAGCCGGGCTGGACGTCGGCTCAGCACCATGCGGACGTGACCCGGGTGCGGGAGCGGATCGCGTGTGGCGACACGTACCAGTGCAACCTCACCGTCCGCATGCGGGGGCACGTCGATGGCGACCCGCTCTCGCTGTATCGCGACCTCGCACTCGGCCAACGCGGCGCGTACAACGCCTACCTGGACCTCGGCCGGTTCGTGATCGTGAGCGCCAGCCCGGAGTTGTTCTTCTCCCGCAGCGGGGACGAGCTGCTGCTGCGCCCGATGAAGGGCACCGCCCGGCGCGGGCGGGACCTGGCCGAGGACCGGCGGCGGGCGGCGACGCTGCGCACCAGCGCGAAGGAGCGCGCGGAGAACGTGATGATCGTCGACCTGGTCCGCAACGACGTGGCGCGCGTGGCCGACGTCGGCGGGGTGCGTGTTCCGGCGCTGTGCAGGGTCGAACGGTACGAGACCGTCTTCCAGCTGACCTCCGACGTCACGGCCAGACTGCGGTCCGGTGTCGGGCTGGGGGAGCTGTTCCGGGCGCTGTTCCCCTCCGGGTCGGTCACGGGTGCTCCAAAGGCCAGCACCATGGCTCTGATCCGCGAGTTGGAGATGACGCCGCGCGGGGTGTACTGCGGCGCGATCGGCATCGTCGGCCCCCCTGCCACGCCGGTGCGTGCCCGGTTCAACGTGGCGATCCGCACGGCAGTGGTCGACCGCGACTCCGGCGAGGCCGTGTACGGCGTCGGCGGCGGCATCACCTGGAGCTCGAACGCCGAGGCGGAGCACGCGGAGGTCGTCGCAAAGACCGCCGTCCTCCATCACCGCCACGAGGATTTCGAGCTCCTCGAGACCATGCGGTACTCGCCTGACCGCGGGCTGCGCAACCGGGACCGGCACCTGCGGCGCCTGGCGGACTCCGCCGAGTACTGGGGTTTCCGGTTCGACCCGTCGACGATCACGGAGGCACTGAGCACACGGTTGGTCGGGTGCGGGCCGTCGCGCGTCCGGCTCCGCCTGTGTCGCGACGGGGCCGTCGCCGTCGACGTGGGGAACCTGCCGTCCACGTCGACGGGCTTGGTCTCCCTCGCGGTCGACACCGAAGCGGTCGACTCGCGGTGTCGCTGGCTGTTCCACAAGACCAGCCTGCGCGCGCCCTACGATCGCCGCCGCCATCGACACGGTGACGTCGACGAGGTCGTCATGATCAACGAGCGGGCGGAGCTGACCGAGGTCACCAGGGCGAACCTCGCGGTCCGACTCGAGGGCCGATGGTGGACACCGCCGCTGTCGTCCGGCTGCCTGCCGGGCGTCGAGCGCGCCCGCCTCCTCGATCTGGGCAGGCTGTCCGAGCGGGTGCTGCACCTTACCGATCTCGATCGGGCCGAGGGGATCGCCGTGCTCAGCTCCCTGCGCGGCTGCCGGCCCGCGGTTCTGGCCGGCAGGGGGACCGGTCGAGATTCGCCGATGCGCTGAGGCGCGAACAGGCAAGCCCGTCGTCGGCTGTCTCACGGGTACGGTTGGCCGCGGACGGAAACCGGGCACGCGAAGGGACACCGCGATGTCGAGGGTGGTGCTGCGGGTGGCGCAGATCGTCGGCGTGCTCGTGCTGGCCGGCCTGGCGATCGGCGTCGTGCTCGGGCTCGTGCAGTGGCTGATCGGCGTCGCCGTGCTCGTCGCGGTGCCCGTCGGCGCGTGGTGGCTCTACCAGCGCATCTCCGCCCGGAACGCGAACGCGGTGCGGGGCTCGACGCCGCCGAAGGCCGTCACGTCCGGGGACCGGCGGGCGGAGCTCGAGCGGCGTGCCGTGCTCGACGCGTCGGGCCGGTGCGGCTGGTGCGGGTCCGCGACCTTGCACAAGGACGAGTTCGGCTTCCCGACCACGCCGTTGGCCTTCCACCGCGACGAGATCGACGCGAAGCTCAAGCCGTCGACCTGACGGGCAGGCCGGGGGTCAACCCCCGAGAGCGTGGCGGGCTCGCTCCTGCCCGCCTCGGGTGGACACCATCGATCCGATCGATCCCGGGCGCGATCGTGAACGGGTGCTCGACGGAGGCCCACACCGGGCCCGGAGTGAACGGCCCGAGGAGCCCGCGATGTTCACACGCCAGTTCTGGAAGCTCACCGCCGAGCGCGCGGTCAAGGTCTTCGCCGAGACGCTCGCCGGTGTTCTCGTCGTCAGCGGTGTCGGCCTGTTCTCGACCGATTGGAAAACCGCGCTGTCGACCGCCCTCATGGCCGCGTTCGTATCGGTCCTCACCTCGGTGGCCTCGCTGAAGATGGGAGAGCCGAACTCCCCGTCCGTCGTGCGCAGCGACCCTCCGCCGCCGCCCGCCGCCATACCGGCCGGGGCCACCACGTCATGAGGGACGCGACCCGTCCCCGCGTGCCGCGGTCGCGTGCTACGGAACGGCCTCGAGATCCTGCAGGCGTACGCGTTCGGGCTTGATCACCATCACGATCGACGTGCGAACCGGGTAGTCCATACCGACGTACCGCTGGCTCATGCGGTCCACGATCCTCATCGCGCGCTCGCCGCCGAGCTCCTCGACCACCTGGCCGCGGATGATGACCGAGCGGTACGGGTTGTGTTCGTCGGCGACCGACATCGCGATGCGCGGATCGCGCCGCAGATTGCGAGTTTTCACAGTGGCCTCGGTCGAGAAGATCGCCAATCGATCGTCCTCGAGCACCTCGATCCACACCGGCGAGACGTGAGGCGCGCCGTCGCTCATCAACGTCGCGACGTGCGCCATGTTGCGAGCGGTCAATAGTTCTCTGACATCGGGCTCGAGCGGGGTGTCCGCGACCACGCGCCGATGCTAGCTCGCCGCACGGATGCGGATAGCCGATCTTCGGCGCATCGGGGACCATCTCCAGGATCAGCATCTGGTCGTCCCGCCCGCGGGAAGGTTCGTCATGGAGCTGTTCGGGCCCGCAATGCTTGCCGATCCGTACGCGGCCTACGCCGAGCTGCGTGAGCGCGATCCGGTGTATTGGAGCGAGCTACTCGGCGCGTGGGTGTTGACCCGAGACGCCGATGTGAGGGCCGTCCTACGCGATCCAACCTTCTCGTCGACGATCGCGGGCGGGCCGGAGGGCTCAGCCCAGGATGCGACCGACGACGCGGCCGACGTCCTTGCGGCGACCTACTCGTTCGTGCATTCGAGCCTGGTGTTCTCCGATCCGCCGGAGCACACACGGTTGCGGCGCCTCCTCAGCCGAGCCTTCGTCCCGTCGGCGATCGAGCGGCTCGCCGACGAGATCCGCGTGGTGACCGAGCGGTTGCTCGACGCCGCAGGGCCGCGTCCGGACCTGGTGCACGACCTGGCAGAGCCGCTCCCGGTCGCGGTGCTGGGTGAGCTGCTCGGTGTCCCTCTCGGCGAGCAGGAGGGGCGACAGCTCAAGGTGTGGTACAACGACTTCCTGCTCCCGTTCGGGCGGGATGTCCGCACCCTGTCCGCCGAAGAGCTGGTTGCCGTCCGCGCCGCAGCGCAGGGCCTGTCCGGCTTCGTCACGACCGTCATCGAGCGGCACCGGCAGGCCGATGAGGACGACGTGATCGGACGCCTGGTCGCCGGCGAGGCCGACGATCGGTTGAGCAGGGAGGAGCTGTTCGCCAAGATCGTCCTGCTGCTGATCGCCGGACACGAGAACAGCAGCAGCCTGATCGCCAACGGTGCGGTGTGGTTGATCGATCTGCCCGACGTGCGTGAGTTGCTGACCGGGGACGCAAGCCGGTGGCCGGACACGGTGGACGAGCTGCTCCGGCTCGTCACTCCAAACCAGTTCATCCGGCGCAAGGCCCGCGGGAACACCGTGATCGGGGAGCGCACGGTGCGCGCGGGCGACGCCGTGTTGCTGGTGCTCGCCGCGGCCAACCGCGACCAGGCGCGGTTCGCGGACCCCGACGTTTTCGTCCTGGACCGGCCCGGGCGCCAGGACGTCGCGCTCGGGCACGGCTTCCACTACTGCCTCTACTGCCTCGGCGCCCCGCTCGCGCGCCTGGAGGCCCGCATCTCCCTGCAGACCCTCTTCACCCGTTACCCGGCGCTGGCCCGCTTTGACGATCCGCTGCAGTACGTGGAGAACTTCAACGTGCGGATGCTGCGTGCGCTGCCGGTCACGACCTGCTAGGGCGACGCTGATCGAGTGTGCTCAGGAAGTCGGAGAACGCCTGATCCGTACGGGTGCTGTCGGCAGTGGCATCGAGGTCCATGGCGCGATGCCCTGCTGCGCGCCGTCCTCGGGCACGCGCGGCAACGCCAGCTCATCACCTTCGGCGACCTGCTGCGCGTGCGACCCGACCAGCCCTACACCGTCGCGCTGATGAGCGCCTGGACCTTCATCACCGGTCCGGAAGGGCAGCCCTATCTGCGCATGTTCGGGCAGCTGCGGGACAGCGCGGCGCAGCAGCTGTTGCCCGACTTTCGCCGCATGACGACGACCGACTGGCTCGGGCCGCTCGAAGAAGGTCTGCGGAGCATCGATCGGCCGGAGCTCGCCACCCTCGTCCTCGCGGTCATTCGCGGTCTCCTCATGGACCTCGATGCCACTGCCGAGCGGGTGATGGCCCGCGTCGAGCTCAACGACACGGCCGGCCCGGCATGCGAACTCGCGCTGCAACCGGGCAGGGGTGCCCGCGTCCTGGGTGCACACGAGGTACGTCGAGGGAACGTGGTGCCTGGCAGCCGCTCCAACCGGCTGCCCGGTCACCTGCACACTCTGACCGGCGAGATGAGCCTGTAAGACGCCCGCGCCGGGACAGCCCGCCCCCCTCACCTCGGGAGGGACGTCAACGACGCGCCAGGGGCGGCTCTTGGCGTGTGCCGCAACGCAATCCGCGCTCGAGTTCGGGTCGGTGCGCGCGACTTTCGGTCGGTGCGCGCGGCATGCATGGCGCGCGCTGCTCCTC
>JAQSWF010000313.1 GCA_029266775.1 Pseudonocardia sp.
CAGGTAGGCGCTCTCGATTTGCTCGGCCTGCCGGACGGTTACGACGCTGGACGGGCAGCTGACCCGTAGCCCGAGAGCCGAGGCGATCCGCAGAATCTGTGTGCAGCTGACACCCAAGTCGCGGGCCACGTCTCGTACCGGAGCGACTGGGTGAACCAGACCGATTTGGGATGGCATGGTGACCTCTGGGGGAGCGAGGTAGCCGCCGAGCTGCGTTGCCCGAACGGCTGACGACCAAGGTCGCTGACGGTCACGGTAACTCGATTCGCTCGCAGTGGTCGGTCCATGCCCCGCTGGGGGGCGAGCGGTCCTACCGGTGCGCTGAGGTGCCCGGTGCGCTCGGCTAGGCGTGGCGGGCCCCCACACCAGCTCCCGCGCCCGGCCCCGACGCGATGCCCGCCAGCCGGGCGTTCCCGTAAGACCTTGCGAGAGGTCCCGCCCGACGCCGCGCGGCTGGACCTCCGCCCGGCTTTCGCAAACCGGGGTGACGACCCTGTTCGGCTTCCCCGCGGCGGGCGGTGTCCGGGACGCCAGCGATTTCGGCCCGGTGCGCCGGCGACCTCGTTGCGGTCGCCGAGCTGTTGATCGCCTGGCAGGCGGCCGGCGACGTCGACCCGGTTTGTTCTGGACCTGGGTGCGTGAGCAGGGCGGTGTCACGGTATGGGGCCGGGACGCGACCGCCGCCGGCTCCGCCCGCGGGCCTAGAGGCGACGGCCTCGGCTGTGCCGCGAGCGCCCGGAACGTTGACGGCGCTGCCGAGGGGCTCGCCGACCTGCACCTCCGGCTCGCGGACCGAGCGGGTGGCGGGATCGAGGTGCCGCGACGATGAGGGCTGGAGACCCGGGCTCGACACCGCATCCGGCATGCTGATCGATCGGGACCTCGACGCCGTCGCCACACACCTGGACCCGTGGATTCTCGCCGCGGAGCCTGATCATGACCCCCGCACCACAGCGATCCCGCTGCTCGGCACACCGGAGTGGGTGGCCGCAGACCAGGTCACGCGGAACAGCCGTCGCGCGCTACGTGATCGCCTGCCTCGCCGAGCGCGCGCCGGTTGTCATTGCCGCACGGCCGGCGGCCGAGATCGCCGCCGGTCGCACCGCCCACCTCGTGGCCTTGCGCCAGGCATCCCACGCGATCAGCGAGGGCATGTTCCCCCGTCGTCCTTCCTCCGTCCGGTGTTCTGTTCGCACCCGTGGTCCACGGCCCCGCGGGTCGAGCGCGTGTCAGGCGGGCTGCCGCTCGGTGTCGCTGTGGGTCCGGTCGACGAGGTCGAGTACCTCCGCCAGAACCTCGACGACGGGAATCTGACCGAGGAACGACGGGCGGTGGGCGCAACCGTTGCCGGGGCGGTGCGGGAAACCGGCGGTGCTGGTGTCGGTGCCGCAGACCGGGCAGTGCACGGTCCAGCTCAGCAGCGGCCGGTGGCGGGTCCGGACGGTCGATGCCGCGTTGATCGCGTTGCCGCACCAGTACAGCCCGACGGTGGCGGGTCCCACGGCACGGGCCAGGTGCTGCGGCCCGGAGTCGTTGGCCACCAGGACAGCGCATCGACCGAGCACGGCGGCCAGCGTGCCGAGGTCCGTGCGTCCGGTCAGGTCGTGCAGCGCAGTCGTGGCGTGACGGCGTACGGCGACGCTGGCGGGTGTGTCGGCGCTGGAGCCGACGAGCACCGGTCGCACGCCGACCAGGGCCAGTCGGTCGGCGACGGCCGCGAACCGCTCGGGGGCCCAGCGCCGTCGGGGATCACCTGCCCCGGCGTGCAGCGCCACCCAGGGGCCGTCACCGGGCAGCAGCTCCGCGGCGGCGGCGCGCTCCTGCTCGGACACGGCCAGCTCGGGGTACTCCGGCGGGCCCTCGGCGCCGACCAGCGCCACCACTTCGAGGAACCGGAACACCTCGCTCTGGTAGTAGCGGTAGGGCACGGTGGCATCGAGCGGTGCGGCGTTCTCGGCCCGCAGCCCGATCGACCAGCGCGCGCCGAGGGCACGCACGAGCGGGTTTGACGCCGCCCCTCCGCCATGTAGCTGCACCGCGAGGTCGTAGCGGTACGCGCGCGCCTCGGCGAGGAACTGCGGCAGTGCGCCCTCCGGTGGTGCACCGCCCGGCTGTCCGGCCAGGCCGGGCACCCGGGGAACCACCAGGACCCGGTCGACCGGCCCCGGGCGTCCGGACAGGAAGTCGGCGTGCCAGCGGCTTGCGTGCAGCGTGAGCTCAGCGTGCGGGAAGCGCCGCCGCAGTGCGGCCAACGCGGGTGTCGCCATGAGGTAGTCGCCGAGGGCGTTGCACCGCAGTACGGCGATCCGCCGCACTCCGTCGAGGCATTCGTTCACGTGCTGCGGGCCTCCCGATGCCGACTGCCGGAACCCGAGGTGGTCCGCCGTGACCGTCGCCGGTTGCCTGCGTTACCTCGGGCAGCCCGGTGCTACCCGCCGCGGTGCCGACCGAACCAGGTCGTTGCCCGACGGCTTGTTATCGCATGTCCCAGCCCGCGGGCTTGTTGAACAACTTTGCCCGCATGCCCCAGGAAGACCCCGGATGCGCCAGACCGTGAAGCGGATAGCAGCACCCCAAGCGGCCAATCAGCCTTATGCCCGGCCGGAACAGCCCGCCGTCACGTCACGATTCTTTCGAGCCCCCGTCCCAGCCAAAAGCGGGCTGACCAGCACGCGCCAGCGATAAGCTCGAGCGCAGACGGCGCTGGAGCAGGCTCGGCCCGGACTGCCGCAGCGGGTACTTCACTCCAGGGAGCGTCGGC
>JAQSWF010000155.1 GCA_029266775.1 Pseudonocardia sp.
TCGCGAGCGGGGTGCGCGCTGGGGCGTGCTCCAGGTCGCGCTGCACAACACCGCCGCGCGCGCCCTGTACGAGGGCGTCGGTGCCGTCGAGCACCACCGCTATCGCTACCTGGTGCCGCCGCGCTCCGGTCACTGATGAGGGGTCACTGGTGAAGGGTCACTGGTGAAGGGTCACTGGTGAAGCGAGAGGATCAGCGGCCTCGGGCGTGGAGCCACTGCTCGCCGGCCTTCGCGGCCTTCTTCAGGCCCGACCACTCCCCGACGTACTTCCCGGCGATCCCGACGACAGGCAGCAGCGACAGCATGCGGCTGATGCGGCCGCCGTGCGGGCGTTTCGCCAGCTCGTCCTGCAGCGCCAGCAGCGCCGCACCCATGCGCCAGATCCCACCGGCGATACGCTGCAGCGTCGGCTTCTTGTCGTGACGCAGCTCCCCGGTCAGCTCAGCGGCCCGAGCGTCGACCTCGGCGTCCGAGGCAGCTCCGAGCGCGGCCCGCGGCTTCGGCGACAGGTCGCGGCGGAACATCACCGCGCCCAGCAGCGCGACGACCTCGGCCTCGTCGTGCACATCGTGCTCGTCGGCGATCGCGCAGAGCACCAGCCCCTGCGCCGCCGCGCCCAATGCCCCGGCAACGGGCAATCGGCTGGTCACGGCCCCACCGAAGCCTGGCACCGCCGCGACGAGGCTGGTCACCCGGCCGACCCGGCGCACCCAGAAACGGGAGCGCTCGTGCGTGTCCATCCCCGCCCATGCCGCGGTGCCGGGCACCCGGGTGCGGGCGAGCCGGTCGAGCACGCGGTCGCGCAGCTTCCGGTCGCCATGCCCGCCCAGCTCCAGCGCACGCCTCGCGCGTGCCTGCAGGCCGAACGGGTCGGCGTCGCTCAGCGCCCCGAGCAGGGGCCGGGCGGCGCGCACGAACGGGCGCAGCACGGTTGCGACGCCCGCGTCGGTGACCGGCCCCTCGTCGTCCCGCCTGATCTCATTCGTCGCCGCGCACATGGGACCTCCCGTGATCGCCCATCAACACCGTCCGCAGCGCCCACAGCCCCGCCCCGAGGCCGCCGCCCACCAGAAGCAGGGATTGCCACGTGGCAGGAAGCAAAACGTCCCCTCCGGCACCACCGACCCCGAGCACGGCGACCGCTGCCAGCCACGCGATCAGCGGCGCACCGGCCAGGCCCGGTCGCGGGTCGAGCTCGCCGGCGTGCAGCACCAGCCACGGCAGCACGAGAATCGACAGCAGTGCCCCGACCGGCGCCGGGACCGGCCCGGCGTACATCGGCGTGAGCACGAGGCCGACGGCGCCGAGCAGGAGCCCGTCGACGGTGAGCAGGGCCAGCAGGCCGGGCATCACCCCACCCCGGCGAAGAGGTCGTCGGCGCCGGGGGCGTCGGGCTCCCCGGCCAGCAGCGTGAACTCCTCGACGTCGATCAGCGGCTGCGCGACCCCGTTGCTCATCGCGTACGCCACCGGCGGACCCGCCCAGAGCGCGACCTGGGTCCGGTGCGCGCGCAGGGCGGCGAGCCGCGCGGCGCGCCGGTCCGCCACGTCGAGCCGCACGGTGATCGTCTCGTCGGGCACGGTGGGCAGCTCGTCCGGCGCCGGGAGGCGGAAGGGCAGGCCGGGCACGTCGGCCAGGGTCTTGACGCCTGCGTCCAGCGTGGCGCGCCCGACGACCGCCGCGTAGAGCCGCCGTACTGCCGGCACGCGCCGCACCGCCGCGGCGGCGATCTCGTGGGCCCGCACGTGGTCGGGGTGGCCGTACCCCCCGTCGGCGGCGTAGGTGACCACGACCTGCGGGGCGACGGCCTCCAGCACGGTGGTGAGCGCATCGACCTGGTCGGCCAGCGCGTCGGGGGACGCCAGCGCGCGCGGGTGCAGGTGCTCGGGGACGGTGGCGCGCACCCCGTGACCGGCGAGCGCCATCCCGGAGTCCCGCCAGCGGCCGGTGCCACCGAGGAAGCGGTGGTCGGTGACGCCGAGCGCGGCGCAGGCGCGGGCGAGCTCGCCGACGCGGTAGCCCCCGAGCTGGTCTGCATCGTCCGGGCCGAGCAGCGCGAGCTCGGGCGGGATGACCTCCCCCTGCTCGCCGAGCGTGCAGGTCACGAGCGTGACCGAGGTGTCAGGGTCGGCGGCGTAGCGCGCCATGGTGCCGCCGGTGGTCAGCGTCTCGTCGTCGGGGTGGGCGTGCACGAGCAGCAGCCTGCGTCGTGCCAGAGACGTCACGCTTGCAGCCTATGGGGTCTCCTGGCCCTCATCGGGGCGGCTCGGTCCAGCGCTGCGCGCCGGTGAGCGGTCCCGTGGTCAACGGTCCCGGCCCGACGGCCGTGACGGCGTCCGCACCGGGCGTGCTCACCACCAGCGTGACGGGTTGGAACAGCGGCAGGGCCGGCACCTGCTCCCAGAGCAGCTTCTCGACGGCTTCCCGGTTTGCCGCGGTGTCCGATCCGTCGGGGTCGGACACCAGGTCGTCGAGGAGGGGCTGCAGCGACTCCGAGCAGGTCGGCGCGGACACCCCGGGGCGGGTGGGCAGCGCGGCCGTGCAGCCGAACGTCGAGGCGAGCTCACTCGCCGAGTCACCCCCGACCGTGCGTGGCCGGACCGCGATGTCCACGGTGACGCCGGCCGCGGGAGCCGTGGTCGGGGCGGTGGTCGGCGTCGCGGTAGCGCCCGCGGCTCCGGTGGGCCCGACCGTCGTGGTCGGGGTCGGCGACGCATCGGCTGGCGCTGCAGTGCTGGGGGGAGTCGGTGGCACGGTGGCGGCGCCGAACAGCTCGACCCCGGACGGGGCGACGACCGTCACGTCGATGCCGGCGGCGTCGAGCTGCTCAGCCAGATTCGCGGCGACCGCCAGGTCCGTCGCGCGGTCGGCAGGAGCGCCGACGACCAGCCGGGCCGGCTCGCCGTCCGGTGTGCGCCACCGCCCCTCGTCGTCCCGGCTCCAGCCGACGCCGCGGAGCAGGGCCGCGGCAGTGCTCGGCCGGCTCGACGGGGCGGTGGGGACGTACTCGGGCTCGGACGGGGCGACGCCAAACGCGTCAGCGGCCAGCGCCTCCGGGGCAGCCGCGGCGCGGACGGCCGCACGGTCGATCACCACCGCGAGCGCCTGCCGCACGCGGGTGTCCGCGAGCGGGCCGGCGTCGGTCCGCAGGGCGAGATCAGTGACGACGGGCCGCGGCGCGACCTCGGTCCGCGGCGGCGGGGTCACCCCGCTCAACGCGGTCCGGACGGCGTCGGTCGGCTCCGGCAGCGCGACGTCGACGTCCCCCACGCCGAGCCCGTCAGCCATCGCGACGCCGTCGAGGCGGCGCAGCAGGAGCCGGTCGAGCGTCGCGGGGGTGTCCCAGTACTGGTCGTTGCGGGTGAGCAGCACCTCGGCGCGGGCGCGGTCGACCGACACCACGCGGAAGGGCCCGCCGGACGCCGGGAACCCGTTCGCGAGCGCCCCGGTCCACGAGCCGGGAGCGTCCTTGAGCAGGTGGGCGGGGAGCAGGTTCGCGAACAGCGTGTTCCACGCGGGATAGGGCCGCGAGAACACGACGTCGACGGCCTTGCCGCCGGCCCGCGAGCGCACGTCGGTGATGAGGCGGTAGCCGGCGGCGTCCGCGACCCCGGGCTCGTCACGCATCCGCTCCCAGAGGTAGACGAAGTCCTCCGCGGCGATCGGCGCCCCGCTCGTCCACGACGCCTGCAGGTCGAGCTCGTAGCTCACCGTGAAGGGATCGTCGGAAATGACCGCGGCGCTGGTCGCGACCGTCCGATCGAGTTGCAGGTTCCCGGTCGTGTCGGGGCGGAAGACCGAGGGCAACGCCAGGCCGGCGAGCGCGGTGGTGACCGTGGACTGGTGGCCCAGCAGGTGCGGGTTGAAGCCCGCGCCCAGCTCGTCCACCGCGACCACGATCTGGGTCGGCTCCGGCTCCGGGGCGGGCGGAGGAGGGGTGGGCGGTGGGGCCGGGGCACCGGTGCAGGCGGCGAGCAGGAGGGCCGCCAGCACCGCGAGCAGAGCGGTCCGGCCTCCCGTCCCCCCGACGCTCAGCACCCTGACCTCCGCAACGCACCGCGGATCGACGGCGCCGCGGACCTCCATCGTCGCACCGCCCGATACCGAACGGTGATCCGCCGTCTCGGACGCGGGATCAGCTCGCCGAGCGCGCGCGGGCCCGGGCCCTGCCGCGGACGTGCGAGTCCAGCTCGGCCTTCCGGATCCGCACGTTCTCGGGCGTGACCTCGACGCACTCGTCGCCCGCGCAGAACTCCAGCGACTGTTCGAGGTTCAGGATCGTCGGCGGGGTCAGCTTGACGAGTTCGTCACCCGTGGACTTGCGCATGTTCGTGAGCTTCTTCTCGCGGACGATGTTGACCTCGAGGTCCTCGGCGCGCGTGTACTCGCCGATGACCATGCCCTCGTACACCTGGGTGCCGGGGCCAACGAACAGCACGCCGCGGTCGGACAGGGCATCGACGGCGTAGCCGGTGACCGCGCCGGCCCGGTCCGCGACCAGCGATCCGCGCTGGCGGCTGCTGATCTCGCCCACCCATGGCCCGTACCCGTCGAAGACATGGCTGGCGATGCCCGCGCCGCGGGTGATCGTGAGGAACTCGGTCCGGAAGCCGATCAGACCCCGCGACGGCACGCGGAAGTCCATGCGGACGCGGCTCTCACCGTGCACCAGGTGGCGCATCTCGCCACGACGGCCGGCGACGAGCTGGGTGACGGCGCCGAGCGACTCGGTCGGCACGTCGATCGAGAGCTGTTCGAAGGGCTCGTGCAGCCGTCCGTCGACGACCTTGGTGACCACCTCGGGCTTCCCGACGGTGAGCTCGAAGCCTTCGCGGCGCATCGTCTCGACCAGCACGGCCAGCGCCAGCTCGCCGCGGCCCTGCACCTCCCACGTGTCCGGGCGCCCGGTGGGCAGCACGCGGATGCTCACGTTGCCGACCAGCTCGGCGTCCAGCCGGGCCTTGACCTGACGCGCGGTGAGGCGCGCGCCCGGGTGCGGGTCGCGGCCGACGAGCGGTGAGGTGTTGATGCCGATCGTCATCGAGATGGCCGGCTCGTCGACGGCGATCCGAGGCAGGGCGACGGGGCGCTCGGGGTCGGCGAGGGTGTCGCCGATGGTCACGTCGGCGATGCCCGCGACCGCGACGAGGTCGCCCGCGAACGCGCTCTCGGCGGGCACGCGCGTAAGCGCCTCGGTGCGCAGCAGCTCGGCGATCTTGACTCGGGTGACCGTGCCGTCGGCCTGGCACCAGGCCGCCTGCTGACCCCGGCGGATCGAGCCGGCGCGGATGCGGCACAGCGCGATGCGGCCGAGGTAGCTGGTGGCGTCGAGGTTGGTGACGTGCGCCTGGAGGGGAGCGTCGGGATCGTCGGCGGGTGGCGGGACCGTGTCGAGCAGCACGTCGAACAGCGGCTGCAGGTCCGGCGAGTCGGGCAGCGCGCCGTCGGCGGGGCGCTCGTGGGACGCCCGGCCGACGCGGCCGGAGGCGTAGACGACGGGCAGGTCGAGCAGCTGCGCGGTGGTCGACTCGTCGAGTTCCAACTCGTCGGCCAGCTCGAGGAGCAGCTCGAGGCTCTCGTCGACGACCTCGGCGATCCGGGCATCGGCGCGGTCGGTCTTGTTCACCACCAGAACCACGGGCAGGCCGGCGGACAGCGTCTTGCGCAGTACGAAGCGGGTCTGGGGGAGCGGCCCCTCCGATGCGTCGACCAGCAGCACCACGCCGTCCACCATGGACAGACCCCGCTCGACCTCACCGCCGAAATCGGCGTGGCCCGGGGTGTCGACGACGTTGACGGTGGTCCCGTGCCAGTCGATCGCGGTGTGCTTGGCGAGGATGGTGATGCCCTTCTCGCGCTCCAGATCGCCGGAGTCGAGGACGCGCTCGACGGGCTCGGCGCGTTCGCCGAACGCACCGGAAGCACGGAGCATGGCGTCGACCAGCGTGGTCTTGCCGTGGTCGACGTGCGCGACGATGGCGATGTTGCGCAGGTCACCGCGCCCTCGGAAAGGGAACGTGCGGGCCGGGACGGCCTCGAGGGTGGGTGCGGTACTCACAACTCACTGTAGCGATTCCGGAACCCGATCCATTCCGGGCGGGCTGGCCCAGGAGCAGCGCGGCGGTTCCGCGGCAGCGCCGGCCGGCGAGGGCGGCGAGCGCAGCGCGGTCGGCGGTCGGAAGCCGGGCGAGCAGGGCCGGCCCGGCGGCGCCGGCCTCCACCGCGGCCTCGAGCGCGGCGAGCGGACGCACCGACACCGCCACGCCGCGCACAACGACGACCTCGTCCGGCGGCCTCGGCTGCCGCCGCACCGTGACGCCGGGCCGCGGAGCCGGGCAGCGCCGCGGCACGGTGAGGCCGACGTCCCGCGGGGCGCGCTCGACGAGCCCGTGCCACCAGGCCGCCGCCAGCCCCGCGAGCACCGCCCCGTCTCCGGCCCACAGCACCGCGGCCCGCACCCGCGCCGCCTGCGCTCGGGAGACCACCCCCGCCTGGCGTCGGAGGAGGTCGGCGAGCGGGTCAAGGGCCGCTGACAGATCGGGGACTGCTGGCGGGTCGGGGACGGCTGGCGGGTCGGGGACGGCTGACGGGTCGGGACCGCTGACGGGTCGGGGACCGCTGACGGGTCGGGACCGCTGACGGGTCGGGGACCGCTGACGGGTCGGGGACCGCTGCCGGGTCGGGGACCGCTGACGGGTCGGGGACGGCTGACGGGCGGGGGATCGGCATGCCCATCCCCGACGTCCCCCACCCCCTCCCGGTTCCCCACCCCGCGCGAGTCGCTACGTTCTGGCGCGCGAGTCGCTACAAATCGGCGCGCGAGTCGACGCTTTTCGGCCGCCCGGCTCACGTCCCATCGACTAGTCGGAGCAGGTCCGCGAGCACCGCGCGGTCGGCGTCCACCCAGTCCAGGCTGGTCGCCTCCGCGGCGTCCACCCAGCGGACGGCGACGTGGTCCACCGCCCGCGGCTCGGGCGCGTCCGGCGCGAGCCGGGCCTGGTACACCCGCAGGACACCCGCGTCGATCGGCACATCGGTGCTATTCGCCCGTCGACGACGACCTCAGTGCCGAGCTCTTCGCGACACTCACGCACCACGGCCGCGGGCTCGTCCTCCCCCACCTCTACGCGGCCGCCGGGCAGCTCCCACCGTCCCGCAAGCGCGGGTGGGCGGACGCGCTGCGCGGCGAGCACCCGTCCGTCGCTCACCACGGCAGCCGCGACCACCACGGCAGCGCTGGCCAGACGCTCAGCCCGCGCCGTGAGCACCTCCGCCCGCGCCGCGAGCACGACCTGAAGCAGTCTCCGGAGCAGCAGCCGGTCGGCCAGCCGGCCGAGCGGACCGAACGGGCTGGTCCAGCGCAGCTCATCGCGTACGCACGTGCAGAGCGGGGTCGGCGTGAGCGTGACGACGTGGGCGAGCGCAGGCAGCGGGCCGGTCGCAAGGACGGAGGCCATGCCGTCGGCGTCGACGCGGGTGACGCGGGTCCGGACCGGTACCCGCAGCCCAGGCAGCACGCGGGTGGCCAGCCGGACGACGTCGCCCTCGACAAGCAGCTCACCAGGCGCGGTGAAGCGGTGACCCCCTCGCTCGAGGGCCTCGGCCGCGGCCGCGGTGGAGCGCAGGACGCCGGCGACCGTGCGTGGTTGTGCGTGGACGAGGACGCCGGAGCGCAGGACTGCGCCGTACACCGCGGCATCTGGCTCCGACACACAG
>JAQSWF010000156.1 GCA_029266775.1 Pseudonocardia sp.
GGCCGCGCCCAACACCGCGCACCACGAGCTCGCCCGGGCGGCCCTGGTGGCCGGTCGGCACGTCGTGGTGGACAAGCCGTTCACGGTGACCGCTGCGGAGGCCGACGACCTGATCCGGGTCGCCGCCGAGCAGGACCGGCGCGTGAGCGTGTTCCAGCAGCGCCGCTGGGACGCCGACTTCCGCACGGTCCGGCGGTGCGTCGAGGCGGACCTGCTCGGATGGGTCGGTACGTATGTCGCGCGCTACGACCGATTCCGCCCGGAACCGACGGCGCGGTGGACCGAGGTGGATCGTCCCGGTTCGGGCGTGCTGTACGACCTCGGCTCGCACCTCATCGACCAGGCGCTGTGCCTGTTCGGCACCCCGGAGACAGTCTGGGCGGACCTGCAGGCCCAGCGGCCGGGCGCGGCGACGGTCGACTACGTCCACGTCGTGCTCGGCCGCGGCCGGCTCCGGATTATCCTGCACGCAGGCTCCCTGGTCCGGGCTCCCGGGCCGCGGTTCGAGGTGCACGGCGACGGTGGATCGTTCGTCAAGGACGGCATCGACGGGCAGATCGCCGCCCTCCTGCGGGGCGGCCGGCCGGGGGATCCGGGCTGGGGTGAGGAGCCGCCGGATCGGTACGGCACGCTGACGACCGAGCTCGGGGGCCTCGCGGCGATCGCCCGGCTGGCGAGCCTGCCGGGGGACTACGGGGCCTTCTACCGGGAGATGGCAGCGGCGGTGCGCGGGGACGGCGCAGTGCCGGTGCCGCCCGAGCAGGCCCGCGACGTCATCCGGGTGATCGAGTGCGCGATGCGCAGCAGCCGCGAGGGCCGAGTGGTGCGCTGGGACGCAGACGACGAAGCGCGCTGAGCGCCGATCCGTGGCGCACAGCGCCGGCGCGGGGCCGCTTCTACGCCTGCCCCTCGGTGACCGGAGTGAGCCGGAGCACGGGCAGTTCCCGGTCCGTCTTGGCCGTGTAGTCGAGGAAGCTGGGCGCCTTCGCGGTCACCTGCTTCCACGCCTCGTCGCGCGCCGCACCCTCGAGCTGCTCGACCGCCACGCGGCGCTTCACGCCCGCGACCTCGACGTACACCTGGTCCGGGTGCGCAACCATGTTGTGGTACCAGCCGGGGTGGCGGGCCGATCCGCCGTACGACACAACGATGTACCAGCCGCCTGCGCCGTCATCGAACCGCGCGACGGGGTTCGTCCGCTGTTCGCCGGACTTGGCGCCGAGGGTCGTGAGGTACAGGAGGTGGCCGCCCCGGAAGCGGTCACCGCTGCGGCGATGAATGCGTTCCATCAGCGGCATCAGGATCCGCATGAGCGGGCGCGGGGGCATCCGGGCACCGCGCGTGCCGCTCGGGAGCCGTTCGATCGGCATCAGGGCCTCCTCAAGAAGGTCACCGTAGCGCGGCTGCCCGCCAAATCGGTGGACCGAATCGGTGGTGACACCGACCATGGAAGGTCGGACATCGGAAGGAGTTGTGATCACGCTTACGACAGCACCACCACCGCCCACCCGGCCCGCGACCGACACCGTGCCCGGGCGGCGGAAGGCCGCGCTCCGGCTCGCCCTGCGTCTGTACGCCCGCGAGCTGCGGCGGCGCCCGCTGCTCACCGGGCTCGCGCTGCTGCTGCCCGCGCTGGGCAGCATCTGCCTGCACTACCTCCCGCCGCTGGCGGTGGCCGGCCTGGTCAGCCGGATCGTGGCCGGGGAGGCGCTCAGCACGGCCGTGCTCGCGCCGTACCTGGCTCTGTTCGTCGGCGCGCTGGTCGCCGGCGAGATCTGCTGGCGATGCGGCATCCACTGCCTCAACCGCGTGGACGCCTACGGCATGGAGGAGCTCTACGTCAGCGGAATGGACGAGCTGCTGGCGAAGGACGCCGCGTTCTTCCACGAGAACTTCGCCGGCTCGCTGACGAAGCGGGTGCTCACCTTCGCCTCGCAGTACGAGGACTTCGTGGACACGCTGGCGTTCCAGATCGTGGCGAACCTGCTGCCGCTGGCGTTCGCGTCGGTGGTGCTCTGGCAGTTCGACCCACGGCTGGTCCTCGTGCTGCTCGGGATGATCACCCTGACCGCGGTGGCCGTGTCACCGCTGATCCGCCGCCGGCAGGCGCTCGTCGACGCCCGCGAGGCGTCGTGGGTGCGGCTGTCCGGGCACGTCGCGGACACGCTGATGAACATGGACGCGGTCCGGGCGTACGCGTCGGAGCTGCGAGAGGCGGCCGAGCACGAGCGGCGCGTCCGCGAGCACCGCCGGCTGACGTTGGTCTCGTGGGACTACAACAACCTGCGGATCGACACGATCGTCGGGCCAATGTCGATCATCGCCAACCTGGCCGGGCTCCTGCTGGCGCTGGCGGTGGCGACGCGCGACGGTGGGCCGGGCGTGGCCGCCGTCATCGTGACCGTCGCCTACCTGGCGCAGGCCACCGGGGTGCTGTTCGAGTTCAACCAGATCTGGCGGCGCATCGAGCGGTCGCTCACCGAGGCGGCCCAGTTCGCCGAGCTGCTGCTCGACTCGCCGACGGTGCTCGACCCCGAGACGCCGGAACCCCGGCCGACGGGGCCGGCGGACGTCCGCCTCGACGGCGTGCGGTTCAGCCACACCGGGCACGCCGAACCGCTGTTCGACGGCCTGGACCTGCACGTCTGCGACGGCGAGCGCGTCGGGCTGGTGGGCCGGTCCGGCGGCGGCAAGACGACGATCATCCGGCTGCTGCTGCGGCTGATGGACGTCGACGAGGGCCGGATCCTGGTCGGCGGGCGCGACATCACGCGGCTCGCCCAGGCGGACCTCCGCAGCCTCATTGCCTATGTCCCGCAGGATCCGGTGATGTTCCACCGCACGCTCGGGGAGAACATCGCGTTCGGACGGCCGGGCGCGACGGCGGCCGAGGTGCACGCGGCGGCCGCGGCCGCGCACGTGCTGGAGTTCGCCGACGCCCTGCCCGACGGTTTCGACACCCTCGTCGGCGAGCGGGGTGTGAAGCTCTCCGGCGGTCAGCGGCAGCGCGTGGCGATCGCCCGGGCGGTGTTGCGCGACGCGCCCGTGCTGCTGCTGGACGAGGCGACGAGCGCGCTGGACTCGGAGAGCGAGGCGCACATCCAGCAGGCCCTGTGGCGGATGATGCAGGGCCGGACGGCGATCGCCGTGGCGCACCGGCTGAGCACCGTGGCCGGCATGGACCGGCTCGTGGTGCTCGACCGCGGCCGGGTGGTCGAGGAGGGCTCGCACGCCGAGCTGCTCGCGGCCGGGGGCGGCTACGCCCAGCTGTGGCGGCGGCAGTCGGGCGGGTTCCTCGGCGGCTGACCCCAGGGGGCGGCGCCGCCTGCAACTCCGGGGCTGGCTGATGGCCCGGCGCGTCAGCTGCGCCGGGAGCGGTAGGCCGCGACGGCGATCCGGTTGCCGCACGCCGCGCTGCAGTAGCGGCGTGAACGGTTGCGGGAGAGGTCGAGGACGAGGCCGCCACACGTCTCGTCCGCGCACACCGACAGGCGGCTCAGCTCGTCCGCGCGGATGAGGTCCACCATCGCCATCGCCGTCTCCACCGCGATCCGGTCGGCGAAGGGAGCGCCGGCATCGACGGCGTGCAGGTGGTAGTCCCACCCGTCATGCCGCACCAGCTGAGGTACCGCCGTGCGCTCGGCGAGGATCCGGTTGACCGTCGCCACGACCGTGTCGCGCTCGCCCGTGAGCAGCCGCCGCAGCAGCGCGCGCAGTGCGCGGACGGCGTCCAGCTCGGCCGCGTCGCCGTCGTGGCGTCCCGTGTAGGGGTGAGCGCGGAAGAAGGCATCGAGCTGCTGCGGCGTGGTCAGCGTGTCCGGCTCTTCTGCGGTGTTGACCAGCGCGACCGCCGCCCGGAGCGACGCCACGGTGTCATGGGTAAAGACCACTTTGACATCTTACCGCGCTGCACCTAGTGTCATGTGTCATGAGGTTAATGACGCGTGACAGCGCCTCGGTGGTCGAGCTTCGCGCCGCCGCCGGCCTCGGCCTGGCGCTGCTCTCCGCGTCGTCGTTCGCGCTGTCGGGGCCCATGGCCCGCGGGCTGATGGAGGCGGGGTGGACGCCCGCGGCGGCCGTCGCGGTCCGGATTCTGGTCGGCGCGGCGGTGCTCGCGCCGCTGGCGGTGGTGCAGCTGCGGGGCCGGTGGTGGCAGCTGCGCCGACACCTCCCGCTCCTCCTGCTCTACGGCCTGGTGCCGGTCGCCGGCACGCAGCTCGCGTACTTCAACGCGGTGGCGCGGATGCCCGTCGCCGCCGCCCTGCTGATCGAGTACACCGCGCCGCTCGCCGTGGTCGGCTGGTTGTGGCTGCGCCATCGCCAACGCCCAGCTGCAGCGACCGTCGTCGGAGCGGTGGTCGGCACCGCCGGCCTGCTGCTGGTGCTCGGCGTCGGGTCGGGCGTCGGCGCGAACGCGGTCGGTGTCGCGTGGGCGCTGGCCGCCATGCTGGGGGCCGCGTTCTACTTCGTCCTGTCGTCGCGCACGGACCGCGGGCTGCCCGGCTCGGTTCTCGCCGCAGGCGGCCTGCTGGTCGGTGGCGTCGCCCTGCTGGTGGCCGGGGCGGTCGGGATCGTCCCCCTCGCCGCCAGCACCGCTCCCGTGGGGTTCGCCGGCCATGCGGTGCCCTGGTGGGCGCTCGTGCTGGCGTTCGGCGCCGTCACCGCCGCGCTCTCCTACGCGGCCGGCATCGCGGCGGCCCGACGGCTCGGTGCCCGGCTCGCGTCGTTCGTCGCGCTCTCCGAGGTCGTGGCGGCCGTCGTGTTCGCCTGGCTGCTGCTCGGCGAGGTGCCGCGCCCCGGCCAGCTGCTCGGCGGGGCGCTGATCCTGGCCGGCGTCGTGGCGGTCAAGCTCGGCGAGCCCCGACCGGTCCCCGACCCCGGTCAGCCCGATTACGGTCGACTGCCAGCACAGCCAACACGACGTTGACCGCGGAGATCGCCGTCGTCGCGATCCCCGTCCGCCGCGGTACCGCACCCGAAAGCGCCAGTGTCGCCGCGGTGACGGTGTCGCTGGCGTGGATCACCACGCCCTCCCGCGCCGCCTCCTGCGCGCGCTCCGGACGCGCGAGCAGATCGAGCGCGATGAGGATCGTCCGGATGCCGAACAGCCGGAAGGCGTAGACGGCAGCCGGGCTCGGCAGGCGGCCCGGGTCGAACCGCTCGATGAACAGGCGCGGGCCGAGGAGGCCCACGCTCCCGTTGACCAGTCGCACGGCGGCCAGCGCGTACCGGGCCCACCTCATGACGTCTCCTTCCCGCCGGGCAGCCGGCCGGAATGCCGCGCTGCACGCCGGGAAGAGGGTGGCCGCGGGCCGTTTCGGACGGCCGATATCGGTATCAGGGCGCTCCGCCGCGACTCTTTCCGACTGTCCGGCGGTGAGTCCAAGGGGGAGGACCGATGGCCTCGACGACGGGAGCCGCCGAGCAGGTCGTCACCGAGGACGCGCTGCTCGCCACTCCGAACCGGGAGCTCGACGCGCTGTTCCGCCGCAGCCCGGCGGGTCCGATCCCGATCGGCGTGCTCGACGGGGTGGCCGTGCTGTTCCCGGGGAGCCGGGTCAGCCGCGTGGTCGCCGGGCTCGTCCGCGCGCTCGCGTGGCAGGGCAAGGTCGTCGAGCCGGACGGGACATGGCTCCGCAACCGCATCACGCCGCTGCGCATCCGGGCGGTTGCGGCCCTGGTGCGACCCTCGGCGAGCCTCGTCGACCGCCGACCGTGCATCGTCCTGGACTACTCCGCGACGTCGCTGATCGCCCGCGGCGTCCGGGACGAGATCCGCCTTGTCGCGCCCCGGCTCTACCTCGGCGTCATCTGGCTCTTCGGCCGCCGGGTCGGGTGGTTCACGCTGCGCGAGCGGGGGTGAGCCGACGATGCCGCACCAGATCCCGCTCACCGTCCGGGCTCCGCTGAAGCCGGGCCGTGAGGTCGAGGTCGAGGCCGCGCTCGACGCGCTGCAGAAGGAGGTCGAACACGGTGGCGGCCCGTTCGCCCGGCTGCCGGGTGTGCACTTCGCGCGGGTCTTCGTCCTCCCTGGCGACCACGAGCTCGACGTCCCCGACACGCTCGTCTACCTCGGCGAGATCGACGCGCCGCTCCGCCGTCATCTCGACGCCGTCGTGGCCGACGACGCGCTCGGCTCGATCTTCGCGCACTGCAGGGGATTTCCGGAGCGCGCCGCCCACGGCGAACGGGTGCGCTGGGCGCGCGAGCAGCGGGTCCGCCCCGGCGCGTGGTACGTGCATCGCGTCGGGCGGGGCGTAGACCAGGTCCGTGACGAGGCCCGGCTGCGCGACACCGTCGGCGCATTCCTTGACGGTCGGGACTGGACCGGCGCCGACCCCGGGCAGGTGCACCGCGCCGTCCGGACGTTCGTCGCGGCCCGCCCCGACCTGGCCTGGGCGCTGACGCCGTCGGCCGGGCCGGGCCCGCTGTTCCGGGCCAGGGAGGCGCTGCACGCCGTCGGCTGGGCCGCTGCGCTGCTCCCCGTCGCCCCACTGCTGCTCGCCGCCCTGCCCGGCTGGCTGCTGCTGGTTCGGTTGCACGAGCGCCGCGATGTGCCCGAGACAGCACTGCCCAGCCGGGAGCACGTCGGGGAGCTGACCGCACGGGAGGACCACGGCACCCCGAACCCGTTCACCGCCTACGGCCGGGTCAAGCCCGGGCTCGTGCGGGCGGTGACCATCCGGGTGGCCCTGCGCGGGCTGGACTACGCCAGCCGGCACGTCTTCGCCCGGGACAACCTCGCCGGCATCCGCAGCATCCACTTCGCCCGCTGGGTGCTCATCGACGACGGTCGCCGCGTCGTGTTCGCGAGCAACTACGACGGCAGCCAGGAGAGCTACATGGCCGACTTCATCGACCGGGTCGCCTGGGGGGTCAACCTGGTGTTCAGCAATGGGCTCGGCTACCCGCCCACCCGCTGGCTCCTGTTCGGCGGCGCCCGAGATGAGCAGAGCTACAAGAACTACCTGCGCAACCACCAGCTGCCCAGCGTCTGGTTCAGCGCGTACCCCGCGCTCTCGGCGCGCAACGTCGACGACAACTCTGCGCTGCGCGACGGCCTGACCCGGGAGCTGACGGGGGAGGAGGCGCGGACGTGGCTCTCCCTGGTATGACGCGACACGCCCCCACCCTCGACGTCGCAGACGTCCAAGGGCTTGTCGTCCGCGGGTACGGGCGGCTGCCGCACGCGGCGTTCCTCGCCTGCAGGATCCGGGACGCCCAGGGCGCCCGCGCGGTGCTGCGCGACCTGATCGGCGAGGTGGGCTCCGGGGTCGGCCACGACGCGGACACGGCGCTCCAGGTCGCGTTCACCGCGTCCGGGCTCGTCGCCCTCGGGCTGCGCGACGACGTCGTCGAGCGCGGGTTCGCCGCACCCTTCGTCGAGGGCATGACGACCGAGCACCGGCAGCGCCTGCTCGGTGACGTCGGCGCGGCCGACCCCCGGCACTGGGCGTGGGGCGGCCCGGACACGCCCCCGGTACACGTGTTGCTGCTGGTCTACGCCGTCTCCGCCGGGCTCCTCGACGAGCGGCGGGGCGCGCTGCTCGCCGCGGCCGGTGGGGCGCTGGAGCTCGTCGCCGACCTGCCCACGGACGAGCTGGGCGACCGCGAGGCGTTCGGGTTCGCCGACGGCCTGACCCAGCCGCGCCTGGCCGGCCTGCCCGGCGCACGGGACGGCCGGACGCTGCCCACCGGCGA
>JAQSWF010000157.1 GCA_029266775.1 Pseudonocardia sp.
GTGGGTCCGACTCCTCCCAGAAGCGGTGACCGGCCAGCGTCGTCGGAATCAGGGAGGCGGCCAGCGCCGTCGAGGCCAGCCGGGGAGCCTTACCGAGCGCGAGCAGGGAGCCGGCGACGACCTTCACGCCGCCGTCGATTTTCACGAGGGTCTCGTCGTCGAGCCAGTCGGAGGTGGCCGACCGCGGTAGGTCGATCGGAGCGGACTCCGCGGCATTCTGGACTGCCGGCGCCGCGGCGTTCGCGGCGCTCTCGACAACGGGGGTGACGGCGTCCAGGACGGGCCTCGCCGCCCTGACATGGTCCTGAGGGTTCTTCAGCGCGGCGATGCCGCCCTGGATGAAGATCGCGGCCAACATCGGGCGCGCCAGTCGACGAAGCAGCATGTCGTGCCGTTCCCCGGTGGTGATGGTGGCAAACCCGCCCTGTGGGCATCATGCACGGGTGAGCGCGGACCAGCAGCTGGCGATCGGCCTCGACATCGGCGGGACGAAGATTGCGGGCGGGGTGGTCGATCGCACCGGTCGCCTCCACGCCGTCCTGCAGGAGCCCACGCCGCCGCGGTCCGGGGCCGTCGTCATCGCGACCATCCTGCTCGACCTGGTGGCCCGGTTGCGGGAGGGCCGGGACGTCGCCGCCGTCGGAGCCGGTGCCGCCGGCATCGCGCGCTGGCCCGAGGGACGGATGTTGTGGGCGCCCAACAACGCCTACCGCAACTGGGCCATCCGCGACGAGCTCGAACGCGAGACGGGGCTTCCGGCCGTCGTCGACAACGACGCCAACGTCGCCGGATTCGCCGAAGCTCGGCTGGGCGCGCGGGCCTACCGCAACATGCTGTTTCTGACCGTCGGCACCGGGCTCGGTGGTGGCCTCGTGCTGGACGGCGAGATCTACCGTGGCCCGACGGGGATGGGTGCCGAGCTCGGCCACATGATCGTCGATCCGCTCGGGCCGCAGTGCGGGTGCGGGCTGCGCGGCTGCCTAGAGTCCGTCGCCTCCGGTACCGCGCTGACCCGGATGGGACGGGAGGCCGCCACCGCGGATCCGGGCGGCGAAATCGCACGACTCGGCGAGGCCGAGGGGGGCGTCACCGGCCACACCGTCACCGCAGCCGCCCAGCAGGGCGATCCCGTCGCTCAAGAGATCTTCGGCCGCCTCGGCCGGTGGCTGGGCATCGGCATCGCCTCGCTGGCCACCATCTTCGAGCTCGAGGCGGTGGTCATCGGCGGGGGCGTGATCCGCACCGGCGACCTGTTGCTGGCTCCGGCGCGGGCCGCAGCCCGCGAGTACGCCTACGCACGGGAGGCGCGCGGGATGCCGCCCGTGCTGCCGGCCACCTTCGGCAGCGACGCCGGCATGATCGGTGCGGCGCTGCTCGCGCTCGAGCACGGGGACCGCAAGCCGGGCGTGGCGTGACCTGCCGTTCTAGAGTCTGCTCATGATCGAGCCCACGGGCGAACCCCGGCGCTCGGGCACCGGCACGACCGCGCGGAGCGCGGCTGTGTCCCCGCTGGTGCTCGGGCCAGTCCTGCGCCACGTCGACGAGACGACCGCCACGGTGTGGGTGCAGCTCGACCGGGCGGCGACGGTCACCGTCACATGCTGGGCAGTTGACCGGCCTCGCCGGTCTCCTGCACAGCCCAAGAGCACAACCCGCACGTTTGAGGTGCGGGGGCATCACTACGCGCTCGTGTCGGTCACCGGTCTGGAGCCCGACACCACCTACCCGTACGACGTCGAGGTCGACGGCGAGGTGGTGTGGCCGCCGCCGGTCTCGCCGTTCCCGCCCAGCTCGCTGCGCACCCGCGGTCCGGCGTCCGCGCGACGGCTTCGGATCATCTTCGGCTCGTGCCGCTATGCCAAGGTGCCGACGTACGCGGCGCCGAAGATGGCGGCGCAGCTCGGTATTGATGCCCTCGACGCCTTCGCCGCCGCCGCGGCCCGGCTTCCGCGCGAGGAGTGGCCGGACGCGCTGCTGCTGCTCGGCGACCAGGTCTACGCGGACGAGCTCACGCCGCAGAACCGCCGCCGGATCGCCGGGCGGCGGGACCGCCACCCCGAGTGGCCCGACGACGAGATCGTCGGCTTCGACGAGTACGTCGGGCTGTACCGCGACTCGTGGAGCGACCCGGAGGTGCGGTGGCTCCTGTCCTGCGTGCCCGCCGGCATGATCTTCGACGACCACGACGTGCGCGACGACTGGAACACCTCCGCGGTCTGGCGCGCGGAGATGGCCCGGAAGCCGTGGTGGCGGGACCGCATCCGGTCCGCGCTGGCGTCGTACTGGGTCTACCAGCACCTGGGCAACCTGTCCGCGGCCGAGCGTGCCGCGGCCCGACTACCAGGCCGTCGTCGAGCACGAGGGCGACACGTGGCCGCTGCTGGCCGAGATCGCGGACCGCGCCGACGCCGAGGTCGACGGGAACAAGGGCGTGCGGTTCAGCTTCCGCTGGGACCTCGGCGCCACCCGGTTCGTCATGATCGACTCACGGAACGGGCGGATCCTCGACGACGGCGCGCACCGCATGCTGGGCGACGTCGAGTTCGCCTGGATCGAGGAGCAGGTGCGTGACCGGTCGTCGGGCGAGGTCGAGCACCTGGTGCTGGGCACCTCGCTGCCGTGGCTCCTGCCGCACGCTATCGGCGACCTGCAGGGCGTCAACGAGATCGTCGCGGGACGGCCGGGCTGGCGCGGGTGGCTGGGCGAGCGCATCCGCCAGGCGGGGGACCTGGAGCACTGGCAGGCGTTTCGTGCGTCGTTCGACCGCCTCACCCGATTGATCACCACGACCGCGACCGGTGCCGGTGGGCCGGCGACGGTGAGCGTGCTGTCCGGCGACGTGCACCACAGCTACGCCGCTCGGGTCGACCTGCCCGGAGCGGAGACGGACTCCGCAGTCGTGCACCAGCTGACCTGCTCGCCCGTGCACAACGTCGTGCAGTGGTTCATCACGCCGCTGTTCCGGCTCGGCTGGTCGGCGTCCCTTGCGCGGATGACCGGTCGCCTGGCCGCACGCACCGGGGTACCGCCGGTGGGCGTGACCTGGCGCAAGCTCGTCGGGCCGCTGTTCGGCAACACCATTGCGACGCTGGAGATCGACGGGCGGCGCGCGACGGTGGTGTTCGCGCAGCCGCGGTCAGCGGGTTCGGTCGTCGAGGTGGCCCGGCTCGAGCTGGCCGCCGGCCCGTCGGCGGAGCGCAGCGGCGGCGAGGCCGGGGAGACAAGGTTCACCGCGGAGACATCGGCGGGTCGCTCACACGCCGAGTGAGAGCCGCCCGTACCGGGTAGCGATGAAGACATGGCGTCCGAGCCCCGTGAGTGGACCGTCCCGGCATCCTTGCGCGCCCTGCTGTGGTGGCCGCCGATCGCCCTTGTCGTCGCCATGGTCGATCCAGCGGCGTCGGCAAGCACGATCGCGCTCGTCGGCGTCGCCCTGGCGGTGCTCGGCGTCGGCGCCGCGGGTGTCAGCAGCAGGATCGGCCGCCGACGTGCCGGGAGCGACGCGGCCGTCGGCATCCTCTCCGAGCCCGCGGAGCAGAGCACCGCCTGACCGTGGCCGCTCGGTCATCCCGACCCTCTGCCTACGTCGGAGCCATCGTGCTGTCGTAAGGTCCGGCTGGACAGCGTTATGGCTTCGAAGCGAGGTTGGGGACGATCAGCCGGCCGGGGCGTGTCAGCCGGCGCCGCGCACCGCGACGATGTGGTCGAGGTGCTGTTCGCCCCACTCCCCCAGCGGTGCCAGCGCGCGCTCGAGGGTGACACCGAGCGGGGTCAGCGAGTACTCGACCTTCGGCGGCACCTGCTCGTGGACCGCGCGGTGGACGATCCCGTCGCGCTCGAGCTCCCGCAGCTGCTGGGTGAGCACCTTCTCGCTCACCCCCGGCAGCTCCCGACGCAGAGCGCCGAACCGGCGCGGGCACGTCGCCAGGGCCCAGAGCACCATCGGCTTCCACTTGCCGCCGACGACGTCGATGGCGGCGTCGAGCCCACACTCGTACACCTTGTCCGGCATATGCGCAGCGTACAGTACGTACATTCCGGTAAGTACCCACTTCCAAGTAGGTACTGTTGCTCACGCCGGTAGAGGTTGCAGAGTGGGTGCATGACCACTCACTCGCCGGCCCCCGTCACCGTCGTCGGGCTCGGTGCCATGGGTACCGCTCTGGCCCGGGCATTCCTCGCCGCCGGGCACCCGACCACCGTCTGGAACCGCTCACCCGGCCGCGCCCAGCCACTGCGAACCGCCGGGGCCGCCGTCGCCCCGGACCTGTTCACCGCCGTGACCGCCTCCCCGCTCGTGATCGTCTGCCTGCTCGACACGCCCGCCGTCGACGCCGTCCTAGTCGGTGCGGGCGACGCGCTGCGAGGATCCACGATCGTCAACCTCACCTCCTCGACCCCGGAGGACGCGCGTCTTGTCGGGGCCTGGGCCGCCGCGGCCGGAGCCCGCTACCTCGACGGCGCGATCATGGTGACGACGCCGATGGTGGGCACTCCGGATGCGCTCGTGCTCTACAGCGGGGACGCGGACGCCTTCACCGAGCACCGGGACACCCTCGCCGCGCTCGGCGGCGAGGTCGAGCTCCTCGGCGACGACCCCGGCCTTGCAGCCGTGCACGACATCGGGATGCTCGATGTCTTCTTCACCGGCATGACCGCGTTCCTGCACGCGGCGGCCCTCGTCGGTGCAGACGGTGTGCCGGCGCGGGCGTTCCTGCCGCTTGCCCGGCGGATGCTCGCGCTGCTCGACTCGACGTTCGAGCAGCTGGCGCGGGACGTCGACGCCGGCGAGTTTCCCGGGGACGAGGACACCCTCGCGATGGAGCTGGTCGCGATCGAGCACATCGTGGATGCGAGCCGGGCCCGGAACGTCGACCCGCCGCTGACGGAGGCGATGCGCGATCTGGTGCGGACGGCCGTGGACGCGGGGCACGGCAAGGACGGCTTCTCGCGGGTGGTCACGGTGCTGCAGGGCGCCCCCGCGAGGTGAACCTGACCCACGCAACGCGGATCTTGCCGCTACCCCGGCAGCGCGGGAACGGCGGCCGGTACCCGGAACCCCGCAAAGAGGATGTCGCGGCGGTGGGCGAACCCGAGGCGTTCGTACAGCCGGATCCCGGTGGCGTTGGCCGCGGCGGCATGCAGGAACGGCACGTCGCCACGCTCCCGCACCACCGCGCCGACCGCCCGCACCAGCCGGCCCGCCAAGCCCTGACCCCGGTACGCCGGGTCCGTGCAAACCGCGCTGATCTCGCCCCACCCGGGTGGCCGCATCCGCTCGCCCGCCATGGCCACCAGCTTCCCGTCGCGCCGGATACCGAGGTAGGCGCCGAGCGCGATCGTCCGCGGCAGGAACGGACCCGGTCGGGTGCGGGCGACGAGGTCGAGCATCTCGGGGACGTCCGACGGCCCGAGCACCTCGGCCTCCGCGTCGTGCGCCGCGTCGAGGCCGGCCCCGTCCATCTGCACACCCGGGATCGCGATCGTCGGCTCCCACCCGGGCGGGGCCTCGGCGGGGCCGTCCGGGACCATCACTGTTCCGCCCGGCCCCACGAGCGCGGCGAGGTCCTCCCACGCGCCGACGGACCCGTCGGCCACGGCGGCGAACGGTGAGACGTCGAGTGCGAACCGCGCCGCCCGGCCGCGCCGCCCGGCCAGACCCGCCTGCGGACCGGTCAGCGCCGACCATGCCGGGTTGTCGAGAGGGTGACCCACGATGTGGGCAACGGTCTGACCACGCCGGGCCTTCCCCGGGCGATCAGGCTGCGATCAGGCCGGGTTCGCCCCGGAGGGGCGCGGGTAGCCTGCCGCCGTGGCAGTCGAACACGTCGACGAGGACCTGTGGAACGAGTTCCACCGCGTGGTGAACATGAACTCACGCGAGCTGGGCGAATGGCTGATGACGCGCACGGCCGACGAGGACGGTGCGGTCGAGCCCGGCACCCAGGGCGGCGTCGGCACCCCGACCGGTGAGCACGTGCTGCACATCCTGGGCAAGCGGCGCACCGACCTCACCGAGGACGACGCGCGGGTCATGCGCAACGTGGTCCGCCGCGTCCTCGACGAGCGCCGCGACGACCTGGAGCCGACCGCGGGAGAGGCGCACTGGCGGCATCGGCTCATGTCGATGGGGCACGACCCGCTGAAACCGGTCCGCTAGACCGGCCTACAACGGCGGAAGCTTCTGCGGGCGGCCGATCATCGAGCGGAGCGGGTCGCCGGCCTCCCGCACCCGGTCCGGGACGGTGCGGACCGTCCACCGGTCGGGTGCGAGATCGGGATCGTCGAGCTCCTCCCAGCGGATCGGCACCGACACCGGCGCGCCCGGCCGCGGCCGCACGCTCCACGGAGCCACGAGCGTCTTGTTGCCGATGTTCTGGGTGTAGTCGAGCCGGGCCCGGCCCCGCCTGCGGTCCTTGTGCCACTCCCAGCTGACGAGCCCGGGCACGGTGGCGCCGACCGCCCGCGAGACCTGCTCGACCCAGGTGCGCGTGTCGGCGAAGGTGTAGCCCGGGGCGATCGGGATCCAGATCTGGATCCCGCGCTGACCCGTGGTCTTCGGCATGCCGGCGACCTTCAGGTGCTCCAGGGCCGTGCGGAACAGCCGGGCGAGCACGAGCACCTCCGCGAACGACGTGCGCGTCCCCGGATCGATGTCGATCAGCGCCCAGGTCGGCCGCCGCGCCTCGGGCAGGCGCCCCGTCCACGCGTGCAGCTCCACCGCGCCGAGGTTGGCCAGCCACGCCAGCGTCGCAACGCTGTCGGGGATCACGCGGCACTCGGCGTCGTCCGGCCCCGCCTCCGGGTCGCGCCAGCGGCTCACCCAGCTCGGTGTGCCCGCGGGCAGCTCCTGCTGCCAGAACCCCGGGCGCTCGACGCCGTCGGGATAGCGGTGCAGGTTGACCGGCCGGCCGGCCAGGTAGGGCAGCATCGTCGGCGCGATCGTCACGTAGTGGCGAACCAACTCCCGCTTGGTCACCGGCGGCTCGCCGTCGGGGCCAGGGAACAGCACCTTGTCGAGGTTGGTCAGCTTCAGGTCCTGGCCGGCCACCGTCCACCGGCCGCCCTTGCCGAGCGCGGCGAGGGCTGCCAGCTCGTCGTCCGTCGGCGGCTGCCACTCGGCGTCGTGGCGCAGCGGAAGGGCCGCCTCGGCGGCCGGGACATCGCTCTGCCACAGCGCGTCCGGTGCGGCGGCGACCTCGTCGTTGGTCCGGCCGCTGAGCACCGAGCGCGGATGGTCGTCCGCGTTCCAACCGTGCCGGGCGTACTCGTCGTTCTTGTGCAGGAGCAGCCACTGCTCCTTGGCCGAGTCCTGCCGCTTGGGACGCACCAGCACGAACCGGCCCCGCAGCTTCTCCCCCTCCAGGTCGAAGTGCAGGTCACCGGCGGCGATGGCCGCGAGCGGGTCGTCGGTGTAGACGGGCGTCCAGGTCCCGCGGTCCCACACGATCACGTCCCCGCCGCCGTACTCGCCGCGCGGGATCACCCCCTCGAAGTCGATGTACTCCAGCGGATGGTCCTCGACGTGCACGGCGAGCTGGCGCGCCGCGGGGTCGAGTGACGGCCCCCGCGGGACGGCCCAGCTGACGAGCACACCATCGACCTCGAGGCGCAGGTCGTAGTGCAGCCGGCGGGCCCGGTGTCGTTGCACGACGAAGCGGCCGCCCTCGGCCGGGGGGACGCCGCCCTCGGGCTCGC
>JAQSWF010000158.1 GCA_029266775.1 Pseudonocardia sp.
CCTGCGCGGCGTCGTGCCCGCCGAGCTGCGGCTGATGTACCTGACCGGGCCGGAGGCGCTCACGTACGTCCCGGACGAGGCGGAGCTGCGCCGCTTCGCTCGCACCCTGGACGCGATGTGGGTCGCGATCCGCGCGGCTGGCGCCACGGGCGACTTCCGGCCGAACACCGGCCCGTGGTGCGACGGGTGCGCCCACCGGGCCCTGTGCCCGGCCTGGGGCGGCGAGCCCCCGCCCTACCCCGGCTGGCCGGACGACCAGACCGCCGGGCAGCTCGACGACCCAGCCGTGGAGTCGCCCGACCGCCCAGCCGCCAAGCCGTGAACTTCGTCAGGCGTCGCGCGGCTTGAGGGCCCGGCAGGACCGGATGTCCGTGGTCAGGATCGCCTTGGCGCCCAGCGCCGCCAGCTCGTCCATCACCCGGTTCGCCGCCGTCCGCCGGACCATCGACCGCACCGCGACCCAGTCCGGGTCGGACAGCGGGGAGATCGTCGGCGCCTGGAGCCCCGGCGTGATCCGCATGGCGCGGTCCTGGACGGCCTTCGGGCAGTCGTAGTCCATCATCAGGTACTGCCGAGCCAGTACCACGCCGCGCAGCCGCTCGGTGAACACCCGCTTCATCGCCGCGACCTCCGCGGTCTGCGGTCGGTCCGGCCGGGGCTCGCGCTCGATCAGCGTGGCCTGCGACTCCGCGATCGGCTCCCCGATGACGACCAGCCCGTGCTGGCGCAGCGTCCGGCCCGACGACACGACGTCCGCGATGGCGTCGGCCAGGCCCAGCTGTACCGAGATCTCCACGGCACCGTCGAGCTTGACGATCTCAGCGCGCACCCGCTTGGCGGCCAGGTTCGCACGCACCAGCCGCGGGTAGGACGTCGCGATCCGCTTGCCTTCGAGGTCCTCGATCGTCTTGATCTCGCCCTCGTCCTTGGCGGCATAGCGGAACTTCGACGCGCCGAACCCGAGCTGCAGCAGGCCCTGCACCTGGCTGCCCGACTCCTCCTGCAGGTCCGCGCCCGTCACCCCGAGGTTCAGGTCGCCGGACCCGACGTACGTCGCGATGTCCTTCGGCCGCAGGTAGAAGAACTCGATCTCGTTCTCGTCGTCGCCGATGCTCAGGTCGCGACTGTCCGTGCGTTGGCGGTAGCCGGCCTCCCGCATCATCGTGGCGGCGGGGTCGGCGAGTGTTCCCTTGTTGGGGAGCGCGACGCGGAGCATGGTTCTCCTTGCCAAAGAAGTCGAGCGCAGTGCGGGTGGAGTTCGTCAGAGGTACTTGTAGACGTCGTCGAGGTGCAGGCCGCGGCCGATCATGAGGACCTGGGTGCGGTAGAGCAGCTGCGAGATCTCCTCGGCCAGCGCGTCGTCCGGCTCGTGCTCGGCGGCCAGCCACACCTCGCCGGCTTCCTCCAGCAGCTTCTTACCCTGCGCGTGGACGCCCGCCTCGAGCGCTGCGACCGTGGCGGACCCCGGGGGCCGCAAGGCCGCCTTCTCGCTCAGCTCGGCGAAGAGCTCGTCGAACGTCTTCACGGATGCCACATCCCAGGGTCTCGGTTACGGGTCCTCACACACAGTGTCCGTGTCGCAGCGCATGGCCCGGCAGCGGGGGTCGGCGTAGTGACGTCACCGGGCTTCGTGGTGCGCCGGACGGCTCACTGTGCGTGCCGGACGACCGGTGGGCGACCAGGCACGACCGTTCGCCCCTTCCAGGTCGTTACGCAACGCGCACACTGGTCGTCCCGCGCGCGCCGTCACCGGTCCCCGGACGATTCGCCGCTGCGGCGAGTTCGGCGAGCGTCAGCCCCGTGAGCCCGACACGGTGCGTGCGCCGCGGCCCGGGCGGCACCTGCACCTCGCCCGGCACGACGAGCACGGCTGCGCCGGCCCGCTCAGCTGAGAGCGCCCCGGTCGGGGAGTCTTCGACGGCCAGACAGTCCGCGATCGGCACCTCGAGCAGCTCCGCGGCGCGCAGGTACACATCGGGAGCCGGCTTGCCGCGGTCGACCTCGTCCCCGCAGACGCTGACGGCGAACCGGTCGCGCCCGACGACGTCCAGGGCCAGCTCGGTGAGCACGCGCTGGCTGTTCGTCACCAGCGCCATGGGCACTTTGGCCGCACCGACGAGGTCGAGCGCCTCCCGCGCCCCGGGCTGCCAGACGACGCCGTCGGCGAACAGTTCCGCGGTGCGCGAGACGAGGTGAACGCGGGTCTCGTCGATCAGCTCCGGGGGAGCGTCACACCCCGCCTCGGCCAGCAGGACCAGCACGGCGCGGTCCAGCTCGGACCCGAGGACGGCGGCGCGGCCGCGGTCGCTGAGCTCGCCGCCGAGCCGCCGGACCGTGTCGGCCAGCGAGACGTCCCAGACGGGTTCGGAGTCGACGAGCGTGCCGTCGAGATCCCAGAGCACGGCCGCGGGCAGAGCGGGGCCGCCCGTTGCAGGAACGTGGCTTTCCTGCAACGTGGCTGCATGAACGTGGCTTTCCTGCATGCAGGAGCTGTCAGCCGGCATTGAAGTACTTGGCCTCCGGGTGGTGTGCCACGAGCGCGTCCGTGGACTGCTCGGGGTGCAGCTGCAGCTCCTCGGACAGCGTGACGCCGATCCGGTCGGGCCGCAGCAGGTCGATGATCTTGGTCCGGTCGTCGAGGTTCGGGCACGCCCCGTAGCCCAGCGAGTAACGCGCGCCGCGATAGCCCAACGAGAAGAACGCCTCCACCTGCGCCGGGTCTTCCGAGGCGACGGTCACACCGTCGGGGAAGGCCAGTTCCTCCCGGATGCGCCGGTGCCAGTATTCGGCCAGCGCCTCCGTGAGCTGCACCCCGAGACCGTGGACCTCGAGGTAGTCCCGGTAGGCGTCCTTGGCGAACAGCTCGTTCGCGTAGTCGGCGATCGGCTGGCCCATCGTGACCAGGTGCAGCGGGAGCACGTCCACCTCCCGGCGCGACACCGCGAGGGCGCGGGGCCGCCAGAAGTCGGCCAGGCACAGGTGCCGGTCCCGGCGCTGGCGGGGGAACGCGAAGCGGTGCAGCTCCCCCGCGTCCGGCTCCGGCCCGTCCAGCACGACGAGCGCGTCGCCCTCGGACACAGCCGGGAAGTAGCCGTACACCACGGCGGCGGACGACAGCACGCTCTCGGTCGCGAGCCGGTCCAGCCAGTACCGCAGCCGGGGCCGGCCCTCGGACTCCACCAGCTCCTCGTATCCGGGGCCGGCACGGCTGCCGCGCAGGCCCCACTGTCCGAGGAACAGCGCCCGCTCGTCCACCAGCCCCGCGTATTCGGCCAGGGACAGACCCTTGGCGACCCGCGTGCCCCAGAACGGCGGGATCGGGATCGGGTTGTCGGTCGCGACGTCCGAGCGCTCGGGAACCGGACCGGCCGACTCGGCCTCGGTGGCGCGACGACGTACGGCGATGCGCCGCGAGCGCTCGTGCCGGGCCTTGCGCTCGGCCCGCTTGGCCTCCTCCGCCGGGTCGACGGCCGGGGCGCTGCCGCGGGCTCGGGCCATCGTGGCGTCCATCAGCCGCAGGCCCTCGAACGCGTCGCGGGCGTAGTCGACGCGGCCGTCGTAGACCTCGGACAGGTCGTTCTCCACATAGGAGCGGGTGAGCGCGGCCCCGCCGAGCAGGACGGGCAGCGTCTTCGCCACGCGCCGCGCGTTCATCTCCTGCAGGTTCTCCTTCATGACCACCGTCGACTTGACCAGCAGCCCGGACATCCCCACCGCGTTGGCCCGGTGCTCCTCGGCCGCGGCCAGGATCGACGAGATCGGCTGCTTGATGCCCAGGTTCACCACGGTGTAGCCGTTGTTGCTCAAGATGATGTCGACGAGGTTCTTGCCGATGTCGTGGACGTCGCCCTTCACCGTGGCGAGCACGATGGTGCCCTTGCCGTGGGAGTCCGACCGCTCCATGTACGGCTCGAGGTGGGCCACGGCCGTCTTCATCACCTCGGCGCTCTGCAGCACGAACGGCAGCTGCATCTGCCCGGACCCGAACAGCTCGCCGACGGTCTTCATGCCCGACAACAGCGTGTCGTTGATGATCTCCAAGGCGGGTCGTTCGTCGAGCGCGGCGTCGAGGTCCGCCTCCAGCCCGTTGCGCTCGCCGTCGACGATCCGGCGTTCCAGCCGGGCGAACAGCGGCAGCGCGGCCAGCTCCTCGGCGCGGCCGGCCTTCGCCGCGGCGGCGGTGACGCCCTCGAAGAGCTCCATGAACCGGCTCAGCGGGTCGTAGGCCGGGCTCGTCGGAGTTTCGGCGCGGCGCCGGTCGTAGACCAGGTCCAGGGCCACCGCGCGCTGCTCGTCGGGAATCTTGCTCATCGGGAGGATCTTGCTGGCGTGCACGATCGCGGTGTCGAGCCCCGCGTTGACGCACTCGTGCAGGAACACCGAGTTCAGCACCTGCCGGGCCGCGGCGTTCACCCCGAACGACACGTTCGAGATGCCCAGCGTCGTCTGCACCTCGGGATGGCGGCGCTTGAGCTCCCGGATCGCCTCGATGGTCTCCAGGGCGTCCCGGCGAACCTCCTCCTGCCCCGTGGTGATCGGGAAGGTGAGGGTGTCGACGACGATGTCCTCGATGTGCATGCCATGGTTCGCGGTGAGATCAGCGATCAAGCGGTCCGCCACCCGGACCTTCCACTCGGCGGTGCGGGCCTGGCCCTCCTCGTCGATGCACAGCGCGACGACGGCGGCCCCGTGCTCCCGGACCAGCGCCATCGTCCGCTGGAAGCGCGACCCGGGGCCGTCGCCGTCCTCGTAGTTCACCGAGTTGACCACCGAGCGCCCGCCCAGGCGCTCGAGGCCGGCGAGCAGGACGTCCGGCTCGGTGGAGTCGAGCATGATCGGCAGGGTGGACGCCGTGGCCAGCCGTGCCGCCAGCTCGGCCATGTCCGCGGCGCCATCGCGGCCGACGTAGTCGATATTGAGGTCGATGAGGTGCGCGCCGTCGCGGATCTGCTCGCGCGCCATCGCGACGCAGTCTTCCCAGCGCTCGGCGAGCATCGCCTCACGGAAGATCTTCGAGCCGTTGGCGTTGGTCCGCTCCCCCACCATCAACACGGACGTGTCCTGCCGGAACGGGACCGCCGCGTAGAGCGAGCTCACACCCGGCTCGGGACGGGGATGGGGCACCGCCGGGGTCACGGACGGGATCGCGTCGGCGACGGCGCGGACGTGCGCGGGCGTCGTGCCGCAGCAGCCACCGACCAGCCGCAGCCCGTAGTCGCGGACGAACGCCGCCAGCGCCTCGGCCAGCTCGTCCGGGTTCAGCGGGTACTCCGCGCCGCGTGGGCCCAGCACCGGCAGCCCCGCGTTCGGCATCACCGACAGCGGAATCCGGGCGTGCTTGCTCAGCGTGCGCAGGTGCTCGCTCATCTCCGCCGGACCGGTCGCGCAGTTCAGCCCGATCAGGTCGACGCCCAGCGGCTCGATGGCCGTCAGCGCCGCGCCGATCTCGCTGCCCAGCAGCATCGTGCCGGTGGTCTCGACCGTGACGTGGGTGACCACCGGCACCCGGCGGCCCTCGGCGAGCATCGACCGCCGGAGCCCCAGCACGGCCGCCTTGACCTGCAGCAGGTCCTGGCACGTCTCGACGACGAACGCGTCGCACCCGCCGGCGAGCAGGCCGCGTCCGGCCTCGGTGTAGGCGTCGCGCAGCCGGCGAAACGTCTCGTGGCCCAGCGTGGGGAGCTTGGTCCCGGGTCCGATCGAGCCGAGCACGAACCGCGGCCGGTCCGGCGTGGCCATCTCGTCGGCAACCTGCCGGGCGATCCGCGCGCCCTTCTCGGCCAGCTCGGCGATCCGGTCGGCGATGCCGTAGTCCGCGAGGTTGGGCAGGTTCGCCCCGAACGTGTTGGTCTCCACGGCGTCGGCACCCGCGGCGAAGTAGGCCCGGTGGATCCCCGCGACGACGTCTGGGCGGGTGTCGTTGAGGATCTCGTTGCAGCCCTCGAGCCCGGCGAAGTCGTCGAGCACGAGGTCACCGCGCTCGCCGGCGTCCTGCAGCATCGTGCCCATGGCGCCGTCGGCGACGACGACTCGCTCGGCCAGCACGTCGAGGAAGCGGGTGTCGAACGCCAGATGCTGCACGTCACGGAGGTCGCCGGGCACCTGTCCGAGGTTACCGGCGGGCGCCCACCCTTCCCCGGACCGCGCGCGGCCGTAGGGTGGTTGGATGACCGACCGCGATCCGAGCCCCGGTCCCGACCGTGGTGCCGACGAGGCCGTGCCCACGCTCGTGGAGCCGGTGATGGTCGCCGCGTTCGAAGGCTGGAACGACGCCGGTGAGGCCGCCAGCACCGCGCTGGAGCACCTCGAGCTCACGTGGGACGCGACGCCGCTGGCCTCGATCGACCCCGAGGACTACTACGACTTCCAGGTCACCCGACCGCATGTACGCCTGGCCGGAGGCGTCACCCGCCGCATCGAGTGGCAGACCACGCGGCTGTCCGTCGCGCAGCTGCCGGGCACCGACCGTCACGTCGTGCTGGTGAACGGCATCGAGCCCAACCTGCGCTGGCGGAGCTTTTGCCGGGAGTTGCTCGGGCACGTCGAGCGGCTCGGCGTGACCAAGGTCATCACCCTGGGGGCGCTGCTCACCGACACCCCGCACACCCGCCCGACCCCGGTGACGGGCACGTCGTACGACACCGCGTCGGCGTCGGAGATGCGCGTGGAGCCCGCCAGCTACCAGGGCCCGACGGGCATCGTCGGTGTGTTCCAGAACGCCTGCGTCGAGGCCGGGGTGCCGGCGGTCTCGTTCTGGGCGGCGGTGCCGCACTACGTGTCGCAGGCGCGGGTGCCGAAGGCGGCGGTGGCGCTGCTGCACCGCATCGAGGAGGTCCTCGACGTGGAGGTCCCGCTGGGCGGGCTGCCGGAGCAGGCCGAGGAGTGGGAGCGCACGGTCAGCGAGATGGCCGAGGCGGACGACGAGGTGCGCGAGTACGTCCGGCAGCTCGAGGAGCAGGCGGAGGCGGACGCGACAGACGCCGACACCCTGTCGAAGGCGAGCGGCGACGAGATCGCCGCGGACTTCGAGCGCTACCTCCGGCGGCGCGGTACGGGCGGTGCGGCGGGCGGGTGATCTGACCCGCTCCGGCGCGACCCGAGCTCGCGCGCGGATCGCGTTGCACACCGTGCTGAAAGCCGACGCCGAGTACGTCGCGGGCGTGATCAGCCTTCGAGCAGGGCGAGCAGGGCGCGGGCGTACGCGCACTCGGAGTCGATGTCCACGTGGCGCTCCTCGCCGCCCCCGCTCGCGACGACCACCACGAATCCGCCCGGCACGGCCTCCAGGCGGCGGAAGTCCGCACCCAGCAGCTCGCGCAGCTGCTCCTCGCGCGGCAGCCACAGGACGTCCGCCTTCTCGACGCTGTCGAGCGCCCACTCGGTGGTGCCGTTGAACCGGATGAGCGGTCCGCCCGGGGTGTCGGCGACGTCCACGGTCATCTCGCTGACCACGAACACGTCGTCGAGCCCCGCCCGGACCCGCACCGCCGGGTCGGCCATCACGAACCGGTCGCCGGGCGCCGGCGTCCACCGCAGCCCCGCCGCGCGCAACCGCCGCGCCAGCTCAACGGCGATCACCGCGTCGTCCCCATGTATCCATGCAAGCAGATCGTGGTATCGAAAGGCATGCGCGACCAGGACGAGAACCTCACCACCGACCCACCACGTCCGCCCGGGAGCTCGTCGGTGAGTCCGCGCCCTCGAGCGGGTCAACGGGGCCGGACCGCCGGGAGCCGGATCACGACGACCCAGGTCACGAGGACACAGCGTCGGACACCGTCGCGGTCGAACCGCCGGACTGACACATGGCGGCCACGCTCGACCTGTTCTCCCTGCGCGGTCGGGTGGCGCTCGTCACCGGAGCCGGCCGGGGCATCGGCGCCACCATCGCCGCCGGTTGGGCCCGTGCCGGCGCTGCCGTCGCGTGTCTCGACCTCGACGGTGACACCGCGGAGGCCACCGCGACGACGGTGCGCGACGCGGACGCGACGGCGATCGGGCTCCAGCAGACGTCACCGACGCCGGCTCCGTTCGCGCCGCCGTCGACCGCACGGTCGCCGAGCTAGGTGGCTTGCACGTCGCACTGAACAGCGCCGGCATCGGT
>JAQSWF010000159.1 GCA_029266775.1 Pseudonocardia sp.
TCGGTCCGGTGATCAGCATCCCCGCTCCCCCGTTCCCCGCTCAGCCCCGCGTCACGGCGGAGCCGCATGTGCCGACCAGCACCGGCGCCGCGGCCGCCACGGCCGGGCGGTCCGTCACGGCGACGAGGGCGGCGGCCGCCCACTCGGGCAGCGCGACCGTCCCGACCGCCGCGGCCTGTCCGGCACCGGCCGGAACCGTGAGCGTCCCGCCCGGCGCGGTGATGGTGGCGCCCGTGCACCGGTCCATCAGCCGGAACGACCACGCCACAGCCTGCGGGTCGGACGTCGGGACGAGCCGGACGAAGACACGGATGGCGCACGTCGTACCCGGAGTACACGCCTGGAGCAGGCGTAGATCGACTCCGGCGACGGACCCGGCCGACGGCGGGGCCGGCGGCTGCACCGGGAGCCCGTCGGGCTCCTCGGTGGCGGGCGGCGCGGAGCTGGACCGTCCCGCCTCGAGCAGCAGGTTGACGTCCGCGACGATGTCGTCACGCAGGAGGGCAACCTCCAGCGCGACCACGGAGACGAGCACCGTGATCGAGAGCAGCCACGCCCACACCCGGCGCGCCGTGCCCCGGGTTCGAGCAGCCGGGGGGACAGCCGCGGTGCGCTCCCGGCGACCGCCCGCCGGGTGCCCCGGTGCCGCTCCGCCGGCCCCACTGGCGCTCGCCAGGAGCGCCCCGACCAGCGCGGCGAGCTCAGCGCACACCGCCGCACGGTCGATGCCGTCGCAAGCCTGCTGAAGCCGGCACGCCGCTGCCCGAACGCCAGTCGCCTGCACCTCGGCGGTGGCGCGGTCGAGCTCGGCGAGAAGGCCCTCGGCCGCCGGGTCGCGCTCGTCGGCGCGCTCTCGGGCGGCACCGGCCAGCTCGCCGAGCACGCCGGCAACCGAGGTCTGGTTTCCGTGCGCAGACCCGGTCTCGAGGACGACACGGCCGTCCCCGTCGATCCGGATGCGCTCGGTCACGACGGTGCCGGCGTCCGCCTCGGGCCGCTCGACCAGCGCCGCGAGGAGGCCGGCGCCGACCTCCAGGGCCTGCGCGGGAGCCAACCGGGCGAGCGCGAGCAGCCGACTCAGGGGAACGCCGGGGGCGGCGGAAGGAGTCGACTGCCGGTCCCCCTCCGCCGACCGGAGACCGTCGAGCTGCTCGTGCCCGATGAGGTCGCCTTCACGGTCGACTCTCAGGTCCGTCATCGCCCGCCCCCCGACCGCGACCCCGTCGGACCGGCCGTGCCCCTCGGCAGGTCCACGTTGATGCTTCAACACGAGGCGCGGCGACGCCACGCCCTGATGACATCACTCGCCGCCGTGACGCGATCGTTATCGTGCGTCACCACATCGCGTGCGGTCGTCCGGACGCGTTCCGACGTGCCGGAGCGGCTCTTAGGGTCGGACCATGCTCGGCGACCACGGCGGCCCACCGTTCCGTCGCCGACACGGTTCGGCTCCTGGCTTCCCCCTCGGGTTCGCGGTCGCCGATCCGATCTTCGGCGGTGGCGTGCTGCGGCGGACCCCGGACGGCGCCGTGGCCGGCAGCGTCGGGGTCAGCGCCGGCGCCGTCGAGCAAGACCACCAGGTGGCCGAAGCCGGCCGGAAGGCCTTCGCGGGCGACTGAGGGTTTTCTGCAGTTCTCGAACGTGGCATGAGCGCGGTGACGACCACACTCACGCCACGTTCGCGTTCGTCCGAACCCGAAGAGGCCGCCGATCCGTGTGGATGCTGTGGACCTCACCCGGCCGTTCCGCGGGTCGGCCGCCGTGGCGGCCGGCCTGGTCACCGCCAGCCAGCTGCGCGGTCCCCGGTTCCGGCGGATGTTCCCCGACGTGTACGTCTCCGCGGCGGCCCCGACCGACCTCATGTGTCGATCACTCGCCGCCGCGGTCCACGTCGGTGAACGCGGCGTGCTGGTCGGATACTCGGCCGCCGAGCTGCACGGCGCATCCTGGCGCTGACCGTGCCGCCCCCGCGGAAGTCACCGTGCCCGGCAGTGAGCGTCGCGCCCGCCCGGCCTGCAGGTTCACCGCTCCGGCTCGTCGCCGGGGAGGTGGAACGGGTGAACGGGACGTGGGTGACCACTGCCGTGCGGACCGCCTCCGACCTCGCGCGCCGCCCGAACCTGACGGAAGCTGTCGTTGCCCTCGACGCACTGGCCCGGAACCGGTTCCCACCGCAGGCGGTGCTCGACGTGGCCGCTACACACCCCGGAGAGCGCGGACTGCGACGCCTGCGCGCCGCGATTGTGCTCTGCGATCCTCGGGCCGAATCTCCCATGGAGCCCCGCATCCGCGTCGCCGTACACCGCTACCGCCTGCCTGCCCCCGAGCTGCAACACCCGCTCGGGCCCTACCGGCTCGACCTGCCTACCCGCTCGTCCGGCTCGCGGTCGAGTACGACGGTGGCGAGCACCGCACCGCGCAGCGCGCGATCCGCGACCTCCGGCGCGAGGCGTACCTGACTTCTGCGGGGTGGGATGTGCTGCGGCTGCGGGCGGCCGGTGTCCACGACGCCCGCGACACCGCCATCCGCATCCACCGCGAGCTGTTTGCGCGCGGCTTCCCGAACGTGTCACCGACGTTGCCCGAACCGCGCTGGTGACACGCTCGCGGGCTACCGCTGCGCGCGGCCGCTCCACCGCGGCTCGACCTGTGCCCACTCCCGCTCCCAGCGGGCGAGGTTCGACCGACGTACGGCGGTTCGCACCGCCGCCCACATCGTTGCGAGAACCAGGCCGCCGAGCGCCAGCACACCGAGCGCGGCGGTGGCCGCGTCCCACAGCACACCGGCTGGATCGCGGGGTGGGGCAACGACCGCGCTCGTGTCGTCCAGCCAGATCCACACGGGGGTGCCGGCCGAGACCGGGCCCCGAGGCCGCGCGTCGGCGACATGCTCGACCCCGTCGAGCCCGGAGAAGCGCACCGGCACCTCCGCGGGCACGGAGGGCCGAAGTCGGCCGTACTGCCCGCCGCTGGTGCCGGCTCGGGGCGCCGCGGACGCTCCGAGCACCACAGCTTCCACCCGCGTGCGGTCACCCGCTTCGAAGCCCTCCCGGCGCATCCCGTCGTGGTAGACGCCGGCGCCGATCATCAACGACAGGGCCGCGACGACCAGACCGAGCACCATCAACAGCCACGCCGCCGCCGCCTCGACATTGTCGGTGGGCCGCACAAGCATGGCCCGGTGGATACCCGGGGCGCGAGCGGTCGTGACATTCTCGGGCGCGTCCGTCACCAGAGAGCGCGCACGGCGCTCACCACCTGCCGACGGAGGTCGGCTGGCGCAGCTGCCGCGTCCGGCCGGCGGTCTCCCAGGTGCGAGCGCTGCGGTCCTGCCGGAGGTCCATCACCTTGGTGATCACCGCAAGGATGGTGATGATGACCAGAATGGCCGGAACGAAAATCATCATCGGCCAATAGGTCAGTGCGAACTCGGTCATGCGCCACCTCTCGACGGTGCGGCTTCGTGTGGCAGTACTCCGTCGCGGGCGGGCCCACATGCTGCGCTGTCGATGTGGACCATCACGCTTGCTGCGCACCTCGACAGAGGAGGTCCCCGCGTTACTGATACGCCCTTTCGGCGGAGTACGAGATCACTCTGCGGAGCACCCGCGACGGAACCTGGCCGTCAGGCCAAGACATTCGGTCTCAGATCACTTTCGCTGAATGACCTTGCTGGGATCAGGTCCACCTGTGTAGGAGTGAGACGCTGCAACGGAACGTCCCCTGACCGGTACGGGGTGTGACGGCCGATGCGAGTTCCTGCGGGCCGTCACGACTCGGCGGGCCGCCGGTGAGCGCGGCGGGACGCGGCAGGAGGGGTGTCGCGTCCCGCCGCCGACGAGCACCGCGTGGATTCGCGAAAGTCGGGACTTTATTCCCGTTGTGCGGAACCCAAGGTCCTTGCACGGATGGACGGCGGTGAAGACACTGCCTAGCGAGCCAGGCAACACATCCGGCGGACGCCCGCGGCCGAAGGAGAGTGACCTCGTGCAACTGTGCCCCTTCGATCATCGCCAGGTCGGCTGAGCCGCAATGGACGCCCTCGACCTCGCCCGCTGGCAGTTCGGAATCGTCACCGTCTACCACTTCCTCTTCGTCCCGCTGACGATCGGGCTGTCGTTCCTCGTCGCGCTCATGCAGACGGCCTGGTACCGCACGGGCGACCCCAAGTTCCTGAAGATGACCAAGTTCTGGGGCAAGCTGTTCCTCATCAACTTCGCCATGGGCGTGGTCACCGGCATCGTGCAGGAGTTTCAGTTCGGGATGAACTGGAGCGCGTACTCCCGCTTCGTCGGCGACGTCTTCGGAGCGCCGCTCGCGATCGAGGCGCTCGTCGCGTTCTTCCTCGAGGCGACGTTCATCGGTTTGTGGATCTTCGGCTGGGACCGACTTCCGAAAGGCATCCATCTCGCCTGCATCTGGCTCGTAGCGATCTCGACGAACCTCTCGGCGTTCTTCATCCTGGCGGCGAACTCGTGGATGCAGCACCCCGTCGGGTTCGAGATCAACCCCGAGCGCGGACGGGCCGAGCTCACCAGCCTGTGGGCGGTGCTCAACAACTCGACCAACCAGGTCGCCTACCCGCACGTCGCGACCGCGGCGTTCCTCACGGCCGCGGCCTTCATCATCGGCATCAGTGCCTGGCACCTGCATCGCCGCCAACACACCGAGGTCATGCGCGAGTCGATGAAGATGGGATTCGTCGTCGCGCTGATCTTCGGGGTGGGGGTGACCGTCAGCGGCGACCTGCAGGCCAAGGTGATGACCGAGCAGCAGCCGATGAAGATGGCCGCCGCCGAGGCCATCTGGGACACCCAGGCGCCTGCGTCGTTCTCGGTCTTCACGGTCGGTACTCCGGACGGGCAGAGCGAGCTGTTCTCGGTCCGGGTGCCGTACCTGCTGTCGTTCATGGCGACCGGGGACCCGAACGGTGAGGTCGAGGGGATCCGCGACATCCAGCGCGAGTCCGAGGAGCAGTTCGGTCCCGGCGACTACCGGCCGATCATCCCGGTGACGTACTGGACGTTCCGATACATGATCGGCTTCGGGGCGGTGACGGCGGCCCTCGCCCTTCTCGGGCTGATCATGATGCGGGGTGGGCGGAATCCGGCCGAGAAGAGATGGTTCTACCTCGCCGCGCTGTGGACGATCCCGTTCCCGCTCATTGCCAACTCGTTCGGCTGGGTCTTCACCGAGATGGGCCGCCAGCCGTGGGTCGTCTACAGCCAGATGTTCACCGCCGACGGGGTCTCCCCCCTGGTCGGGCCCTGGATGGTGGCCACGTCGTTGACGGTGCTCACGCTGCTCTACCTCGTGCTGGCGGTCGTCGAGGTCGGCCTGATCGTCCGCTACGTCAAGGCCGGTCCGCCGGAGGACGACGCATCGGGCCCGATCGAGCCGCCCGAGCGTGACGCCGGAGCCCGGCCCGACGACGAGCGCGAGCGCCCCCTGACCTTCGCCTACTGAGCGGTGCGACGATGACTCTTGCCGAGTTCTGGTTCGTTCTCGTCGGGTTCCTCTTCGCGGGCTACTTCCTGCTCGAGGGCTTCGACTTCGGGGTCGGCATGCTGCTGCCGGCGCTCGGCCGTGACGACACCGGCCGCCGCGTCATGATCAACACAATCGGCCCGGTCTGGGACATGAACGAAACGTGGCTGATCGTGGCGGGTGCGAGCCTGTTCGCGGCGTTCCCCTACTGGTACGCGACGCTGTTCAGCGGCTTCTACCTGCCGCTGCTTCTGATTTTGGTCGCGCTCATCCTGCGCGGGGTCGCCTTCGAGTACCGCGGCAAGGTCGACGACCCCGTCTGGCGCCAGCGGTGGGACATCGCGATCGTCGCGGGCTCGGTCGTGCCGGCCCTGCTGTGGGGGGTGGCGTTCGCGAACATCCTGCGCGGCGTGCCGATCAACGCGAACGGCGACTTCACCGGCAACCTCTTCACCCTGCTCAACCCCTACGGGCTGCTCGGCGGGCTGGCGACGGTGGTCCTCTTCGCGACCTACGGAGCGATCTTCGTGGCGCTCAAGACCGTCGGCGACATCCGATACGAGGCGCGCGCGCTGGCGGCGAAGATCGGCGTCGTCGCGGTCGTCCTCGGCGCGGGCTTCCTCGTCTGGACCCAGCTGCAGCACGGCGACCTCGGGTCGCTCGTGCTCTCGGTGCTCACCGCCGTCGCGCTGGTGGCCGGGCTGGCGGCGAACGCGCGCGAGCGCGAGGGCTGGGCCTTCGGGCTCGTGGCCGCCGCCGTCGTCGGGCTGGTCGCGACGTTGTTCGTGGCGCTGTTCCCCGACGTCATGCCGTCGACGACCGACCCGGCCTACTCCCTCACGGTCGAGAACGCCAGCTCCACCCCGAAGACCCTCGCCGTGATGTCGTGGATCGCCGCCTTCGGCCTGCCGGTCGTGCTGCTCTACCAGGGCTGGACGTACTGGGTGTTCCGCAAGCGGATCGGCCGGCACAGCATCCCCACCTCCCCGCAGCACGGAGCGGCGCCCGTCGCCGGCTCGTAGACGTCAGGACGTGGCTGGAGAAGGAGGCTGTCGTGCTCTCGGATCTGAATCGACCGGTCGTCGAGGCGACGCTGCCCGTGGTGGGCCAGCACATCGGCGAGATCGCGCAACGCTTCTACCGGCACATGTTCGCGGAGCACCCGGAGCTGCTCAACGGGACGTTCAACCGGGGTAACCAGGCACGCGGCGAGCAGCAGCAGGCGCTCGCGGGGTCCGTCGCCGCCTTCGCGAGCAGCCTGGTCAAGACCCCGGACCGGGCGCCGCAGAACCTGCTCTCTCGCATCGCGCACAAGCACGCCTCGCTCGGCATCCGGGCGGAGCAGTACCAGGTCGTGCACGACAACCTGATGTGGGCGATCGTCGACGTGCTCGGTGGCGCCGTCACGCCCGAGGTCGCGGCCGCCTGGGACGAGGTCTACTGGCTGATGGCGAACGCCCTGACCAACCAGGAGCGCGGCCTCTACAGCGCGCGGGGTGTCCGACCCGAGACGGTGTGGCGGCCCTGGACGGTCGACAGGAAGATCCGCGAAACGGCAGACGTCGTCACCTTCGTGGTGCGCCGCGTGGACGACCGCCTGGTGAAGTCCTCGCTGCCGGGACAGTACGTCACCGTCCGGCTGACCATGCCCGACGGTGTCCGTCAGCCCCGCCAGTACAGCCTCACCCGCGCCGACGACGGCGAGCACCGGCAGTTCTCCGTCAAGCGGGTCCACGGCGGCGGCAAGCCCGACGGCGAGGTCTCGACCATGCTGCACGACCGCGTCGACGTCGGCGACGAGCTGATCCTGTCGCTGCCCTACGGCGACGTCGTGCTCGACGACGGCGGCCGACCCGTTGTGTTCGCCAGCGCCGGCATGGGGATCGCCCCCATGGCCGGCATGCTCTCCCACCTCGCTGCCGCCCGCTCCGGGTTGCCGATCACGCTGCTGCACGCCGACCTCGACGAGGCGTCGTTCGCGCTGCGCCGCCAGGTCGTCACCGACGTCCTCGCGCTGCCCAACGCCACGCTGCACCTGTGGTACGAGGGCGGTGCGCACAGCATCGAGCCGGTCAGCGGCGTCCACGCCGGGATGATGGATCTCTCGGCGGTCGACCTGCCCGACGACGCCACCTACTACCTGTGCGGTGCGAGGTTGACATAGTGCCCCACGCCGGGCAGCAGGACGAGCTCCGAGGCCGGGAGCCGGGCGTGCAACGCCTGCGCGACGGCAGCGGGCTCCGCACGTCGAGCTCGCCGTAGAGCAGCAGGTCGGAACGGTGATCCGGGGCAGCACGGCGCGCAGGTCGGCGTCCGCGAACGCGGTGAGCATGCAGAGCAGACCCGTCGGGCGGACGTCGCGCATCATCGACCGCACCAGCTCGACGGCCTCCGGCGGCCCATCGGCGGTGAAGAACGTGGATAGGTAGCCGTCCATCCACTCGGCAGGCGGCCGCTGGGCCTCGGCGCGCGCCCGGTCGAGCCGCGCCGCCGCCTCCTCGGGCGGCAGGGACCCTTTCCAGCCCGCGTAGGCGCCGGCGAGAACCAGGGACCGCACGAGGTGCGGATGGCGGTCGTACACCGCGATCGCCAGACCCGCTCCGAACGAGAGACCACCAAGGCGCGCGCTCGACGTGCAGGGCGGCGAGGAGGCCGGC
>JAQSWF010000314.1 GCA_029266775.1 Pseudonocardia sp.
TGCCCGCCTACCTGCAGCAGCTGACGATGGAGAGCAACGGCAAGTCCGTGCGCGCGGACGGCAGGCCGGTCACCACCACCACCGGCGAGATCTACTGGGGCGAGCCGGGGACGAACGGCCAGCACGCGTTCTACCAGCTCCTGCACCAGGGCACCCGGCTCGTGCCGGCCGATTTCATCGGCTTCGCCCAGCCGAACCACGTCATCCCGGTCGAGGGCGACCCGGACAAGGGCGGCGTCGACATGCAGGACCTGTTCATGGCGAACCTGTTCGCCCAGACGGCAGCGCTCGCGTTCGGCAAGACCGCCGAGGAGATCGCCGCCGAGGGCACGCCGCCGGAACTCGTGCCGCACAAGGTCATGCCGGGCAACCGCCCGACCTCGACGATCCTCGCGCCGAAGCTGACCCCGTCCACCCTGGGTCAGCTCGTGGCGTTCTACGAGCACGTCACCTTCGTCGAGGGCGTGATCTGGGGGATCGACTCCTTCGACCAGTGGGGCGTCGAGCTCGGCAAGGTGATGGCCAAGCAGTTCGGCCCGGCGCTGACCGACCGCGACCCGGACATGTCCGCGCTCGACCCGTCCACCGCGGCTCTCGTCACCCGCTACCGGCAGTGGCGCGGCCGCTAACACTCGCCTGATCGTGCGCGCGACGGCACGGGTCAGGGCCCCGGGCTTGCGGGGCAGGCGCTGGCTCGGTACCGGCGGGCGGAAGATCGGGCCGGAGGAGCTGCGGGGCCGGATCGTCCTGCTCGACTTCTGGACCGCTGGCTGCGTGAACTGCCTGCGGGTGCTCGACGAGCTGCGTGCGCTGGAGGAGCGGCACGGTGACGCCCTCACCGTGCTGGGGGTGCACTCCCCCAAGTTCGCCCACGAGGCCGAACCGGACGCCGTCGAGGCCGCTGTTCAGCGCTACGGGGTGGACCACCCCGTGCTCGACGACGCCGATCTCGTCACGTGGGACGCCTACGCCGCCCGGGCCTGGCCGACGTTGGTGCTCGTCGATCCGCGCGGCTATGTCGTCGCGCAGGTCAGCGGCGAAGGCCACGGGCCGGGCCTGTCTTCGCTGGTCGACGAGGTCGTGGCCGGGCACGGGGACGCCCTGCGCCGCGGGCCGCTCTTCACCAGCCCACCCGCGGACGCGCTGCCCGACGACCCGTCCGCGCTCCGGTTCCCGGGTAAGGCCGTCACGCTGCCGGGCGGCGCGATCCTCGTGTCCGACTCCGGCCACCACCGGCTCGTCGAGCTCGAGCCGGACCTGGTCGGCGTGCGGCGGATCATCGGCGCCGGGCGCGGACTGCGAGACGGTGCCGCCGCGACCGCCCTGTTCGCCGAGCCGCTCGGGCTTGCGGTGCTCCCGGCCGTGGTCGCCGCTGCCGTCGGCTGCGACGTCGTGGTCGCCGACTCCGCCAACCACGTGCTGCGCGGGGTCCGCGTCCGCGACGGCGCGGTGTCGACGGTGGCGGGGACCGGGGCGCAGCTGCGCGCGCGGCTCGCCGTCGGCACGGCCGGCCCGGCGCTCGCCACTCCCCTGTCGACCCCGTGGGACGTGGCGTGGTGGGAGGAGCAGGTGGTCGTGGCGATGGCCGGATGCCATCAGCTGTGGTCGTTCGACCCGCTCCGCAGCACGGTCGCGGTGATTGCAGGGACCGGGGACGAGGGTCTCCGTGACGGCGCGCCGTACGAGGCGTTCTTCGCTCAGCCGTCCGGGCTCGCCGTGGACCGCGCCGGGACGCTGTGGGTGGCGGACGCGGAGTCGTCGGCGCTGCGCGCGGTCGTCGCGGGGCCGCGGGCGGGAGCGGCGGTGACGACGGCGGTGGGGCAGGGCCTGTTCGACTTCGGGCTGCGCGACGGACCGGGTCTCGGGTCCGCGGAGCGCCCGCCCGCGCTGCTGCAGCACCCGACGGGGGTCGCCGTGCTCCCCGACGGCTCGGTCGCCGTCGCCGACACCTACAACGGCGCGGTGCGCCGCTACGACCCGGCGAGCCGCGAGGTCGCCACGCTGGCCGAGGGCCTGGACGAGCCGACCGACGTCCGTCTCGACGGCGGGACGGTGCGGGTGGTGGAGTCCGCGGCGCACCGGCTCGTGCGGTTGCCCCTGCCCGCCAGCGTGCTGGCCGACGCTCCGGCGGGTCCCGAGGCGGTTCGGGCAACGCTCGCGGGGTCGGTGACGCTGCGGGTGCTGTTCACGCCGCCGAACGGGCAGGGGCTCGACGACCGGTTCGGCGAGCCCACCTCGCTGTCGGTCGCCGGCCTCACCCGCGGAGCTGATGGTGGACGGCGGCGGAACCGCGCCCGGCCTGCAGCGGTCTCTCCGACTCGCCGGGCCGGACGTCGGCACGCTGCACGTCGAGGTGCTCGCCGCGGCCTGCGACCACACGGACTCGGGCGAGACGAGCATCTTCGCCGCCTGCCACGTCTACCGGCACGCGTGGGACGTGGCGGTCACGGTCGCCACCGACGGCGCGTCGATACTCGACCTGCCACTGCGTCCGGTGGGCTGACGCCGGAGTGGGCAGCCGGGTCCGCGGCGGGCAGGGTGTGCCTCATGAGCGGTGCGGACGAGCGGTGGCGCGCGGTGGACGACTTCATCACCGGGATGCTGGTCGGTCCCGACCCGGCCCTGGACGCCGCGCTGGCGGCCAACCGGGCAGCGGGGCTGCCACCGATCGACGTGTCCCCGGCGCAGGGCAAGCTGCTGCATCTGCTCGCCCGGGCGATCGGTGCCCGGCGCGTCCTCGAGATCGGGACGCTGGGCGGCTACAGCACGATCTGGCTGGGCCGCGCACTGGGGCCGGACGGGCGGGTGGTGACGCTCGAACGGGAGCCGAGGCATGCTGCCGTCGCCGCCGACAACCTCGCCCGCGCCGGTCTCGCGGAGCAGGTCGACATCGTCGTCGGGCCGGCGCTGGAGACGCTTCCCGACCTCGACGGCCCGTTCGACCTGGTGTTCGTCGACGCCGACAAGCCCTCGAACGCCGCCTACCTCGCTCACGCTCTCCGGTTGTCGCGGCCGGGCGCGCTGATCGTCGTGGACAACGTGGTGCGCGACGGGCGCGTGGCCGACCCGACCGACGACGATCCCGCCGTCGTCGGCAGCAGGCAGCTCACCGAGGCGCTGGCGGCGGAGCCGCGGCTGAGCGCGACCGAACTGCAGACCGTGGGCAGCAAGGGCTACGACGGCTTCGCCCTGGCTCTCGTGCTGCCGTGACCGGCCTCAGTGCTCGGACCTCAGTGCTCGGAGGGGCGGATGTGGTACTCGAACACCAGCCCGCCGACGCTGATCAGCAGGATCACGGCGGAGATCGTCACCGCCCAGAAGTACATGAACGCCAGCGAGATGGCCATCAGCGCGACGGCTCCCGCGAGCCCGAGAGGCCAGTAACTGCCCGGGGAGAAGAAGCCGACGTCGCCGGCGCCGTCGGAGATCTCGCCGTCCGGGTTGTCTTCCGGGCGTGCCTCGAGGCGCCGGGAGATGAACCGGAAGTACGTGCCGACGATCAGTGACAGGCCGCCGGTGAGGAAGAGCCCGGCGATGCCGACGGCTTCCTGCGCCACGACCGCGTACACGATCCCGGCGACGAAGAAGAAGACGGTGAGGATCTCGAAGATCCGCGACTCGACCTTCATCGGTGGTCTCTCCCGGGGGTCAGCTACCGGCCGGCGGCTGGGACGCCGAGCGCGCGGTGCGGTTGGTGTCGAACGGGTAGGTCGTGATCGCCTCGGGCGCGCACCACTCCCCGCAGTTCAGCGCCTGCAGCGCCTCACCCGCGGTGTAGGGGGCACCCGTCGCCGCGTTCGTCTGCTGCCGCAGCTGCAGGTACCGGTCGAACAGCGGCGGTGCGAGCGCCCGCACCTCGAAGTTCATCACCGCGTGGTAGGCACCGCACAGTTCCGCGCACCGGCCGACGAACGCACCCTCGCGGTCGATCCGCTCGATGCGCCACACGTTCTGCTGGTCGTTCTTCTCCGGAGCGGGGAAGACATCGCGCTTGAAGAGGAAATCGGGCACGTAGAAGCTGTGGATCACGTCGTTGCTGCGTTGGGTGAAGGTGATGACGCGGTCCGTCGGCAGGACCAGCAGCGGAATCGTGTCCGCCGTGCCGATGGTGGTGATCGGCGCCCCGGTTGGCGTGCGGGTCTCCGGGTAGACGAACTCCCAGTTCCACTGGAACGCGATGATGTCGACGTTCAGGTCCGCGGGGTCGTCGAGGTCGTTGACGTTGTTCTGCACCTGGACGGTGAAGGCGAACAGGACCGCCACGATGATAGTCGGGACGACCGTGAAGACGATCTCGACGGGCAGGTTGTACTGCGTCTGCCGCGGCGGGACGTCGTCGTCGCCCTTGCGCTTCCGATGGAAGATCATC
>JAQSWF010000160.1 GCA_029266775.1 Pseudonocardia sp.
GCGGCCGTCGGCGCCCGGCTCGCCCAGGAGCGGGCCGCGATCCTCGCCGCGTATCCCGGCTCGACGGTCGTGGTCGTCACCCACGTGACCCCGATCAAGCTGTTGCTCCGCGACGCCCTGGCGAGCGGCCCGGAGATCCTCTACCGGCTGCACCTGGACCTGGCTTCGCTCTCGGTTGCCGACTTCTACCCTGACGGCGGTGCGTCCGTGCGGCTGGTCAACGACATCGGCCACCACGCGCAGCCCTGACCTGACCTATTGCAGGAAAGCCACCTTCATGCAACCAGGTTGCATGAAGGTGGCTTTCCTGCAACGGGGCGGCCGGTGCGCGCGCTACGCGGTGCGTGAGCGGGCCGGGGCGAACGCCTCGAGCACCTCGTGAGCGTGCGCCGCGGACGCCACCGGGTCGGCGTCCGGCGAGCCGACGCGCGGGACGAAGTTGAGGTCGAGGAACACCTCGGTCACGCCCGCCTCGTGCAGCCGTCCGAGGTCGTCGCGGATCTCCTCGGCCGTCCCGGTGAGCGGCCGTCGCGGTGCGTCGGGGGAGCGGGCCACGCCCAGCTGCACGACGCCGCGCACGACGACGCGGACGGCCGCAGGGTCACGGCCCGCGTCGGCGGCGGCACCGCGCACCGTCTCGATCGCCGTCGAGATACGGGTGAGGTCGTGCCGACTGGCGCTGATCCAGCCGTCGGCCAGTCGCCCGGCCCGACGCAGGGCCATCTCTGCGGTACCCCCGAGAAGGATCGGCGGCGCCGGTCGCTGCACCGGCTTTGGCTGCATCCGCGACGGCGGGACGTCGTAGAACTCGCCGTGGAACTCCACCGGATCGTCGGCCCACAGCGCGCGCAGGCACGCGACGTACTCGGCGGTCCGAGCGCCGCGCCGCTCCGAGGACACGCCGACCGCAGCGAACTCGTGCGGCGCCCACCCGAGCCCCAGCCCCACGTCCAACCGGCCCTCCGACAGCACGTCCACCGTCGCGAACTGCTTGGCCAGCACCGCAGGCGGCAGGAACGGTGCGTTGACGACCGCCGTGCCCAGCCGGACCCGGCTCGTCACCGCGGCGGCAAAACCGAGCGCGACGACCGGGTCGAGCACCGACCGGTACTGGGGGCCGTAGTCCTGCTCGACCGGGACGACGACGCGCTGGAACACCCACAGCGATCCGTAGCCCAGCTCCTCGGCCCGACGGGCGACGGCGGCCACGGTGCCGGGAGTGGCCCAGGCGCCGGAGACGGGGAGGCCGAAGCCGAGTGTGAGATCACCAGGAGGTGAGGTCGACGTCACTGCGGCAGTATGGCGGCGGCCCCGGGGCCACCCGGGCGAGGGGAGGGGAGGGCATGCCTGATCCGGCACGTTGGTTGTCTGCAGCCGTGGCAGGTGTGACGGTGCTGCTCGCGGCCGCCTGCGCCGCACCGCAGGCGGACGGGCCCTCGACGGGCGGGACAGCGGCTCCCTCGGCGGCACCCGAGTCACCGGCGAGCGCATCGCCGCCGGCGCCTACGCCGGGCCGTTCGACATCGGCGGTGGTCGGCAGATCTACCTCGAGTGCCGCGGCACGGGCGCGCCGACGGTCGTGCTCATCTCGGGCTACCACGACTCCGCGGACCTGTGGTCGATCAGCGATTCCGCCCCACCGGCCGCGGCCGAAGCGGTGCTGCCGGGCCTCGCCGGCCGCTACCGCGTCTGCGCGTTCGACCGGCCCGGCACGCTGCGCTACTCGGAGAACCAGGGCTCGGTCACCACCCGGACGACGCCCGTCCCGATGCCCCGGACGGCGGCCGACGTCGTCGCCGACCTCCACGCGATGCTCCAAGCCGCCCGCGTCCCCGGGCCCTACGTGCTGACCGCGCACTCGCTGGGCGGGATCTTTGCGCGGCTCTACGCCCAGACCTACCCCGCCGACGTCCGCGGCCTGGTGCTCGTCGACACCTTCGCGCCGGAGGTCCCCGCTCTGTTCGGCCCGCTGTGGCCCGCCTACCGCGAGCTGCTCGACACCGCCGGCACGCAGCGCGACCCGAACGCGGAGCGCATCGACATCGACGCCAGCATCGGGCAGCTCCAGCAGGCGCCACCGCTGCGCGACGTGCCCGTCGCGGTGCTGAGCAAGACCGAACCCTTCGGCGGCCTGCCGCCCACGATCCCGGGCGATCTGACGGGCGCCGACATCGAACGGATCTGGCCGCAGGTCCAGACCGCCGTCGTCGCAATCCGCCCGCAGACGCCGCAGACCCTGGTCACGGACAGCGACCACTACATCCAGGTCCATCAACCTGACGTCGTGATCTCCTCCACTGACCTCATCGTCGGCCGCGCCGCCGCGCCTTAGCTGACCAGCAGGTAGATGCCCACGCCGAAACCGATCGCCACCACCGACAGCCGGAGTACGTTCTCGGGGAGCCGCCGGGCCAGTCGGGCGCCGAGATAACCGCCGACGAGCGTCGTCGGTGCCAACAGGCCGACCGCGATCCAGTCGACCGGTGCCTCCAGCGCGAAGATGACCACGGTGACCGAGGCGACGACCAGGGACAGCGTGGCCTTGGCCGCGTTCAGCCGCCGCAGTTCGTCGCTGGCGCACAGCGAGAGCGTCGCGATGAGGATGACGCCCAGCGCGCCGCCGAAGTAGCCGCCGTACACCGCGGCGAGGAACACCGCCGGGAGCAGCGCGGCCAGGCGGTCCGGGTGCCCCGGCTCCGGTGTCCCGATCCATCGCTTGAGCCTGGGCTGCAACGCGAGGAGAGCGCTGGCGAGCAGCACGAGCACCGGGACGACCGCGTCGAACACCGCACCCGGCAGCACCAGCAGCAGCAGGCAGCCGACGGCCGACCCGACGGCGGCCACACCCGACGTCAGCGCGAGCCGGCGTCCCTGTCCCGGAAGCTCGTGCCGGGCTCCGGCGATCGTGCCCACGTAGCCGGGCCACTGCGCCACGGAGTTCGTGACGTTCGCGGCAAGGGGCGAGTACCCGACGGCGAGCAGAGCGGGGAAGACGAGCAGCGAGCCGCCCCCGGCGACGGCGTTCACCGCGCCCGCCACCAGCCCCGCAACGAGCAGGAACGCCAGCTGCGCCGGCTCCGGGCTCACCGGGGTACGTCGGTCACAGGCACGCCTCGACGCCGCCGCGGCTGCCGCGGTTGAAGTTCGCGGTGCGCTCGGCGGCGTTGCCGTGGCTGCTGGTGTCGGTCCAGGGGAAGTCGTCGGCGACGGCGGAGAGCGCCCGCGAAATCTCCACGTCGTCGCCCTCCTCGATCTGCACCAGCCCCTCGTTCGCGGCGCCGGTGATGGCGGCCCCGGCCAGGCAGTCCGCCTGCAGCTCGATCGCCCGCGACACCTGCGACGACGCCAGCCGCGCCTGGATCGCGTGCCCCCACTCGTGGGCGATCACGAGGTAGACCCAGGCGTCGCCGATCTGGTCGTAGCCGGCGGCCATGAGGGAGTCGTCCCAGGCGATGAAGTCACTCGGCGGGCAGTAGTAGGCATTGCCGGGCACCGAGGGCTGCCCCGCACAGCTCGGACCGCTCGATCCGCGGTAGCCACCCGCGACCCGCGGCGGGTCGTAGACCTCGCCCTGGCGGGCGAACTCCCGCCGCCAGTACTCGTCGACGACGGACACCGCCGTCTGCTCGTCGACCTCACGGGCGTCGACCGCGGCGGTGTCGACGCGGGCGTCCACCGTCCGCGGTGCGGAGCCCGCGTCGGGCGTCCCGCCGGGCGGGACGACCTCGATCGTGCACCCCGCGAGCGCGAGGGCGAACAGCAGCACCACGACCGTCGATCGCACCGGATCACCTCACCACGGACGCTCGTCCTGGTCCATTCCAGATCACCCGCTCGCGAGCGTCACCGCGCCGAGGCCGATCAGCGTGCCGAGCTCGTCGCCGACCACAACCACCTCGGAGATCCGCCCCTCGTCGAGCGTCAGCACGTCGATCGTGCGTATGCGCACCTCACGCCCGGTCGGTGCGACGGTGCCGAGCGGGGTGGCCAGCGGACCGGTGTGCCGGCCGAGCATCTGGAACGCGACGACGAACCGTGCGGGCGCGCTAACGGTGTCGATCAGCTCGATGCGCAGCTCGGAGTACGCCTGGTTCACCTGGCGGGCCCGGAGGAGGAGGTCGGCGGCGGCGAACGGGATGCCGTTGACCGTGACCGGGTCGTGGTAGAGATCGCGGAACGCCGCGAGTGCCGCCGCGTCGTCGACCGGTGGGTTAGTCCAGAGCGCGAACAGGGGCTCGACGAGTTGGGTCGTAGTGGGCACGGTCTCCATCGTGACGCTCCTTCGTGCGGTGGCGGATCAAGGCGGGGCCTGCGGGTGGGTAGCATTGTGGACGCGGACGAGTCGGCCGGGCGGCCGCGTCGGCGGGCGGTATGCCCGCCGCCGAGGAAAGTCCGGACTCCGCAGGGCAGGGTGGTTGTCAACGGCAACCCGGGGCGACCCGCGGGACAGTGCCACAGAGAACAGACCGCCCCCGGCGCGAGCCGGGAGCAAGGGTGAAACGGTGGTGTAAGAGACCACCAGCACCCCGGGTGACCGGGGTGGCTCGGTAAACCCCACCCGGAGCAAGGTCAAGAGGCGATCCGGCGCGAGCCGGGCCGCTGCGCAGGCGTTCGAGGGCGGCCCGTCCGAGCCTGCGGGTGGACCGCATGAGCCTGTCGGTGACGGCAGGCCGAGAGGGATGGTCGCCGAACGGAGCGCCGAGAGGCGCCCGGGAACAGAATCCGGCTTACAGGCCGACTCGTCCGCCCCAAGCCTGTGAGCAGCGGAAACCGTGGTCATTCGGGTTTGTCGGCATTTCCACGAGTCCCGCTGACGTCCAGCATCGTCGCGGGCGGGTCTTCGTCATGGGACTCGTGGTCGCCGGCACGCTGTCCGACTATCGGGACGCCGAGCGAGCCCCCACCGATCTAGCGGCAGGGCTATACGCGATTCTGCGCGAGGCCGAATCGTTCGAGAAGGTGTGGGGCAAGCCCGACCTGCCCGCGCTGCGGAACCGGCTCATCGCCGTCGTGACGACGCTACGTTCTGACATCAACGCCGGGAACCCTCGCGACTGCCAGGCGGCTATCGAGGAGTTGGGTGAATCGCTACTGGAGCTGGAGGAGAGCGACGTCCCGGCGAACTACGTCGTCCGGCTGCGCTCCGAGCAAGCCGGGCTCCGCAAGACACTGCTGCGGGTCTACGACATCCAACGGGAACAGTTCCTGCCGTCGGCCAAGGCGATGGTCACGACCATCGTGGTCGTCATCATGGCCATGCTGCTGATCACGGACTTGGGCGGCCTTGCGGAGTCCTTGATCAGTCTCGGCTTCCTCTCCTTCTTCTTCCTCTACTTGCTGCGGTTGCTGAACGTCATCGACACCCCGTTCAAGGTCGGGAAGGAGGGCAGCGACGATGACGTAAGCCTCTTCCTCCTGACCGAGTTCGTGGTCCACGCAAAGGCCGCTGGCGTCGGCATTGTCTCGCCCTTGGATGTCGAAGCGCACGCCGCCGCCATCGAGGAGCAGCTGACCGAGGCCGAGGAGGAGCAGGCCGCCGAGCTGGCAGCGGCGGAGGAGAACGCGGCGGCGCCAGCAAGACAGGAGGCCCGCACGACACAGGACAGAATGGCCCGGCCGGAGGCCGAAACACCGTTCCGCCCTGAGCCGATGAGGTGATCTCGGCGCCCAGCCGGCAAGAGGTTGACCGGAGGTTGTCCCGGCTCTCGTGAGATGTGAGGTGGCGGTCCCCGCCTGAGTCCTGTCGTCAGGTAGGGACTCGGGTGGGAGACGCTGAGCGTGGCGTTGGCCGAGCCGGCCGGTGAGCTCCGTCTGCGCGACGACCGCTCCGGGCTGGCATCCAGTGGGCGCACACCACGGCGGCTGCCCTGTACCGTCAGGCCGCGGTGACGGTCCTCCAGTTCGGCCAGCCGGCCCGGGACCTGCTGTTCTGGGACCGCGACCGCTCTAGGTACGCGCACGCTGTGCAGAAGGGCCCGCAATGACCGGTGAGCGATTCATCCCGTTCCGCAAGACCAGCATTGTCACCATGTGCGCGGATGAGGTAGCGGCTGGGGAGCGGGAGTCGTTTCGGGCCTTCGCCGAGTTGCTGTCCAGCCTGCTGCACCATGAGTTCCGCGCCCAGCTTGAAGCACTCAAAGACACCTATTACCCGTTCAACCCGGACGCCGACACGCGCACGATGGTCGAGTTGGGTCCCACGGAGCGGCAGGCGGCGCAGCAGCGTCTGGTCGACGAGCTGACTGCCCTGGCCGAGGACGCGAACTTCGAACGGATCAGCAGCGACGACCTCGGCCGCGCGTTCGTCGAGGAGTCATTGATGAAGGTCCGGCTGGAGGCCGATTTCGACGACTTCGAGCAGGTCGTGTTCTACCGGCGTGGCGTGCACACTCGCCAGGAGGAGCTGAAGCACCTGTTCGGGTTGCGTCGCCGGACCATCGAATTCACCAATTACGGGAAGGTCCTCGTCTATGTGAAGTTCAAGGACGCGGCCCACTTCAATGCCAGGGGCAAGGATGTCGATGACCTGCCGTTCAAGCCGGGGTCGACGATCATCAAGCTGTTCCAGGACGTGCCCCGCGCCGACCTGGAGATGCTGTTTCCCAATGCGCGGGTGCGGATGCGCCTCGTCGACAAGCTGCTGATCGGTGTTCCCGCGGTCGTCTCCGGGGTCATCGTGGTCGTCACCAAGCTCCTCGCGTCGCTGATCCCGGTGGTGTTGCTGCTGGGGTTCTGGCTCGGAGTACACCGGGAACCGGTCGAGCTCAATCAGGCCCAGCTCGTGGCGCTTGGAGCGGCCCTGACGGCCTTCGGTGGTTACCTGGTGCGCCAGTACTCCAAGTTCAAGAACCGCAAGATCCAGTTCATGAAGGCGCTGTCGGAGAACCTCTACTTCCGCAACCTCGACAACGACGCGGGCGTGTTCATGAAGGCGCTCTCGGAGAACCTCTACTTCCGCAACCTCGACAACGACGCGGGCGTGTTCCACCACCTCCTGGATGCGGCGGAGGAGGAAGAGGTCAAGGAGGCGGTGCTCGCCTACCACTTCCTGCGCACCGCCGGGCGGCCGCTGACTGCCGCGGAGCTGGACCGGCGGATCGAGGACTGGTTCACCGGGCGCTGGGACGCGACTTTCGACTTTGAGGTCGACGACGGCGTGGGCAAGTTGCGCCGGCTGCGGTTGGTCGACGACGACGGACAGGGACGGCTGACCGCGGTGACGCTGGATGAGGCAAAGCGCCGCCTGGACCAGATCTGGGACGACCTGTTCGCCTACCAAGCACCGCCGCGCGCCGTCGGGGCCTGAGGCGCACGGGCCGCACGCCGATGCGAGCAGCGGCGGACCGACGACACCTGATGATCTTTGGTGGTCCGCAAATGGTCGCAGCATGTCCGCAAACAGCCAACTCCGACCAACGCTGCCCAACGTGAAATGTGCTGTTCAGATGGCATCCGAGTCGTGTCGCGCAGGTCCGTGATCCTCGGCTGAGTATCCGGCTTACAGGCCGACTCGTCCGCCCCAGCCCGCGGTATCACCCCCTGTCCACGCGCCTCTATCTCTCGTGGCGACGACGACGGTGCAGAAGCGGTGGGAGCGCGCGCTCGTCGTGCTGCTCGCCACGCTCGTCGGCACAGCCGTCGCGGTCTGTGCCCCCCGCTCGACCGCGATCGCCGCTCCCGGCCTCGACGCCGAGTGGCACCACGAGGCGGACCGTACCGTCGCCCTTATCCAGGGCGTCAGCAGAATGGCCGGCCTCGCCCGCTCGACCACCCTCGAGCTGCAGGACCTGCGGCGGTCGACCGATGAGTTGATCACATGGGCACCGGAGCTGCGGACGGACGAGGACGACGTCCTCCTCCGCCACCTCGCCGCCGCGCAGCCCTTCGAGGCGCTCGTCGCCGAGGTGGATGCCGCGCGAGCGATGTTCTCGGCGCCCGCCGCCGAGGTCGCCGCTGTGTCGACGCCGGACCAGCGCGTGCAGGCGCGGCTCGCGGAGAACGGCCGGGAGATCCTCCACGACGCGGCGTGCGAATCGGCCCACAGCCTCATGACGCCGGAGGAGGTGGTCGAGGCGGACGAGATCGGCTGGCGACCCCACGTCCGGGACCTCGACCTCGAGCCCGTGGCGGGCGCCATCGTCCGCTTCGGTCAGAAGAGCGTGTCCGGGTTCTTCGGCAAGGACGCCGTCCGGCTCGTCAGCTGGGACCGCTTCGGACAGGGCATGGCTGAGAAGATCAGCACCTACGGCGAGGGACTGGCCGGCACGGTGGAGAACCCGGATCCGCATTCGATGTTCGTCTTCCGGACGCGGGCCTTCGTCCACTACGCGCGAACCTGTCTCGTCCCGCCCCGCTGACGCGGCTGTCAGGAGCCGTCGCCCGTGTCGATCCTGATTACCGAGACCAGCGCCAGCCCCAGATCGCGGATCTTCGCGAGCAGCCCGTGCAGCGCCGCCTGGTCGGCGACCGGCCCGGCGATGATCGTCTCCCCAGACTCGTCGTGGTGCAGCCGCATGCCCTCGAACCAGGCCGTCCAGCAGTCGTCGAGGACGCCGCGCACGCGGATCTCGTACCCCTGCGGCTCGTCGCTCATCTTCGGGACGGTAGGAACCGGCGGCACCGGCGACATCCCGCGAAGGTGGGACCGTCGGTGTAAGTCCGTAGGATCGCGGCACCCTCGAACGGCGGGACGGGTGGTCGGATGGCCGGTGCGGACACCGCTGCCGGCGCCCGTGCGCGAGGCGCTGCTCGCCACCAAGCTGCGGGTCCCGCGGCCGCGTCCCGGCTGGGTGGCCCAGGCCCGGTTGACCGAGCGGCTGCGCGGCGTGACCGGGCGCGAGCTGGTGCTGGTGTGCGGGCCTGCCGGGTTCGGCAAGTCGAGCGGCGGACTGGGTCCGCAAGCACCCGATGGCGGGCGGTTCCTGCTGGAGACGTCGGTCCTGGAGCGCCTGTCGGGTCCGCTGTGCGACGCGGTGACGGGGCGCTCGGACGGCCAGCAGCTGCTGGAGGCGATCGAGGCGGCAAACCTGTTCGTGCTCCCCCTGGACGACTCGCCACCGGTGGTGGCGCTACCACCACCTGTTCGCGGACCTGCTGCGCGCCCGGCTCCAGCAGCTCGCCCCGGACCGCGTCGCGTACCTGCACCGCGCCGCCGCGACGTGGCACGAGCACCATGCGCTGCCCGACGACGCCATCCGGCACGCGCTGGCGGCGGGCGACGCGGACTGGGCCGCGCGGATCGTCGAGGCGCACCTGGAGAACCAGATCCTGCGGCGCAGCGAGGGCGCCACGATGGTCCGCTGGATGGCCGCCGTGCCGGCCACGGCGTTGCAGCGGAGGCCCGGTTGCCCTCGGCCAGGCGGTCGTCGCGCTGCGCGGGCCCGGATCGACCAGGTCGAGCCGCTGCTTACGCTCGCCGAGCAGGCGTATGCGGCCTCCGGCGGCGAGCCGTACGCGGCGTCGGTGGACCGCAGCGTCAGCGTGCTGGCGAACCTGCCGGCCACCCTCGCGACGTGCCGCGCCGATCTCGCCCGGCTGCGCGGCGACGGCGAGACCGAGCGCGCCCACGCCCAGGCGGCGCTCACCCACATGCGAGCGGACGACGCGCTGCTCGCGTCGGTCGCCCGCTACCACTTGGCGGTCGGGGACTGGCTGGCCGGACGCCTGGACGCGGCCGAGAAGGGGCTGCTCGACGTCGCTGGCGAACATCCGCTGTCCGCCGAGCGGCACATCGTGCTGCGGGCGACGTACGACCTCGGCGGGGTGCAGCAGGCGCAGGGCCGGCTCGGCGCAGCGCTGCGGACGTACGAGCCGCCCATACCGCGCCGCCGGTCACGGGCCTGCTGACCCTCGCGCGGATCCGCTGGGCCGAGGGCGACCGGGCGCGGGCACGGGCGGCGCTGGACGAGCCCGCGGCCGTCATGCCCGTCCGCGAGGGCCTGCGCAACCCCGTGCCGGCCGCGCAGGTGCGGCTGGCGCTCGCCGCAGGCGACGTCACCGAGGCTGCCCGACTGGTCCGCGCGTGGCGGCTGCCGGCTGGTGATCACGGTGGACACCGTGAAACGGCACGTCAGCCACGTCTTCGACAAGCTGGGCGTCGCGACCCGCACCGAGGCCGTCGCGCGGGCCCGCCAGCTCGAGCTGTTGCCGTGACGACGGGGTCGGCCGGCGAGTTACCACCTCGGCTTGCACCTCGGTGGGACGTCGTGACGATGACGCGAACCTAACGTTCGGAGACATGTACCGCACGAAGCCCGTGCCTGCGGGCCCGGCGCGTCCTACGACCGTCCTGGACCTCGCGGCCGGGAGCTCACCGGATCTGCCCTGCCGCCAGCACAACCCCGACCTCTGGTTCTCCAATGCGCCGGCCGGCCTCGAACGGGCCAAGCTGCTGTGCGCCGAGTGCCCGATCCGCCGCGAGTGCCTCGCCGCCGCTGTCGAGCGGGCCGAGCCGTGGGGGGTCTGGGGCGGCGAGATCGTGGAGCGTGGCACCGTGATACCGCGCAAGCGCCCGCCCGGCCGGCCCCGCAAGGACGACCCGTACCGCGTCCGCTGCGCAGCTTGACTCGAGGCGACTACCGGCCGGCGTCGAATCGGACCGGGCGCTGCTGCCCGTCCGCACGTCGGAGCCGTCGTGCTCTCTGGATGCCCTCCGGACAGCGGCACGGCTCCGAAGTGCGGATGGACGCGGGCTCAGAACACGCTCCACGCGTTGGGCTGCGTGCCGTCGATGTCGGTGAAGCCGTACTCGGCTGCGAGCTGCGCGGCGGTCACCGACCGCTGGTTCCACCGGGCCCGGGCCGGGTCGGCGCCACGTCTCCTCGGTGACGCCGTACGCCTCGAGCATCATCTCCGAGCGCATCCACCCGGGCGTGAGCGCGACCGCCGTCGCCCCATGGGGCGCGAGCTCGTGCCCCTCGGAGAACGCGAGGCGGTTCACCGAGGCCTTCGCGAGGTCGTAGAAGACCGACAGGCGGTACCGCGTCGCGTTGATCTCCGTCGTGCCGTCGGTCATCTCGACGAGCAGGCCACCCGGCCGCTCGATCAGCAGCGGCAGCAGGTGGTGCGAGGTGATCAGGTGTGTGTCCACGGCGAGCCGGAGGATGCGCAGTCCCCGGTCGAGGTCCAGCTTCCAGATCGGGGTCCCCCACTCGGCGGGCCCGCCCTTCAGGAGCTCGGCGCCCCAAATGTCGTTGACCAGGACATCGAGGTGTCCGTGGTCGCGACGGACGCGTTCGGCCAGTCTGCGGACCTGGACGGCGTCGAGGTGGTCGACCTGGACCGCGACCCCGGCGCCGCCGAGCTCGGTGACGAGATCCGCGGTCTCCTCGATCGTCTCGGGCCGGTCGTAGTCGGAGCCACCCCGGGAAGACCTGCTGGTCCGGCCCGTGCACACGACGGTCGCGCCGGCCTCACCGAGCGCGGCTGCGATGCCTCGTCCTGCTCCGCGGGTGGCGCCGGCGACAACGGCCACGCGACCCCGCAGGGCGTTGCGGTCCGGCTTCCAGCCCACGGCCGGAGGATAGGCCCCGCCGCCCCCGGGCACGGTCTGGAGGGAAACCGGCAGCGCGGGGAGCGCGCGACCTCGGACAACCCGCGCTCGCTGGCCCGGATGGCAACCCGCGCGGAGATGCGCAGCCCCGGCACCATGGAGCGCATGCTCGGCCGCGGCGGAGGCGACTTCTAGCCCTGGTCGGGCATGGCCGCGGCGACCCGAGCCAGTGCCGCGCCCCACGGGGCGTGCGTGCTCCAGCTGCGCACCCCCCACCGCTCGGCCCGCTGAAGGAGCTCGGCTGCGGCCTCCTCCGGAGACGCGGCGTAGAGCACGAACGGGGTGTCGAGCAGCAGCTCGGGCGTGAGCCAGTCCATGCCCTGCTCGGCCACCTCCCTCGCCGCAGCAGCGGCAGCCTGCTCCGGCTCAGCGTCGACGACCACCTGCTGCAGCAGCACGTCCAGCTCCGGCGACCGGCCGTGGGCGGCGGCGACGTCGTGCACCAGCTGCACGCGCGCGTCGGTCAGGACGGTGTCGGCCAGCGTCATCGACCCCGCCCGCCGGCCCGGCACCTGCAAGCCGCCGGCGAGGCCGACGGCGTCGGCGTGCTCGGCGGCCATCCGCAGACCGCGCTCGCCCATGGCGGCAATCATGATCGGGATCGAGTGCTGCACGGGCGCCGGGATGTGCCCGGCCGCGAGCCGGCGGCGAACGTCGGCTACCACCGCGGCGGTGTGCGCCCACCGCTCGTCGACGTCCGGGAACGGCAGCCCCGCGTCGAGGTGCTCGTGGCGCATGTGGCCGGCACCGACGCCAAGCTCGAGCCGACCGCCGGACAGCAGGTCGAGCGTCGCGGCCTCGCGCGCGAGCAGGGCCGGGTTCCAGAAGTACGCGTCGAGCACGTACGTGCGCAGCCGGATCCTGGACGTGACTGCCGCCGCCGCGGCAAGGGTGGTGAACGGCGCCGCGTGGCCGAGGTGGTCCGCGACCGTGACGACGTCGAATCCTTGCCGCTCGGCCTCCCGCGCGGCGGTGAGCAGCGCCGGGCCGTCCGTCCAGGTGCCCAGCGATACTCCGAAGCGGATCTCCGTCATGCCGCGATCGTGCCCGGCGCGCCCTGCGGCCGTCGGGTGGGGCGCGGGCTGTCTCCTGGACGGCGTCCCCATGCGCGCGCCGGCCGAGGGTCCGCAGCTTCTCGCCTGTCAGCCGGTGGCGCCCCATGTCTCCATGCGGCACTCGCGGCCGCCGCCTGAGCCGGTCCTCGGGCTGGTCTCGGCCGCCACGGGGTCGCCACGAGACGCGGCCGGGGGCTGCCGGCGTCCGCCACATGTCTCCATGAGAGCGGAGCCCAGTGGCCGGCTATCTGGCGTCCGTCCGGGCAGCAAGTCAGGATGCCGCGGTGTCCTTTGCGCGCACCGCCTTCCTGGACTCCGCGGCGATCGTCGCCGACCTCGTCGAGCGCATCCGGCCAGATGCCTGGGACGGGCCGGGGCTGGGGGAGTGGGACCTGCGCGCGCTGGTGGGCCACACCAGCCGCTCGCTGATCACGGTAGCGACCTACCTGCAGAGCACGGCCGACGCAGAGGACCTGCCGACCCCCGAGAGCTACTACGTCCTGATCGCGAGCGCCGCGCCCGTCGACCCGGCCGCGGTCGTCGAGCGAGGCCGGGCCGCCGGCGCCGCTCTCGGCGTCGACCCTGCGTCCGCCTTCCGCGCGCGGATCGACGACGCCGCCGCGGTGCTCGACACGCGGGGCGACGACGACCTCGTGCCCACGATCGCCGGCGGCATGCGGGTTGGGGCCTACCTCATGACCCGCGTCGTCGAGCTGGTCGTCCACGGCGGTGACATCTCCACCGCGACCGGCTTGCCCGTCACCTTCCCGCCGGCCGTGCTGGCCGAGACCGCTGCGCTGGCGGCGCGTGTCGCGGTGGGGCTCGGCCACGGCCCGGTTGTGCTGGCGGCGCTGACCGGCCGGGCTCCGCTGCCGTCCGGGTTCTCCGTCGTCTGACGCACCGCCGACCTCCCCGTCACTGTCGGCTACATTCCCGCGGCATCGGCACCGGCCGGAGAGGAGGTGCGCTGTGACGGGTCGAGGCGTGGTGGCCGCCGGGCATCCGGTGACGGCCGCCGCGGGCGCGGACGTGTTGCGGGCAGGCGGCAACGCCGTCGACGCGGCCGTCGGGGCCGTCCTCACCTCGTTCGTCGCCGAGCCCCTTCTCACCGGCTTCGGCGCGGGCGGGTACCTGCTGGTCGTACCCCCCGGTGGTGAGCCCGTGCTCCTCGACTTCTTCGTCGAGACGCCCGGCCGGGACACGTCCGGCGGGCCGGGAATGCTCGCTCCGTTGCACGCGGTCACCGTCGACTTCGGTGATGCCCGGCAGGTGTTCCACGTCGGCGCCGCGTCGTGTGGGACGTACGGCGTGCCCGCCGGGCTCGCGGCGGCCGTCGAGCTGTTCGGCCGGGCGCCGCTTGCCGAGCTGACGGCTCCTGCGGCACGGCTCGCCCGCGCCGGGGTCCGCGTCACCGCGATGCAGGCCTACCTCTACGCGCTGCTCGGGGAGATCAACACCTTGACACCGGCGGGCCGAGCTCGGTACCACCCGGCCGGTGCACCGCCGCGCGAGGGTGACGTGGTCACCGATCCCGAGCTGGCCGACGCGCTCGACCGGTTCGGTGCCGACGGCCCCGCCCCCTTCTACACCGGTGACGTGGCCGCGGCCGTGGTCGATTGGGTGCGCGCGGAGGGGGGTGCCCTCGCCGCCGCCGACCTGGCCGCCTACCGGGTGCTGCGCCGCGACCCGTTCCGGACCGCCTACCGCGACGCGAGCGTCTACACCAACCCGCCGCCCAGTGCGGGTGGCATCCTGATCGGCCGCGCGCTGGCGGAGCTGGACCGCTCGCCCGGCCCGCCGGACGTCCCCGCCCTGGTCGCCGCAATGGCGGCGGCCGAGCAGGAGCGCTCTCCGGAGTTCCTCGACGAGCTCACCGGCGCCGCCGACCCGACCGCCGCCGTCCCCGTGGAACTGGCCCGCGCGAACCGGCTCGGCTCCACCACGCACGCCTCGGTGCTCGACGCCGAGGGCTGGGCCTGCGCAGTGACCTGCTCGAACGGTGAAGGGTCCGGCGTGGTCGTGCCCGGCACGGGGGTGCATCTCAACAACATCCTCGGCGAGGAGGACCTCTCACCGTTCGGCTTCCACGCGCACGCCCCGGGTTTGCGGCTGCCCTCGATGATGGCGCCGACGGCCGTGCTGCGCGGGGGAGCGGTCGAGCTGGTCGTGGGGTCGGCCGGCTCGAACCGCATCCGCAGCGCGCTCCTCCAGGTGATCGTCAACGTGGTAGACCGCGGCATGTCCGTGCAGGAGGCCGTCGACGCCCCGCGGCTGCACTACACAGGCACGGAAGTGGTCGCGGAGCCGGGCATCGCCGCGGCCGGACTGGCCGCGACCGGGCTGCCGGTCACCACGTTCCGCAGCCGCAACTTGTACTTCGGGGGGTGCCAGGCGGTCACGCGGGATCCGGTGACGGACGAGCTCGCGGGTGGAGCCGATCCGCGGCGGGGCGGCGGGGTCGCCGCAGCGTGACGACCCCGCCGCTCATGCGCGCCGGGCGAACACCACGACGTTGTCCACGTAGTCGCCGCTGGCCCGGTCGAACGCACCGCCGCACGTGATGAGGCGCAGCTCGGCGCCCCGGCGGTGTTGCCGTAGACGTCCTCGGTCGGGAATGCCGCCTTCGCGAACCGTTCCACCCGGTAGGCGATGAACGTCGCCGTGCTGCCGTCGACCCGGGTCACGGCGATGGCGTCGCCGACGGAGGTTTCGTGCAGGCGGGCGAACAGCCGGAGCTGCATCCCGCGGCGACCGTCACGACGAGGGCCGCTGCGGCCGTGCGTGCGGCGATTCCGGGCCTCACGCATCTCCGCCGGTGTCGACGCCACCGACAGGCCGCACCTGGACCTGCTGGCCGCTCTCGCCGAAGTGCTCCTCGCAGGCGATCCCGTCGTCGTCGGCGTCGAGGTTCTCCGGGTCGCCCGGCCGCGCCTCGAGCGCGGCCTGCGCTGCGGACTGGGAGCTGAAGTCGGCGCAGTAGCGGTCCTCGCTGGTCGACTGTTCTGGGTCCGAGACGGGGCGGGCATCGGTGTTGGACTCGTCGTCATTCGACGCAGATCCGCGCCGGGGCAGCGACTCGCAGGCGATTCCGTCCGACTCGTCCTCGCTGAGCCCGTCGAGCCGATGCGGGTCGCTGCGCTCCTGGTCGAGGACGGCCTGCGCGTCCTCCTGGAACTGGACATCGCGGCAGTCTTTGTCGTTCCGCGCCGAGGTGCCGGAATTCGTCGCCGTGCGGCGAACCACGTCCTTGCACTCGCGGTGACACCGGTGAAGCCTGCTCCGCATGCTCACCTACTACTACATCGTGCTGGGGCTGCTGCTGTGGTGCGCCGCGCTGAGCATCGTTGCCTTCGTCCTGTTCGGGCAGGTGCGTGGCCTGCGCACGAGGCTCGACGAGCTTCATGCGTCGCTGCAGGACAGCGGTACGACGGTCGCGGTCCCCCCGCCCCGCGGACGGCGAGCGGCCGCGGGCGGCAGGCCGGGCCCGGCGCCGGTGATCCAGCACTCGCCGATCCGGCCGGTGATCGATCAGGCCGTCGGCGGTCAGGTGCTGCAGCCCCCGCCGACCGTGCGCGACTCCTCTGGCCGTGCCATCACCGTCAAGGACTGGCTCACCCACTATTGGCCCGGAAGCCCCGGTTGGCCGGCGATCGTCGCGGAGTTCTACAACCGGGCGGCCTCGGACCCGGCCATCGCCGAGTTCTTCGCGCACACCGACATGGCGATGCTCCAGAAGCACTTCACCCACGCCATGATCATCATTACCAAGGACGGCGTGAACGTGCCGACGCGTGACTACCTCGCCCGCGTACACGCGGACCTGCGCAATCGCGCGGGCCAGCCGATCACCGGTGACATCTACGACCGCACGATCGACGTGCTCGTGGAGGTGTTGGTCGACGCGGGCATCCCGGACGACGCGATCAACGAGCTGGCCCGCACCGTCACGCCGCTGCGCCAGGCGATCGTCCGGGAGGTCGCGGCCTGAGTCCGGCCGTAGCGCGGGTCAGATGTTGGACTGGCTGGGCGGCACGTCGGTCGGCAGAGCGGGAACGCTTGCTCGTCCCCCGGCCGCGCCGGCGCAGCTGAGGTCCAGGGTGTAGGCCGTCATCGACAGCGAACCGTACGCGTAGCCGTCGACGAGCACCTCCGGCGCTCCGCCGGCGTCGGCGAGCCCGGCGAGGTAGAGCAGCGGGATGAAGTGGTCGGGGGTGGGGACGGCCAGGTCGAAGTCGTGATGCCCGTCGAGCGCGCCGACGTTGCCCGGATTGTCCAGCATGCGGGCCCGCGCCTCGTCGTCGAACCGCCGCGCCCAGTCGAAGCCCTCGTCGGTGAGCCGGCCGTCCATGCCGCGCAGGTTGTGGACGATGTTGCCGCTGGCGACGACGAGCACGCCGCGCTCCCGGAGCGGGGCGAGGCGCTTGCCCAGGTCGAGGTGGTAGTCGAACGGCTTGTCGGCGTTGATGCTCAGCTGCGCGACAGGGATGTCGGCGTCCGGGAATGCGTGCACGAGGACCGACCAGGTGCCGTGGTCGATTCCCCAGGAGTCGACGTCCGCGCCGATCCAGGTCGGCTTGACCGCATCGCTGACCTCCGCGACCAGGTCCGGTATCCCGGGCGCGGGGTACTGGACGTCGAACAGTCGCTGCGGGAAGCCGAAGAAGTCGTGGATGGTGCGCGGGCGGCGCATGGCGGTGACGGCCGTCGCGTTGATGTACCAGTGCGCGGACACGACGAGGATCGCGCGCGGGCGCGGCACGGACTGCCCGAACGCGCGCCAGGCCCGGGTGTAGCGGTTGTCGTCGAGGGCGTTCATGGGGTTGCCGTGGCCGAGGAAGGCCGCCGGCATGGGCGGGGGTGCGGTGGTCACGACCCCTGATTGTGCGCGGCCGGGTCGTCGCTGTCGCCGTCGAGCCGCCGCAGGATCGTGTCGCCGATCATGGTGAGCTCGCGCAGCTGGCCGGCGTCGAGTGCGTCGATGACGAACGCGCGGACGGCTTCGACGTGTCCGGGTGCGGCGGCGTCGAGCGCGGCGAACCCGTCGTCGGTCAGCGTGGCGACCGTGGCGCGGCCGTCGTCCGGGCACGGGGTGCGCTGCACCCACCCGCGTCGCTCCAGGCGGGAGACGACGTGCGAAAGCCGGGAGAGCGACGAGTGGCTCAGCGCGGCGAGGTGGCTCATGCGCAGTGCCTGCTCCGGCGCGGTGGAGAGGTTGAGCATCACCGTGTACTCGAAGTGGTTGAAGCCCGCGTCGCGCTGCAGTTGCGCGTCGAGTGCCGCGGGCAGGCGGATGATCACACCGATCAACCGCATCCAGGCATTGACCTCGTCGCCGGCCAGCCAGCGAGGTTCGGGATCCTCGGGCTCGGGCGCATTCACCGCGTGCACGGTGTCATGGTGACATTGGGCCGTTCAGTCGCGTAGCACCCGCCCGGCGGCGCCGTCCACCGTCACCATCTCACCCGTCTCGATCAGTGCCGTCGCGCCCGGAACGCCGACGACCGCGGGGATGCCGTACTCGCGGGCGACCACCGCGCCGTGCGAGTTCGCCCCGCCCATCTCCATGACCAGCGCCCCGGCGGTGAGGAACAGCGGGGTCCA
>JAQSWF010000161.1:0-3205 GCA_029266775.1 Pseudonocardia sp.
GCGCTGATCGTGTCGCCGCCGAAGGCGGGCAAGACCACGATCATGCAGAACATCGCGAACGCGATCACCACGAACAACCCCGAGTGCCACCTCATGGTCGTCCTCGTCGACGAGCGGCCCGAGGAGGTCACCGACATGCAGCGGTCGGTGAAGGGCGAGGTCATCGCCTCGACCTTCGACCGACCGCCGGTCGACCACACCACGATCGCGGAGTTGTCGATCGAGCGGGCGAAGCGCCTGGTGGAGATGGGGCACGACGTCGTCGTGCTGCTGGACAACATCACCCGCCTCGGCCGGGCCTACAACCTGGCCGCGCCCGCATCCGGCCGGATCCTGTCCGGCGGTGTCGACTCCACGGCGCTCTACCCGCCGAAGCGCTTCCTCGGCGCGGCCCGGAACATCGAGGGCGGCGGCTCGCTGACGATCTTCGCCACGGCGCTGGTCGAGACCGGGTCCACGATGGACACGGTGATCTTCGAGGAGTTCAAGGGCACCGGCAACGCCGAGCTCAAGCTGGACCGCAAGATCGCGGACAAGCGGATCTTCCCGGCGATCGACGTCGGAGACTCGGGCACCCGCAAGGAAGAGCTCATCATGTCGCCGGACGAGTACGCCGTCATGGTGAAGCTCCGCAGGCTGCTCGGCGCGCTTGACGATCAGCAGGCGATCAACCTGCTGCTGGACCAGCTCCGCAAGACCCGGACGAACATCGAGTTCCTGATGCAGGTCGCCAAGACCACCCCCGGGAACGACGACTGATCCCCGTCGTGGCGGCGGTGGGACGGAATCTCACGGCCGCCAGGATGGTTGAATGAGATGTCTGCACGTTCCGGCTCCGGTTCACCCTGCCCGCAGGGACCCGGCGGCCATCAGCGAGAGGAACCCCCGTGCGCAGCGGTATCCACCCCGAGTACCACGAGACCCACGTCACCTGCGGTTGCGGCAACCAGTTCACCACCCGCAGCACCGCGAAGAACGGCCGGATCAACGTCGAGGTCTGCTCGGCCTGCCACCCCTTCTACACCGGCAAGCAGAAGATCCTCGACTCCGGCGGCCGCGTCGCGCGCTTCGAGGCGCGCTACGGCAAGCGCCCCGGCCGCGGCGACAAGTAACTTCACCGACGGCGCCCACCTCCCCGGTGGGCGCCGTTCGCATGTCTGGACCGATCCGGCCACGAGGCATCCACCCCGCGCTCCGCGCGAGGCGGCCGCCGCGCCAGATCTTGAGGAGGGCCCGATGACCGCGTCCCTCGACGCGCTGCTCGACGAGCACGCCGAGCTGGAACGCGCGCTGGCCGACCCATCCGTGCACGCCGACGCCGCGCACGCGCGCAAGCTGGGCAGGCGCTACGCCGAGATCGGGCCGGTCGTCGCGGCCGCCCGCGAGCTGGCCGCAGCCCGGGCCGACGAAGGCGCGGCCGTCGAGCTCGCGGCCGAAGATCCGACGTTCGCCGCCGAGGCCCGCGCACAGCACTCGCACGTCCAGGCCCTCGAGGCGCGGCTGGCCGAGCTGCTCGTCCCGCGTGACCCCCACGACGGCGACGACGTGGTCCTCGAGGTCAAGTCGGGGGAGGGCGGCGAGGAGTCGGCGCTGTTCGCCGGCGACCTGGTTCGCATGTACCTGCGCTACGCCGAGCGCCGCGGCTGGAAGGCCGAGATCCTCGGCGGTACCGAGTCCGACCTGGGCGGGTACAAGGACTCCACGCTGAGCATCCGCTCCCGAGCGACCGATCCCGACGGAGTCTGGGCCGCCCTCAAGTTCGAGGGCGGCGTGCACCGCGTGCAGCGCGTGCCCGTCACGGAGTCGCAGGGCCGGGTGCACACCTCCGCGGCCGGGGTGCTCGTCTACCCGGACACCGGCGCCGAGGCCGGCGTCACCGTCGACGAGAAGGACCTCCGCATCGACGTGTTCCGGTCGTCGGGTCACGGCGGGCAGAGCGTCAACACCACGGACTCCGCGGTGCGCATCACCCACCTGCCCACCGGCCTGGTCGTCTCCTGCCAGAACGAGCGCTCGCAGCTGCAGAACCGCGCTCGCGCCATGGAGGTGCTGCGGGCGCGGCTGCAGGCGATCGCCGAGGAGGAGGCCGCGGCGAAGGCGTCGGCGGACCGGCGCTCGCAGGTGCGCACGGTGGACCGCTCGGAGCGCATCCGCACCTACAACTTCCCGGAGAACCGCATCTCCGATCACCGCATCGGCTATAAGGCGTACAACCTGTCGGCCGTGCTGGACGGCGACCTTGACGACGTCCTCACCGCGCTGGCCGCCGCCGAGCGCGCGGACGCCGTGGGCGCCGGCGCGTGACCCGCCAGTCGCTGCGGCTCGCGCTGAGCGAGGCCGAGAAGATGTTGGCCGCTGCCGGGGTGCCCAGCCCGCGGGTGGACGCCGAGCTGCTCGCCGAGCACGTCGTCGGTGTGCCGCGCGGGCGGCTGGTGACGGTGCCGCTGGTAGAAGCGGCCGTCGCGGAACGCTACCGGCGTCTCGTCGAGCGACGTGCGACCCGCGAGCCCCTCCAGCACGTGCTGGGCGCGGCCGTCCTCGGGCCGGCCACCGTGGTCGTCGGGCCGGGGGTGTTCACGCCCCGCCCCGAGACCGAGCTGCTGCTCCGCTGGGGACTCGACACGGTTGCTGATGTTGCGTCGCCGCTGGTCGTGGACCTGTGCACGGGCTCGGGCGCGCTCGCCCTCGCGGTCGCCACTGCCCGGCCGGATGCCACCGTGCACGCCGTCGAGGTAGACCACGAGGCCCTGGCATGGGCCCGCCGGAACGTGGCCGCACACGTCGCCGCCGGCGGCACCTCCGTCACGCTGCACGCCGCCGATGTCCGCCGGTCGGACGCGCTGCCCGAGCTCGAGTCGCGGGTGGATCTGGTGCTGTGCAACCCCCCGTATGTTCCCGACGGCACGCCGGTGCCGCCGGAGGTGGCCGAGTGGGACCCGCCGGGCGCCGTGTTCGGCGGCCCGGACGGCTTGGAGATCATCCGGGCGGTCGTCACGCTGTCGGCGGCGCTGCTGCGCTACGGCGGGTGGTTGGCGATCGAGCACGACGACACCCAGGGTGAGGCGGTACCCGCGCTGCTGCATCGCCGGCGGGTGCTGACGGACGTGCAGGAGCACCGCGATCTGGCCGGCAGGCCGCGGTTCGCCACCGCCCGGCGCGTGGATCGGCCCGCGACGTAGCCGATGTCGGAGCGAACGCGGCGTTG
>JAQSWF010000161.1:3262-10860 GCA_029266775.1 Pseudonocardia sp.
ACGCCGCGTTCGCTCCATCCGGGGCCTAGCCTCGCCCGCGTGAACGCCCCCGCCGTGCCGCCGACCTACGACTGCGCCGACCCCGACGCGCGCAGCGCCGGGCTCGCCGCGGCCGCCTCGGCGGTGCGCACCGGGCGGCTGGTGGTGCTGCCCACCGACACCCTCTACGGCCTCGGCGCCGACGCGTTCTCCGCGGCTGCCGTCCGCGCGCTGCTCGCCGCCAAGGGCCGCGGCCCCGACATGCCCGTCCCGGTCCTCGTCGGGTCGTGGCACACCATCGACGGGCTCGTCACCAGCGTGCCGCGCACGGCGCGCGAGCTGGTCGAGGCGTTCTGGCCGGGCGGGCTGTCGCTCGTGCTGCCACACGCGCCGTCGCTGACCTGGGACCTCGGTGTCACCCGCGGCACGGTGATGCTGCGGATGCCGTTGCACCCGGTGGCGCTCGAGCTGCTGCGCGACGTGGGGCCGATGGCGGTGTCCAGCGCGAACATCTCCGGCCGCGCACCCGCCACCACGGCCGCCGAGGCCGCGGCGCAGCTCGGGACGGCCGCAGCCGTGTACCTCGACGGCGGCCCCTGCCGGGTGGGCGTCGCGTCGACGATCGTCGACCTCACCGGCGGCGAGCCGCGGATCCTCCGCGAGGGCGCGGTGCCGACCACCCGGATCGCGGACGTCCTCGGTCGCGAGGTCGCCACCGCCTGAGCGCCCCGTCCTCCCGCACGTCGGAGCCATAACGGGGCTGACCGGGGCGACAACAGCACCATGGCTCCGAAGTGCGGAGTCGCGCCGATCACCGAGGCTCAGCTAGGCGGCGGGCGGAGCCCTGAGCGGGGACGGTGCACGGTACCGTTCATTGCCGTGGGCGAGCACAGCGAACGGTTCAGCGAGAAGACCTTCTGGGGTCCCGATTTCGACGCGCTTCGGCGAGAGGACCCCGAGATCGCCGGGGTCGTGATCGACGAGCTGGAGCGGCTGCGCGGCGGGCTGCAGCTCATCGCGAGCGAGAACCTGACCAGCCCGGCGGTGCTCGCCGCGCTCGGCTCAACGCTGTCGAACAAGTACGCCGAGGGCTATCCGGGCCGGCGCTACTACGGCGGCTGCCAGGTCGTGGACGTCGCCGAGGAAATCGGCAACGCGCGCACGAAGGAGCTCTTCGGCGCCGAGCACGCGAACCTGCAGCCGCACTCGGGAGCGTCGGCGAACCTCGCCGCGTACGCCGCCTTCGCCCAGCCCGGCGACACGGTCCTCGCGATGGACCTCAAGCAGGGCGGCCATCTCACGCACGGCAGCAAGGTCAACTTCTCGGGGCAGTGGTTCCGCCCGGTGTCCTACACCGTCCGGGAAGACAACGAGCTGATCGACTACGACCAGGTGCGGGACCTGGCCAGGGAGCACCAGCCGAAGATCGTCATCGCCGGCGCGACGGCCTACCCCCGGCTGATCGACTTCAAGGCGTTCCGCGAGATCGCGGACGAGGTCGGCGCGATCCTCATGGTCGACGCGGCGCACTTCATCGGCCTGGTGGCAGGCAAAGCGATCCCGTCTCCCGTGCCCTACGCCGACGTCGTCACGGCAACCACGCACAAGGTCCTCCGCGGGCCGCGCGGAGGCATGATCCTCTGCCGGGCCGAGCACGCCAAGGCGATCGACAAGGCCGTGTTCCCGTTCTCGCAGGGCGGCCCGCTCATGCACGCGGTGGCGGCCAAGGCCGTCGCGATGCGGGAGGCGGCGCAGCCGGCGTACCAGGCGTACGCCGCGCAGGTGGTCGCGAACGCGCGCGCGCTGGCCAAGGGCCTCGAGGCCGAGGGCATGCGCGCCGTGTCCGGCGGCACGGACACCCACCTCGCGCTGATCGACCTGCGGCCGGTCGATGTCACCGGCGGCCAGGCCGAGAGCCGGTGCGACGCCGCGCGGATCACGTTGAACAAGAACGCGATCCCGTACGACCCGGCCCCGCCCATGAAGCCCTCCGGCGTGCGGGTGGGCTCGCCGAGCGTCACCACCCAGGGCATGGTCGACGCGGACATGGCCGAGGTCGCGACGCTGCTCGCGCGCGCGGTCAAGGCCGAGCAGGGCACGCTGGCCGGCGACGCCGAGCTCGCCGCGGTGGCCGACGCGGTGTCGGCGCTCGTCGCGCGAGCGCCTGCCTACCCGCGCGGCTGAGCGACCGGGCACGCGCACATGCCCGCGACGCCGCTGGCGTCGGCCGTCACGATACCGGTGGCGTCCCTGGTGACCGCGCAGCAGGCACCCGTGCTGGAGTCCGCCGTCCTGCCGCTCCGCGAGTACCTGCTCACCGCCCTGACCGCCGCGGCCATCACCTTCCTGCTCACCGGGCCCGTCCGCCTCGCCGCGATGCGGCTGGGCGCCGTGGCCTGGCCCCGCGGCCGTGACGTGCACGCCACGCCCATGCCCCGCTGGGGCGGGCTGGCGATGCTCGGCGGGGTGCTCGGGGGGGTGCTGCTCGCCTATCAGCTCCCCGCACTGCGGCTGGCGTTCGACTACTCGGACGAGGTCGTCGGCGCTCTCATCGCCGTGGTGGTGCTGGGCGTTGTCGGCGCACTGGACGACCGCTTCGAGCTCGACGCGATCACCAAGCTCGCCGGCCAGACCACCGCCGCGGGCCTGCTCGTGCTCGCCGGGGTGCAGTGGGTGACCTTCTGGATTCCCTGGGGCGGAGGCGGTTCGGGGATCTCCGGGTCGTTCCTCATCCTGGGGGAGACCCAGGGCGTGCTGCTGACGGTCGTGCTCACCGTCGCGCTGGTCAACGCCATGAACTTCGTCGACGGCCTGGACGGCCTCGCCGCAGGGATCGGGCTGATCGCGGCCACCGCGACCGCGGTGTTCGCCATCGGGCTGGTGCGGGCCAACGGCAACGACCCGTCCGCGTACTCCCCGGCCCTGCTCGCGGTCGTGCTGGCCGGCGCCTGCCTGGGCTTCCTGCCGCACAACTTCAACCCGGCGCGCATCTTCATGGGCGACTCGGGCTCGATGCTCATCGGCCTGCTCATCGCGGCCGCCACTACGACGGCGTCGGGGCGCATCGTCCCGACCGACGGCACGGCCGCGACGGACGTCCTCGCGCTCTTCGCGCCGCTGCTCGCCGGCGCGGCGGTGGTGTTCGTGCCGCTGCTGGACCTGCTCATGGCCGTCGTGCGGCGGACGAGGGCCGGGACCAGCCCGTTCTCGCCGGACAAGATGCACCTGCACCACCGCCTGCTCGAGATCGGCCACAGCCACCGCCGCGCGGTGCTGCTGATCTACTTGTGGGCGGCGCTGCTGGCGTTCGGTGCCGTCGCGCTGGCGCTCATCGCCGACCCGTTCTTCGTGCTCTGCGTGGTGGGCATCGGGCTCGTCGTCGCCGTGCTCGCCTCCGCCGTCCCGAGACTCCGGACCCCGCGATGACGCACCATGAACTGCGAACCGCACGACGATGAAGGCCGACATGAGTGAACCCGCCCCACCCCCCGCGCCCGAACCCGATGCCCCGCACGTGAAGACGGTGCTGCGGCTGGCGGCTGCGATGCAGCGCCACGCCCTGCTCGTCGCGGTGCCCGTCGCGGTGATCTCCGCGGTGGCGGCCGTGGTGCTGCGGGGCACCTCAGGGCTCGTCGGCGCGCTCATCGGCATCGTGCTGGGGCTCACCGCCGGGCTGATCACCACCGCGGTCATGCGGGGCACGGCGCGCACGTCGCCGGCCGGGGTGATGATCGGGGCGATGGCGTCGCTCGCCGGGAAGATCCTGCTGTTGATGCTGTTCCTCGTGGCGTTCCGCGGCACCACGCTGTTCGACAACAGGGCGTTCGCGTTCACGCTGCTGGCCGTGACGATCGCGTGGATCGCCGGCGAGGTGGTCGGCTTCGTCCGGGCCAAGGCGCCCGTCCTGGACCTCTAGGAGATCGGCCCCGGGACGTCGTTGCGAATTGCCCTCGTGTGTCCGGAAATGTTCTACTGACGGTAGAACGACGTCGGGAGGACGAGTCCCTCCGACGGGGTGGTCGGGTGTCACCAGGTCGGGGGATCTGATCTGGCGAGAGGGGGTCCACCCGGCTGATAGTGTGCCGCGTGATGGAGGCGGGCCGGCCGACCGATGGGGGATCCACTCCCCCTCCGGGCGACGCCTGGAACGCCCTGTCCTTCCTCATCACCGGAGTGCTGCTGTTCGGCGGCATCGGGTGGGGGTTGGACACATTGCTCGGAACGGGGTGGCTCCTGCCGATCGGCCTGCTGTTCGGCGGTTGTGCCTCGGTGTACCTGATCTACGTCAGGTACGGTAAATGATCGTCGCGATTCCGCTCGCCGGTGTGGCCGGCGGTGGGACCGGAAGGAGCCTCAGGTGACCACCCTGGCCACCGCCCCCGCGCCGGGCTTCGACGCCCCCGGGGTCGACGCTTTCGACCTGCCGCCGATCTTCGGGCCCGTGACCAAACCGGTCGTCCTGCTCGTGTTGTCCGCAGTGATCATTTACGTACTGTTCCGGCTGGCGGTGCGGCGCCCGCAGCTGGTGCCGAGCAAGGGCCAGTTCATGGGCGAGGCCTTCCACGGGATGGTCCGCAACACGATCGCCCGCGACATGATCGGGCCGGAGTTCCTCCGCTTCGTCCCGTTCCTCACAGCCCTGTTCGCCTTCGTGCTGGTGAACAACCTGTTCGGGATCATCCCGCTGATCCAGTTCCCGACCTTCGCCCACCCGGGCGTGCCCTACGCGCTGGCCGTGATCGTCTGGTTGGTCTACAACACGGTCGGGATCCGACACCACGGGTTCTTCGGCTACCTGCGGGTCTCGACGTGGCCGCCGGACGTGCCGTGGTGGGTGCGGATCATTCTCACCCCGATCGAGTTCCTCTCGAACATCCTCCTGCGGCCCGTCACGCTGTCGCTGCGACTGTTCGGAAACATGTTCGCCGGGCACCTGCTGCTGGTCCTGTTCGTCCTCGGCGGCGACTACATGCTCTTCGTCGCCGACTCGATCACGCTGAAGCTGCTCTCGCCGTTCGCCTTCGGCATGGCCATCGTCTTCACGTTCTTCGAGGCCTTCGTCCAGGTGGTGCAGGCCTACATCTTCGTCATGTTGACGGCGTCCTACATCGGCTCCGCCATCGCCGACGACCACTGACGCCGACCAGCCCTCGACCCCCGACCCCTCGGCCGCGTCCCGCGGGCACCTGAGAAAGGACACATCGACAATGACCGGAAGCCTGAACGTCGTCGGGTACGGCCTCTCGGCCATCGGCCCGGGTATCGGCGTGGGCATCGTCTTCGCCGCCTTCATCAACGGCGTTGCCCGCCAGCCAGAAGCCCGCGGCCAGCTCCAGGGCATCGCGTTCATCGGTTTCGCGCTCTCCGAGGCTCTCGCCATCCTGGGCCTGGTTCTCGCCTTCGCGATCTAGCGACTTGAGACATCCGCCTCGACCGCCCGTCGAGGCATGCACAACGCCGGATAGGCGAGGAGAAGCCATGGAACTCCATGTCGCGGCCGAGGAGCTCAACCCGCTCGTCCCGCACCTCTCAGAGATCATCGTCGGGACGATCGCGTTCGTGCTGCTGCTCTGGCTGCTCTCCCGGTCGGTCTTTCCTCAGTTCGAGCGCGTCTACGCCGAGCGGACGGACCGGATCGAGGGCGGCCTGAAGCGGGCCGAGGAGGCCCAGGAGCAGGCCATCGCGCTCAAGCGGCAGTACGAGGAGCAGCTGGCCGGCCTGCGAGCCGAAGCGGCGCGCATCCGCGACGACGCGCGCGCCGAGGGCAACCGGATCCGGGCCGAGCTGCGCGAGCAGGCGGAGCAGGAGGCCGGGCGCATCCGCCAGCGCGGCGAGGAGCAGCTCGCCGCCCAGCGCGAGCAGACCGTGCGGTCCCTCCGCTCCGAGATCGGCGGGCTGTCCGTGCAGCTGGCCGAGCGCATCGTCGGCACGTCGCTTGCCGACGATGCCCGCCGCCGCGAGACGGTGGACCGGTTCCTCGCCGACCTGGACGGCATCGCGGACGAGCGCGACGACGGCCACGTGGCTGCCCGTGGCACCTCCGCCACCGGCGCCCCCAGCGGCGGGGCGAGCTGATGGCGCTCGATCTCCCGGCCGCCAGCCGGGAGTCCCTTGCCGACCTGGCGTCCCGGCTCGAGGTGCTCGTGGACCAGGTCGGCCCGGCCGAGCTGGACGCGTTCGGCGACGAGTTGTTCGCCGTCGCGCGGCTGCTCGCCGCCCAGATAGGGCTACGCCGCCACCTGGCCGATCCGTCGGTCCCCGAGTCCGCCCGGACGGACGTGGTGGAGCGGCTGTTGGCCGGCAAGGTGCAACGCCCGGCGCTGGAGGCCGTTCAGGCGGCGGCCGCGGCGCGGTGGTCGCGCTCGGCAGACCTGATCGACGCGCTGCAGACGTTGGCGCGCACCGCGGTGCTCGCGAGCGCGGAGAAGACCGGGCGGCTCGACGAGGCCGAAGACGAGCTTTTCCGGTTCGGGCGCATCCTGGACCGGGAACCGGAGCTCGCCCGCCTGCTCGCCGACCCCGTGACTCCCATCGAGGGCCGCATCCGCCTCCTGGACCAGCTGCTGTCGGGCAAGGTCACGCAGACGACGGCGACGCTGCTGCGTCAGGCCGTCGAGCTACCCCGCGGTCAGCACCTCGATGTGCTGGCCGAGGAGCTGGCCGAGATGGCCGCAGCCCGCCGGCATCGCTCGATAGCCCGCGTCACCACCGCGGTGCGGCTCACCCCGGACCAGGAACAGCGACTCGTCGACACCCTCTCCCGGCTCTACGGCCGGCCGATGTCCCTCCAGGTCGAGCTGGACGAGAGCCTTCTGGGGGGCCTGGTCGTCCGGGTCGGCAACGAAGTGATCGACGGAAGCGTCGCCGGCCGGCTCGAGACGGCCCGCCGTCTCCTGCCCCACTGAGCGGACTACCGGTCCCACCAGCTGGAACAACTAGCATGCAGAACAGCGAAGAGAAGGATGACCAGCCATGACAGAGCTGACGATCTCCCCGGAGGAGATCCGGAGTGCGATCTCCAGCTACGTGTCGTCGCTGGAGACCGGAACCTCCCGTGAGGAGGTCGGCACCGTCGCCGACACCGGCGACGGCATCGCACACGTCGAGGGCCTGCCCTCGGCGATGACGAACGAGCTGCTGGAGTTTCCCGGCGGGACGCTCGGGGTCGCGCTGAACTTGGACGTCCACGATATCGGCGCGGTCATCCTCGGCCCCTACGGCGGCATCGAGGAGGGACAGCAGGTCAAACGAACCGGCGAGATCCTCTCGGTGCCCGTGGGCGATGGCTTCCTGGGGCGGGTCATCGACCCCCTGGGCGCCCCGATCGACGGCCTCGGTGACATCGAGGACGAGGGCCGGCGAGTGCTGGAGGTGCAGGCGGCGTCGGTCATGGATCGCCAGGGCGTCAGCGAGCCGCTGCAGACCGGCATCAAGGCCATCGACGCCATGACACCGATCGGGCGCGGGCAGCGTGAGCTGATCATCGGCGACCGCAAGACCGGCAAGACCGCGGTCTGCATCGACACGATCATCAACCAGCGGCAGAACTGGGAGACCGGCGACCCGAAGCAGCAGGTCCGGTGCATCTACGTCGCCATCGGCCAGAAGGGCTCCACGAT
>JAQSWF010000007.1 GCA_029266775.1 Pseudonocardia sp.
GAGCGAGCAGGGCGATGGCCCGGTGGGGACCTCAGGTGCGCCCGAATCCTGGATCAAGCACCAGCCTCGGACACGAGGAGGGTGCACCAGTGAGCGAGCTTGCGAGCTCACCAGTCAACACAGCTGCGCGCGCCACGCGGCCTGCCAGCGCTAGCGAGGAGGTCTCGTGAGCGAGCTTGCGAGCTCACCAGTCAACACAGCAGCGCGCGCCACGCGGCCTGCGAGCGCTAGCGAGGAGGTCGCGTGAGCGTGCCCGTCGTCGATCGTCCTCGCGCGAGCGGGTCGACCCGCACCGCGCCCGGCACGGCACGTCCCACAGCGCCCCGGCGCACCTCCGCCGATCGCCACCGGGCATCCACCGCGCCTGACCGCTCGGCCCGCACCGAGGCCCGACCTCACCGGACGGCGGCTCCCGGGCGCGCGCAGTTCGCGCTCACGGTCATGGCGCTGCTCGGCGTCGGCCTCGTCGCAACGCTGTGGCTGTCCACGGCGGCGGCTGCCGACTCGTACCGCCTGCAGGACGCTCGCAGCGCGGCCCGCGAGCTGAGCGAGCGCTCCGAACGCCTGCACCGCGACGTCGCTGTGCTGCAGTCAGCACCGGCGTTGGCCCAGCGGGCCGGCGAGCTCGGCATGGTGCCGGCGGAGAACCCGGCACGGCTCGTCGTGGCGTCCGACGGAGCGGTGGAGGTCGTGGGCGAGCCGCGTGCAGCCGTCGCGCCACCGCCCGGTGCGCAGCCGGTGGGAGTGCTGCCCGGGACCGCGCCGCCCCCGGGTGCTGCGGCGCCCGCAGGGGCGTCCGTCGAAGCCGCGAGCGGTTCCTTCCCGACCGGTTTCGACAAGCCCCGGGCGGCGGTGGAGTCGGCGGCCGCCGCTGCCGTCGCCGCGGCCCGGCCGGTGGTCGAGGCCCGGGTCGCGGCCCGCAAGGCCGAGGAGGAGGCCGCGCGACTGGCCGCCGAGCAGGCCGCTGCCGAGGCGGCCGCCGGCCAGACCAGCGGCGAGCAGGCCGCCGACCTGGGCGACGACGCGGTCACCGACGAGGAGGCTGCGCCCTCCGACGACGCCACCGTCGACAGCGGGGACGGCGGGGACGGCGGGGACGGCGGGGACGGGATCACCGGCCGCGCCGACGGTGACCGGACGAGCGCGGATACCGGCTGATGCCCGCGGCACCGTCCCGGGCCCGACCGGCCGGCGCCGCCCGCAGCTCTCCGTCCGCCCCCCGCGGGCGGGTGCGGGGCAGCCGCGCCGGCGGGGGCACCGCCGATCACCGCGAGCGTCTACGGGTTGCGCGGATAGCGCTGGTCCTGGCGCTGGGGCTGGCGACGGTCAAGCTGGTCGCCGTGCAGGGACCGCAGTCCGGCACCCTGCAGGCGAGCTCGTCGCGCCAGCGCACGACCGAGATCGCACTGCCGGCCGAGCGGGGGACGATCCTCGACCGGGCCGGCGCGCCGCTGGCGTTCAGCCTCGAGTCCCGAGCGCTCGTGGCGAACCCCCGCCTGATCGCGGCGACCCACGGCGACGGTGCCGCCGCCTACGTCAGCGAGATGGCCGCGGCGGTCGCCCAGGCCACGGGAGCCGACGCCACCGTGGTGCGCCAGCAGCTGGCAAGCCGTCGCGGCTACGTCGTCCTGATCCCGCTCGTCGACCCGGAGATCGCCCGCGCGCTGCACGAGCGCTTTCCGGAGCTCGGGGACGAGAAGCGGGAGTCGCGGCAGTACCCGGGTGGGCCGCTCGCGGCCAACGTCGTCGGGGTCGCGTCCTGGAACAGCAGCGAACAGAAGCTCGGCGGGCTGATGGGCCTGGAGAGCTCGCAGGACAACCTGCTCGCCGGCACCGACGGACTGCGCGTGGTCGACACCGCCGAGGGCAGCGCCGCGGTGATCCCGGGCAGCACGCGGTTCGAGCGCCCCGCCACCCCCGGCTCGGACCTGCAGCTCACCCTCGACTCCGACCTGCAGTACACCGCGCAGCGCAGGCTAGCTGCCTACGCCGCCGCGCAGGGCGCCAAGGGCGGCTCGGCCGTGGTCCTCGACGCCCGCACCGGGGAGGTCCTCGCGCTCGCCAACGCCCGGACCTTCGATCCCCGCAACGTCGCCGTCGCCGAGAAGGCGGCCCTCGGCAACGCCGCGGTGTCGAGCCCCTTCGAGCCGGGGTCGGTCAACAAGGTCATCACGATCGCCGCGGCGCTGGAGCATCGGACGGCGGCCCCGGACCGGGTGTTCACCGTGCCCGGGAGCATCAAGGTCGCCGACCGCCTGGTGAGCGACGCCTGGAGTCACGGCCCCGAGCCGTACACGCTGACGGGGATCCTCGCGAGGTCGTCGAACGTCGGGACGATCATGGTCGCCCGCGAGCTCGGGGAGGACCGGTTCGCCGACATGCTCGCCCGGTTCGGGCTGGGGCGACGGACGGGCGTCGGGTTGCCCGGGGAGAGCCCCGGCCGCGTTCCGGCGCGCGAGACCTGGTCGGGTTCGACCTTCGGCAACCTCCCGATCGGGCAGGGCCTGTCGGTGACGGCGCTGCAGATGGCCGGCATGTATCAGACGGTGGCCAACGACGGGCTGCGCGTGCCACCACGGATCGTCGCGGCCACCATCGCGCCCGACGGCGTCCGGACCGCGCCACCGCCCGTGGAGCCGGTGCGGGTGATGGCGCCCGAGACTGCGCGGGCACTGCGCACGATGCTCCAGGCGGTGACGCAGGACGGCGCGGGCGACGCCGACCAACGCGGCACCGGATACGCCGCGGCGATCCCGGGCTACCAGGTGGCAGGCAAGACCGGCACGGCCCAGCAGGTCGACCCGGTGTGCGGCTGCTACTCGGCGTCCGACTACTGGATCACGTTCGCCGGCATGCTGCCCGCGCGGGACCCTCGCTACGTCGTCGCGATCATGCTCGACGATCCCGCCGCCGGTACCAGCGCCGCCCCGCTGTTCCACGACCTCGGGTCCTACCTCGCGCAGCGCGAGAAGCTGCCGGTGAGCACCGACCCGGCGCCGGAGCAGACGCTGGTCGCGGCCCGGGCACCCGGCTGACGGCCGCGTGGGGCGCCGATCTGGAGCGATCATCGACGCCGGTAACCTCACGACGTGCCGCTCGCCCGCACCGCCGCCGCCGGTCCGGTGACCTCGTCTTCGCGTCCGGCGTCGACCCGGCCCGTCGACCTGCGGGTCCTGGCGACGGCGACCGGTGGCGACGTCGTGTCCGGCCCGGACCCGGTGAGTGTCGAGGGAGTGACGCTGCGTGGCGCCGAGGTGCGGCCCGGCGACCTGTTCGCGGCCCTGCCCGGAGCTCGCGTGCACGGCGCGGACTTCGCCGCGGAGGCGCTGTCCGCCGGGGCCGCAGCGGTGCTCACCGACCCGGCAGGGCTGCGTCGCGTCCGCGCCTGGAAAGGAGGCGCGGCCGTCCCGGTCCTCGTGCATCCCGCCCCGCGCGACGTCGTCGGGGTTGCTGCCGCCACCGTGTACGGGGAGCCGACGCGGCTGCTCCGCGTGCTCGGCGTCACCGGCACCAGCGGCAAGACCACGGTCGCGCACCTCGTCGAGGCGGGCCTCGCCGCAGGCGGCCGCGCCGCCGGCCTGCTCGGCACCGTGCGCACCCGCATCGGCGGCACCAGCCTGCCCAGCGCCTTCACCACGCCGGAAGCCCCCGACCTGCAGGCCCTGTTCGCGGTCATGGTCGAGTCCGGGGTCACCGACGTCGCGATGGAGGTCTCCAGCCACGCCCTCGCACTGGGCCGGGTGGTCGGGACGCGCTTCGCGGTCGGCGCCTTCACCAACCTCTCCCAAGACCACCTCGACTTCCACGGCGACATGGAGGATTACTTCGCCGCCAAGGCATCGCTGTTCGCGAACGGACGCGCGGAGCACGCTGTGATCTGCGTGGACGACGCATGGGGTGTCCGGCTCGCCGCGCGCACCCCGGGCGCGGTGACGGTCGCGACCCGCAAGGACGCGGCGTGGTCGGCCCGCGAGGTCACGACCCGACCCGACGGGACCCAGGCCTTCACCGCGCGCACCCCGCACGGTCCGCTGCCGGTCCGCGTGCAGCTCCCCGGCTCGTTCAACGTCGCGAACGCCCTGGTCGCGCTCGCCAGCCTGGACGCGGTGGGCGTTCCCCCCGCCCTCGCGGCCGAGGGCCTCGCGCAGGTCGCGGTGCCCGGGCGGATGCAGCGGGTCGAGCGCGGCCAGCCCTTCCTCGCAGTTGTCGACTACGCCCACAAGCCCGCTGCCGTCGCCGCGCTGCTCGACGCGCTGCGCGCGCAGGTCCCGGGACGGCTGCTCGTCGTGCTCGGAGCCGGCGGCGACCGCGACCGCACCAAGCGCCCCTTGATGGGCGCCGCCGCAGCCGCACGCGCGGATGTGCTGGTGGTGACCGACGACAACCCCCGCGGCGAGGACGCTGCGGCCATCCGTGCCGCCGTGCTCGCCGGCGCTCGGGACGAGCCGCACCGGGCCGAGCTCCTGGAGGTCGGCGACCGGGCCGAGGCCATTGCCACCGCCGTCGAACGGGCGCGGGCCGGCGACGCCGTGGTCGTGGCCGGGAAGGGACACGAGACCGGGCAGAAGGTCGGCGAGGTGGTCCTGCCCTTCGACGACGCCGAGGAGCTCGCCAGGGCGATCTCCGCCGCGGTGCCCGGATGATCGAGATGACGCTGGCCGAGGTCGCTGCGGCGACCGGCGGGCGGCTGCACCGCGCGACCGGGGACGAGCAGGTCGACCACGTCGAGTTCGACTCCCGCACCGTCGGCCCCCGCGGGCTGTTCCTGGCGCTGCCCGGCGAACGCGTCGACGGGCACGACTTCGCCGCCGCCGCGCTGGCCGCCGGCGCGGCCGGGGTGCTGGCGGCGCGGGAGGTCGCCGCTCCCGCGGTGATCGTGCCGCCCGCCCCGCGCGGTGCGGCGGCGACGGGCAGCTACCTCGCTGCGGCGGATCGCGACGGGTCCGGCGCCGCCGTTCTCAGCGCCCTCGCCCGCCTCGCGACCCACACCGTCGCCGCGCTGCCGGACCTCACGGTCGTGGGCGTCACCGGCAGCTCCGGAAAGACCTCCACGAAGGACCTGCTCGCGGCCGTCCTCGCGCCGCTCGGGCCCACGGTGGCGCCGCCCGGGTCGTTCAACAACGAGCTCGGCCTGCCCTGGACGGTGCTGCGCGCCGACCGCGGCACCCGTCACCTCGTGCTGGAGCTCTCCGCGCGCGGCCGCGGTCACATCGCCGCGCTGTGCGCCGTCGCGCGTCCGCGGATCGGCGTGGTGCTCAACGTCGGGCGTGCGCACGTCGGCGAGTTCGGCTCGCCCGAGGCGATCGCGGTCGCGAAGGGCGAGCTGGTGGAGGCGCTGCCTGCCGACGGCATCGCCGTGCTCAACGCCGACGACCCGCGCGTGGCCGCCATGGCACCCCGTACCCGGGCCCGGGTGGTGACGGTGGGCCGCGCCGCAGGGGCCGACGTGCGGGCGGACGGCGTTGCGCTGGACGCCGGGCGCGCGCGGTTCACGCTCGCCGCCCCGGGCGGCACCGCGGACGTGGCGCTGCGGCTCGTCGGCGCACACCACATCGGCAACGCGCTGGCCGCGGCCGCCGTTGCGCTCGAGCTCGGGGCGAGCCCGCAGCAGGTCGCCGGCGTGCTCTCGGCCGCCGAGCCGGTGTCGCGGTGGCGGATGGAGGTCGCGGACCGGCCGGACGGCGTGACCGTGGTCAACGACGCGTACAACGCGAACCCCGAGTCGATGCGGGCGGCGCTCCAGGCGCTGGTGTCGATCGCGGGCACGGCGGCCGGTGGCGGTGCGCCCGGACCCGCGGACTTCCCACAACACGTGGACGCCCCACAACACGGAAAGCAGAGCGCCGGCGCTCACCAGGCGCGGCGGAGCTGGGCCGTCCTCGGCCGGATGGGCGAGCTGGGCGACGCCTCGGCCGCTGCCCACGTCGAGGCCGCCGCCGCCGCTGTGGAGCTCGGCGTCGACGAGCTGGTCACCGTCGACGCTCCGGAGTACGGCGCGGGCCGTCGTGTCTCCTCGGTCGACGCGGCGCTCGCGCTGCTGCGTCGCGAGCTCGCACCGGGAGACGTCGTCCTGGTCAAGGCCTCGCGCGCCGCCGGGCTGGACCGGCTGGCCGCCGCGCTGCTGGAGCAGCGGGAGCCCGTGGCGTGAGGGGCATCTTCATCGCGGCCGGGGTGGCGCTCGCGATCTCGATCCTGCTCACCCCGTACCTGATCCGGTTCTTCGCGCGGCAGGGCTTCGGCCAGGAGATCCGCGAGGAGGGCCCGCAGAGCCACCGGGCCAAGCGCGGCACCCCGACCATGGGCGGGGTGGCGATCATGATCGCCATCTGGGTGGGGTACCTCGTCGCGCACGCGCTGACCGGGGAGCCGATCACGGCCTCGGCGCTGCTGGTGCTGTTCCTCACCACGGCGCTGGGCATCGTCGGCTTCCTCGACGACTTCATCAAGCTGCGCCGCCAGCGCAACCTGGGCCTGAACAAGACCTCGAAGCTCGTCGGCCAGCTCCTCACGGCGGTGGTGTTCGGGATCCTGGCCGGTCGGTTCGCCAACGAAGACAGCCTCACCCCGGCGTCGTTCAACCTCTCCTTCGTCCGCGACATCACGGTGATCTCGTTCGGCGTGGTGGGGTTCGTCGTCTTCGGCTACCTGGTGATCGCCGCGTGGTCGAACGCCGTGAACCTGACCGACGGTCTCGACGGGCTGGCCGCGGGCACGGCCGCGATGGTGCTCGCCACGTACGTGATCATCGGCTTCTGGCAGTTCCGCAACAGCTGCGCGCTCTCCGGTGTCGCCGGGTGCTACCAGGTGCGCGACCCGCTCGACGTCGCGCTGGTCGCCTCCGCGGCCATGGGCGGCTGCATCGGCTTCCTGTGGTGGAACGCCGCGCCTGCACGGATCTTCATGGGCGACACCGGGTCGCTCGCGCTGGGCGGGCTGCTCGCCGGCCTGTCGATCGTCACCCGCACCGAGCTGCTGCTGGTGGTGATCGGCGGCGTGTTCGTGGTGGAGACGCTGTCCGTCGCGCTGCAGGTCGTGGTCTACCGCACCACGCGCAGGCGCCTGTTCCGGATGGCGCCCTTCCACCACCACTTCGAGCTGGCCGGCTGGGCCGAGACGACCGTGATCATCCGGTTCTGGCTGCTCGCCGCCATGTGCGCGGCGTTGGGGCTCGGGCTGTTCTACAGCGAGTGGCTGACGGCGTCGTCCGGCATCGCTGCGTGATCGGGGCGAGCGTGACGCCCGAGCAGCTGCGCGACCTCCCGGTGCTCGTCGCCGGCGCCGGGATCTCCGGGCTCGCGGCCGCCACGGCCCTGGTGGAGCTGGGCGCACGGGTCACCGTCACCGACGCGAACCCGGCCGCGCTGGCCGAGCTGCCCGCCGGCGTGGAGCCCTTCGCCGAGCCCGACGGGTTGCCGGCCGGTACCGGCCTGGTCGTGACCGGCCCGGGACGCCGGCCCGACAACCCGCTGGTCGCCGCGGCCGCCGCGGCCGGCGTCCCTGTCGTCGGCGAGCCCGAGCTGGCCTGGTGGATCGACGCCGCGCGGCCGATGCCCGCCACGTGGCTGGCCGTGACCGGGACGAACGGCAAGACCACCACCACCGGCATGCTCGCCGCGATCCTGGCCGCCGCCGGCCTCGACGCCGTGGCGTGCGGCAACATCGGATACCCGGTGGTCGACGCTGTCCGGGCGGGCCGCCAGGTGCTCGCGGTCGAGCTGTCGAGCTTTCAGCTCCACTGGTCCCCCTCGGTCGTCCCGGCGGCCGGCTGCGTGCTGAACGTCGCCGAGGACCACCTCGACTGGCACGGCTCGATGGCCGCGTATGCGGCCGCGAAGGCGCGGGCGCTGCGGGGGGCGGTGGCCGTCGCCGGCGTGGACGACCCTCCCGCGGCCGCGTTGCTCGCCGCGTCGCCGGCCGGACGGCGGGTCGGGGTGACGCTGGCGGAACCCGGGCCGGGCCAGCTCGGCATCGTCGAAGGGAGCCTCGTCGACCGCGCCTTCGCCGCCCCGGACGCAGCGAGAGGGGCTTCGGGTGCATCTCCTGCAGCGAGAGCCACTTTCGGTGCATCCCGAACCTGCGGGGACACCGACGGCGGAGTCGTGATCGCGTCGGTCGCGGACGTGCATCCCGGCGGTCCGCCCGGGCTGACCGACGCCCTCGCCGCCGCCGCGCTGGCCCGCGCCGCCGGCGTCGAGCCCGAGTACGTCGCCGCGGGGCTCGCCGGGTTCCGGCCCGGGCGCCACCGCGCGGACGTGGTCGCCACGGTCGCCGGAGTGCGCTACGTCGACGACTCCAAGGCGACCAACCCGCACGCCGCGGCCGCTTCGCTGGCCGCGCAGGCGCCGGCCCCCGTCGTCTGGGTGGTGGGCGGCCTGCTCAAGGGCGCGTTGGTCGACGACCTGGTCGCCGGCTGTGCCGCAGGCCTGCGCGCGGCCGTGGTGATCGGCACGGACCGGCGGGCTGTCGTGGCGGCACTGGCGCGACACGCGCCGGACGTCCCCGCCGTCGAGGTCGAAGCAGGTGACGATGGGCCGGTGACCGAGGGGCCGGTGATCATGGAGGAGGCGGTGCGGCGGGCCGCCGCCCTCGCCCGGCCCGGTGACGTCGTGCTGTTGGCCCCGGCCGCTGCGTCGATGGACCAGTTCCGCGACTACGCCGAGCGCGGCGCCGCCTTCGCCGCAGCCGTCGCGAGGGTGGCCCGGTGAGCCCGCCGCCGTCGCCCACGCGGTCACCGCGGCGCCCGGCCCGCTCCGCGCCCGGGCTGCGCGCCGGCCCGGCAGCGGTCGCGATAGGCCGGGGAGGGTCCGCGCTCGCGCAGTGGCTGCGCCGGCCGCTGACCTCGCTGCACCTGATCCTGGGCGTCTTCGGCCTGCTGACGCTATTCGGGCTGGTGATGGTGCTGTCGGCGTCCGCGGCGGAGAGCTACGCAGCCGACGGTTCGACCTATTCGGTCTTCGTCCGGCAGCTGATGTTCTGTGCGGCCGGGCTCGTCCTGTTCTGGGTCGGGCTGCGCATCCCGCCCGCGAGGCTGCGGACCTTCGCGGCGCCGATCCTGCTCATCGGCATCGTGGCACTGGTGGCGGTGCTCCTGCCGGGGGTCGGCGAGCTGCGCGGTGGCTCACGCGCGTGGTTCGCGATCGGGCCCTTCACGTTGCAGCCGTCCGAGGCGGTGAAGGTCGCCCTGACCCTCTGGGGTGCACAGGTGCTGGCGCTGCGCCGCACCCTCGTGCACCAGTGGCGGCACGCCATGCTGCCCGTCGTGCCGGTGGCGCTGCTGATCTGCGTGCTGCTGGTGCTGCAGCCGGACCTGGGCACGGCCGTGGCGATGGGGATCGTGCTGGTCGCGCTGCTGTTCTTCGGCGGCGCCCCGCTGTGGCTGCTGGCCGCGGTCTGCGGCGGCGGACTGGCGGGTGCGGTGATCCTCGGGCTGACGGCCGGCTACCGGCAGGCCCGCATCACCGCGTTCCTCTCGCCCGCGACCACGGACCCGCTCGGTCCGGGCTACCAGGCGACTCAGGCGCTGTACTCGCTCGCGGACGGCGGGCTGTTCGGTGTCGGGCTCGGCCAGGGCCGGGCCAAGTGGAGCTACCTGCCCAACGCCCACAACGACTTCATCTTCGCCATCATCGGGGAGGAGCTCGGCTTCCTCGGCGCCGCGGCGGTCCTCGCGCTGTTCGCGACGCTGGCGTACACCGGGCTGCGGATCGCCGCCCGCAGCGTGGATCCCTGGCTGCGTATCGTCACGGCCACGTCGACGACCTGGCTGGTCGCGCAGGCGGCGATCAACATCGGTTATGTCGTGGGGCTGCTTCCCGTCACCGGGCTGCAGCTGCCGCTGATCTCTTCCGGAGGCACCTCGCTCGTGGTGACCATGTTCCTCTTCGGGGTGCTCGCGAACGCGGCGCGCCACGAGCCCGAGGCCGTCGCGGCACTCGCCAGGGGCGGCCGCGGCGGGTCCGGTGGGCGCAGGGCCGGCACCGCCGGCCGCCTGCTGCGGGTCCCGCCACCCCAGCCCTACCGCCCGCCGAGAACCCGCGGGCCTGCCGTGGACCGGGTCCGGTGAGGGCGGTGGGGGCGCCGTCCGTCGTCGTCGCCGGGGGTGGGACCGCCGGACACATCGAGCCCGCCCTCGCCGTCGCCGACGCGCTCCGCCGGCTGCGGCCCGACGCCGCCGTCACCGCCATCGGCACCGAGCGCGGCCTCGACCAGCGCCTCGTGCCGGCGCGCGGCTACCCCCTCGAGCTGATCCCGCCCGTGCCGCTGCCCCGCACGCTCGGCGTGGACCTCCTGCGGCTGCCGTGGCGGATCCGCGCGGCCGTGGCGGCCGCCCGCGAGGTGCTGCGCCGGGTCGAGGCGGACGTGGTGGTCGGCTTCGGAGGGTACGTCGCACTGCCGGCCTACCTGGCCGCGCGCGGCCGGACGCCGATCGTTGTGCACGAGGCGAACGCTCGCGCCGGCCTGGCCAACAAGGTCGGTGCGCGGTTCGCCGCGCTGGTGGCCGCCGCCGTGCCGGGCAGCGGCCTCCCCGGCGCACAGGTACTCGGCATCCCGCTCCGCCGATCCGTGACCGCGCTGGACCGGGCCGCGCTACGTCCCGCCGCCCGGGAGCGGTTCGGCCTGCCCGCCGACGGACCGGTGCTGCTCGTGTTCGGTGGGTCGCAGGGCGCTCGCACGCTCAACTCCGCCGTCGAGGCCGCGCTGCCGGGGCTGACCGAGGCCGGAATTGGGGTCCTGCACGCGCAGGGGTCGGGAGGCGGCGCGGCGCATTCGTCGTCCGAGGTGTCCCCGCTGTACCGACCGATGGCCTATATCGAGGAGATGCACCTGGCCTACGCCGCCGCCGACGCGGTGCTCTGCCGGGCCGGAGCGATGACGGTCGCGGAGGTGTCGGCCGTCGGGCTGCCGGCAGTCTACGTCCCGCTGCCGCACGGCAACGGCGAGCAGGCGCTCAACGCCGCGCCTGTCGTCACGGCCGGCGGTGGCGTGCTGGTGCCCGACGCCGAGCTCACCGGGGAGCGGGTGCTGGCCGAGCTCGTTCCGCTGCTGGGCGACGCCGCGCGGCTCGAGGCGATGGGTGCGGCGGCGCGGGCGTCCGGACACGCCGACGCCGACGAGCAGTTGGCCCGGCTGGTGCTGGACCTGGTCGGCGCACCCGTGGGGCCGACCTCGTGAGCGCCCCTCGCCGGACCGCACGTCGGAGCCACAGTGCTGTTCGCGCCCCCGGAGGAACGGCACTTCGGAGCCATAGTGCTGTTCGCGGCCTCATAAGAACGGCACGTCGGAGCCACAGTGCGCGGGGAGCGGCGCCATGACGTCGACCGACCTCGGCGAGCGGGTGCATCTCGTCGGCATCGGCGGCGCCGGGATGAGCGGGATCGCGCGGATCCTGCTCGGCCGCGGCGGCGTCGAGGTCTCCGGGTCCGACGCGAAGGACTCTCGGGCCGTGCTGGCGTTGCGCGCGCTCGGCGCCCGGGTCGAAGTGGGGCACGCCGCCGGGAACCTGCCCGACGCCCCCGCCACCGTCGTCGTCTCCACCGCTATCCGCGCGACGAACCCGGAGCTGGCCGCCGCCCGGGAGCGCGGCCTGCCGATCGTGCACCGGGCCCAGGCGCTGGCCGCGCTCACCGCCGGGCGGCGGGTGGCCGCTGTAGCGGGCACGCACGGCAAGACGTCGACGACGTCGATGGTGACCGTGGCGCTGCAGCACTGCGGGTTCGACCCGTCGTTCGCCATTGGCGGCGACCTCGCGTCGTCCGGTGCGGGCGCCCACCACGGCGAGGGCGACGTGTTCGTCGTCGAGGCCGACGAGAGCGACGGATCGTTCACCGCCTTCGCCCCGGACGTGGCGGTGGTGACCAACGTCGAGCCCGACCACCTCGACCACCACGGCACCGAGGCGGCGTACCGCGCGGCGTTCACCGCGTTCGTCGACCGGATCCGACCGGGCGGGGTGCTGGTGGTCTGCGCCGACGATCCCGGCGCGGCGGCGCTGGGCGAGCACGCGGAAGGCCGGGGCCTCACCGTTCACCGCTACGGGCGGGCGGCGCCCAAGGACGACGCGTCGCTGCTCGAGTTCATGCCCGACGGCGCGGGGTCCCGCGTGACGGCCTACCTGCGCGGGACGGAGCTCACGCTGCGGCTGGCCGTGCCCGGCGAGCACATGGCGCTGAACGCGCTGGGTGCCGCGATGGCCGCCGTCGAGCTCGGGGCGCACCGCGATTGCCTTGCCGAGGGCCTCGGCGCGTTCGACGGCGTCCGCCGCCGGTTCGAGTACCGGGGGCGCGCGGCGGGTGTCGCTGTGTACGACGACTACGCCCACCACCCGACGGAGGTGGCGGCGACCCTGCGCGCCGCACGGGAGGTCGCCGGCCCGGGGGCGCGGGTCGTCGTCGGCTTCCAGCCGCACCTCTACTCCCGCACCCGCGCGTTCGCCGGGGCGTTCGGCGCCGCGCTGGCGCTGGCCGACGAGGTCGTCGTGCTGGATGTCTACGGCGCGCGGGAAGACCCCGAGCCCGGCGTGAGCGGCGCGCTGGTGGCCGCCGCGGTGCCGCTGCCGGCCGACCGGGTGCAGTACGTGCCGCGCTGGGCAGACGTGCCGCGGGTGCTGGCCGACCGGGCCCGCCCTGGCGACCTCGTGCTGACCATGGGTGCAGGCGACGTCGCCGTGCTGGGTCCCGAGGTGCTCCTCGAGCTCGAGCGGCCGGCCGGACGCGAGCCGGGTGGGCCCGCGTGAGCCCTCCGGCTCCTCCGGCGAGGACGATTCGGTCGCCGGGGGCGGGGGACCGCCCGCAGGATCTTAGGCCGACTTCGCCCGGGCGGCCGATGCCGACACCCTACCGACGCCGTCGTGTGGCGGCCGTGCTCGTCGCCGCGGTCGTCCTGCTCGGCGGCGCCGGCGCGGGCCTGTACGCGCTGCTCTTCCACACGCGGCTGGCTGACGTGGAGACCATCGCGATCACCGGGCTGACCACGGTGTCCGAGCCGGCCGTCCGCGACGCGGTCGCGGTGGTGGCGGGAGTTCCGCTGATCACCGTGGACACCGCCGGGGTCGCCCGGCGCGTTGCGGCGGTCGAGGGCGTCGCGGCCGTGGAGGTGCGCCGCGCGTGGCCGCACACGCTCGAGGTCGCCGTCAGTGAGCGTGTCCCGGTGGCACTGTGGCAGACCCGGGAGGGCCTGCTCGAGGTCGATGCCACCGGCCTGCCCTTCCGCAGGGCGGCCGAGCCGCCGCCCGCGCTGCCGCGCCTGGCGTTTCGCGGGGTGGCGCCCGGTCACCCCGGCACCGCGGCCGCGCTGACCGTGCTACGCGACCTGACCGAGCCGCTGCGCGGCCAGGTCGCGACCGTCGACGTCGCCGGTAGCCAGGTGACGCTGCGGCTGGTCGATCGGCGGTCCGTGCGCTGGGGCGACCCCGACCGGGCGGCGGAGAAGCTCGCCGTGCTCGGGGTGCTGCTCACCCAGCGCGGCACCGTCTACGACGTCTCCAGTCCAGACCTGCCCACCGTGCGCCGCTGAACAGCTCCCGCGTGACCTTCCCGCGGGGTCGCCGCCACCCGGCGCGCCTGCTGGACCGGGGTCGGTCGGCCACCTAGCGTGCAAATGCGACGGCCCGGAACGACCGAGCTGGACAGGCCCAACCCGAGCCCGACTGGAAGGCGCCGCGCATGACTCCTCCCCACAACTACCTGGCCGTGATCAAGGTCGTCGGCATCGGTGGCGGAGGCGTCAACGCCGTCAACCGCATGATTGAGGTCGGGCTCAAGGGCGTCGAGTTCATCGCGGTGAACACCGACGCACAGGCCCTCCTCATGTCGGACGCCGACGTCAAGCTCGACATCGGCCGGGAGTTGACCCGGGGCCTCGGCGCGGGCGCGAACCCCGAGGTGGGGCGCAAGGCCGCGGAGGACCACCGCGAGGAGATCGAGGAGGTCCTCAAGGGCGCCGACATGGTCTTCGTGACCGCGGGCGAGGGTGGAGGCACCGGCACCGGCGGTGCGCCGGTCATCGCGTCGATCGCGCGCAAGCTCGGGGCGCTGACCATCGGCGTCGTCACGCGGCCGTTCACCTTCGAGGGGCGGCGCCGCGCCGGGCAGGCCGAAGACGGGGTGACGTCGCTGCGCAACGAGTGCGACACCCTCATCGTCATCCCCAACGATCGACTGCTGCAGCTGGGCGATGTCGGCGTCTCGCTGATGGACGCGTTCCGCTCGGCGGACGAGGTGCTGCTCTCCGGTGTGCAGGGCATCACCAACCTGATCACGACGCCCGGGTTGATCAACCTGGACTTCGCCGACGTGAAGTCGGTGATGTCAGGGGCCGGCAGCGCGCTGATGGGCATCGGGTCGTCACGCGGGGAGGGCCGCGCGGTGCAGGCGGCCGGTAAAGCGATCAACTCGCCGCTGCTGGAGGCCTCGATGGACGGCGCGCAGGGCGTGCTGCTGTCCATCGCGGGCGGCTCCGACCTGGGCCTGTTCGAGATCAACGAGGCGGCCTCGCTCGTCCAGGAGGCGGCCCACCCCGAAGCCAACATCATCTTTGGCACCGTGATCGACGACTCGCTCGGCGACGAGGTGCGGGTGACGGTGATCGCCGCCGGGTTCGAAGCCGGCACGCCGACGCACAAGAAGCTCGAGCCGACCGCCTTCCGCTCCTCGTCGGGCAACGGGTCGTCCTCCGCGACGGCCGGGACGTCGCCGCCGCCGTCGACCGGCCTTGGGCACGCCCCCACGCACCAGACCGGCACGCTGCCGCCCGCGGCACCCATGCCGTCACCGCCGCGGCGGATGCCGGACCCGCCGCGTCGCGAACCCAACCCGTCGTTCCTGCCGCCGAGCGGGGTCGAGCACCCGTCGTCGCCGTTCGCGGCTCCCGCGGCAGTGTCCACCGCGGCGACGTCAGCGACGTCGGCGACGTCGGTCGCCATGCCGAACGGGTCGACGGCCAAGAACCGGTACTCCGACCCGTTCGACGACGACGTGGACGTGCCGTCGTTCATGAAGCGCTGAGCCGGGTGCGGGTCCGCCGCGTCGTCACCACCCGGGCGGGCGGCCGCTCCACGGGCCCGTTCGCACGCTTCAACCTCTCGTACGGGGTCGGCGACGACCCGGCCGCGGTCGCGGCGAACCGTCGCAGGCTCGCCCGCGAGCTGGGCGTTCAGGGGGTCGTGTTCCTCGGCCAGCTACACGGCACCCGCGTCGCCGTCGTGGACGCCCTGCCGGGCCCCGACGAGCCGGACCTGCCCGGCACGGATGGAGCCGCGACGGCGCTGCCCGGGGTGGCGCTTGCCGTGCTCTCCGCGGACTGCGTGCCGGTGCTGCTCGCCGACCCGGTGGCCGAAGTGGTGGGCGTGGCGCACGCGGGGCGGGTGGGCGCGGCAGGGGGAGTGGTGCCGGAGACCCTCGCCGCGATGGGCCGGCTCGGCGCGTCGGCGGGCAACTGTGAGGCGTTGCTGGGCCCGGCGGTGTGCGGGCAGGACTACGAGGTGCCGGCGGCGATGCGGGACGAGGTCGAGGCCGTGTTGCCGGGCAGCGCGACCCGGACTCGCCGCGGCACGCCCGGGCTGGACCTGCGCGTCGGCCTGCGCCGCCAGCTCGTCGAGCTGGGTGTCGCACGGATCGGCGTCGACCCGCGCTGCACGGTCGAAGACCCGGACCTCTACAGCCACCGCCGCGACGGCCGTAACGGCAGCACGGGCCGCCTCGCCTCCGTCACCTGGCTCGACCCCACCCCGTAGCCGCGCGAGTCGCTACGGATCGGCGCGCGAGTGGCGCTTCCCTGCGCGAGTCGACAACTTCCGACGAGATCGACGCCGCCAGACTCTGTAGCTGCGTACTGGGCGGGGGAGCACCTCGCCGGGACGCATCGGCGCCACGACGTCCGCCGCGACCCAGCGCCCGCACGCTTGCCTGGACGCGGCGCGCTAGCTCAGGCCGACTCGTGCGGCGGCCGCGGCGGAATCCGCTTGCGACTTCGGGTGGGTGCGCGCAACTTCGCGGCGGGGTGCGCGCCACGGCGCGAGCAGCTTCTCATTCCGCGGGCGGCGCCGTATCTTGCGGGCGTAGCCGCAACTCGCGCGCGGCTGCCTTGTGTCAGGTACGGCAGTCCTGGCAGCCGCGGCGACCGCTCCATCGGGGTGCGTGGTGACGAACCCGCCGCAACGGCGTCAGCCCGGCTGCTCCCCGCGGGCGGCCCGGCGCAGCGTGGCAGCCGCTTGGCCACCACCTTCGCTCGGTGGATCGCCGACTCGCGCGCCGGACCCGCAGACTCGCGCCGAAAACCGTCGCTCGCGCGTCGGGTTGTAGCGACTCGCGCGCCAATTCGTAGCGACTCGCGCGGTGACGAGCGTGGCGACGGGCCGGGGCAGTGGCTCGTAGGGTGGCGGGGGTGGGGGAGGAGCGGCGGGCGGAGCTGGCACGGCGACTCGCGGCGGTGCGGGCGCGGATCGCGGCGGCGTGTGTCGCGGCCGGTCGCGACCCTGCCGACGTCGAGCTCATGGCGGTCACGAAGACGGTGCCGGCGAGCGACGTCGCGCTGCTCCTCGACCTCGGGCTCACCGCTCTCGGGGAGAACCGGGCTCAGGAGGCCGGAAGCAAGGTCGCCGACGTCGCCGCGCTGCGTCCCGACGCGCAGCCGCGCTGGCACTTCGTCGGCAGCCTCCAGCGCAACAAGGCTCGCGCCGTGGTGGCCTGGGTACACCGGATCGAGTCGGTCGACTCGGCGCGCCTCGCCGACGCTCTCGACAGCGCCGCCGCGCGGGCGCTCGACGAGTCCCGCCGCACCGGGCCGCTTCCCGTGCTGCTGCAGTACAGCGTGGACGGTGACCCGGCGAGGGGCGGCGTGCCCGCCGACGCCCTGCTCGCCCTCGCCGACCACGTCGCCGGGTGCCGGGCGTTGCGCCTCGACGGACTGATGGCTGTCGCGCCCCAGGCGGCCGACCCCGACGCCGCGTTCGCAGACGTCGAGGCCGCTGCGGCGCGTCTGCGGGCCGCCCACCCGGCGGCGACCACCCTGTCGGCCGGCATGAGCGGCGACCTCGAGGCCGCCGTCCGGCACTCGTCCGGGGTGGTGCGTGTCGGTACCGCTCTGCTCGGCGAACGGCAGTTAGCCTCGCTCTGAATGGCCGGTCGCGGGGATGCGGGGCATCGGCCGGCCAAGCGACGAGGGGAGCGCGGCGGATGGGCGCCATGTACCGGCTGAAGGCGTACTTCGGGATGGTACCCGTGGAGGAGATGCCCGATTTCGCCGACGATCAACCGCTCGAACGCTACGCAGGGCCGCGCGGCCGGGAGTACCGGGACGACCGCTGGAGCGACGGCGAGTACGCCGACCGTGAGTACCCGCCCGCCCCGCGCGACGTCCACCCGAACGACGAGCGTGGCTCGAACCGCTACGGCGACGTCGAGCGGCGTCCGGCGCGCGAACCGAGCCGCCCCTCCGGCTTCGAGCGGCCGCGCGAGGTGGTGGCCCGGCTGGACCGCGAGCCCGGCCGTGGACCCGTCGGTGCGGGTGCCGGCATCGGGGCAGGGGCTGTCCGGGGCGCACTGGCCGTCGACGCCGACTCCCTGCGCGACCCCGGCCCGCGGGAGCTCTCACGGCGAGACGCCCCGCTGCGCGAGCCGGTTCTGCGCGAACCCGCCCGGCTTCCGGAGCGTCCGGCACCGATCATGGGGCCACGCCTCGGCGGTGCCGCCGCCCTCTCCAAGATCACCACGCTGCAGCCGGCGAGCTATAACGAGGCACGCACCATCGGCGAGCGCTACCGCGACGGCGTGCCCGTGATCATGAACCTCACGGAGCTGGACGACGCCGCGGCGAAGCGGCTCGTCGACTTCGCCGCCGGCCTGGCGTTCGCCCTGCGTGGGTCGATCGACAAGGTCACCAACCGGGTGTTCCTGCTGACGCCCGCGGACATCGAGGTCTCCGCGGACGACGCGCGCCGGCTCGCCGAGCGAGGCCTGTTCCACCGCAGCTGAGAGCCGCAGGTCGGGCGGGTTGGTGGCCGCGCTCGCCGTCCGGGACCATGGGGTCGTGCTCGCCATCCAGTTCGTCGTCTACTACGCGCTCTTCTTCTTCTGGCTGCTGCTCCTGGCTCGGATCGTGGCCGAGATGGTGCGCAGCTTTGCCCGTCAGTGGGTGCCCGTCGGCCCCAGCGCCGTAGCCCTCGAAGTGATCTTCACGGTGACCGACCCGCCGGTGAAGTTGTTGCGGAGAGTGATCCCCGTCGTCCGGATCGGCGGCGTCGGGCTGGACCTGTCGATTATGGTTCTGTTGCTGGTCGTGTTCATACTGATGAGCGTTGCCCAGCCTTAGCCGGAGTGAGCCCCAGTCACCCGGTTTAGCCGCCGAGGACTGCATGAGGTGATCCGATGCCGCTGACGCCCGCCGACGTGCACAACGTCGCGTTCAGCAAGCCCCCGATTGGGAAGCGGGGATACAACGAAGACGAGGTCGACGCGTTCCTTGATCTCGTGGAGGCCGAACTCGCGCGGCTGATCGAGGAGAACGAAGACCTGCGCGAGCAGGTCTCCCAGCTCGAACAGCGGCTCGGCAACGCCCAGGCGGATCTGGACGACGCGCGGTCGCGTCCTCCCGCCGGTCTGGGCAACCAGCCCGTGCCCGCCACACAGCAGCTCCAGCGCCAGCCGGAGCCACCGCCGATGCAGCGCTCGATGGACGGGCCGCGTGGCATGGGCGGTCCGATGACGGACGACTACCGCGGCGACCTCGGTGGCGATCACCACGTCCAGGCCGCGAAGGTCCTGGGCCTGGCCCAGGAGATGGCAGACCGGCTCACGTCGGAGGCCAAGAGCGAGGCCGACGCCATGCTGTCGGACGCGCGTAACAAGTCCGAGCAGCTGCTCTCCGACGCCCGTGCGAAGTCGGACGGGCTGGTCAACGACGCCCGGTCGCGTGCCGAGACGATGCTCAACGACGCCAGGACCCGCGCCGAGACCCTCGAGCGCCAGTCTCGCGACAAGGCAGCCCAGCTCGTCGGTGACGCCGAGCGCAAGCAGACCGAGATCATCGGCAGCATCACGCGGGACAAGTCGATCCTCGAGAAGAAGATCGACGAGCTGCGGACGTTCGAGCGTGAGTACCGGACGCGTCTCAAGACGTATCTGGAGTCCCAGCTGCGGGATCTGGACGGTCGGGGCACCGCTGCCCCGGCGGACGGTCGGGCATCGGCGAACGGCGGATATGCCGCGTCGGGGTACGGTTCACGGGCCGACGCCGGCACCTGACCGACCGACCTGGGTGGCGCGGCAGGCTTGTGCCGCGCCGCTCGAAGACGGAGTGAATTGTGCTGCTCCTGGTACTGATCCTCGTCCTGATCGCTTTCGGCCTGCTCGTCGTCGCTCTGCTGTCCAGCAGCGTGCTCTGGGCGTGGGTCTCCGTCGGGGTCAGCATCGCCGCGGCGGCGGTGCTGCTCGTCGACTGGCTGCAGCGCCGCTCCGCCGTGCGGGCCGGCGCGGAGGCCGGGCACGCCGGTCCGTCCGGTACGACGGCCGTGCCGCAGTTCCGGGAACCGGTCGTTGAGCCGGCCACCGAGGTCCTTCCCGTCGTCGACCAGCGCGGCGAGCCCGAGGCGTCGGACGCCCGCCGCGACGAGCGGTCGGGGGCGGAGGAGACGGTCGTGCTGCGGGCGCTGGCGCCGTCCGGCTCTGCGGAGGGACCGTCGGGCGCTCGCGGTGGTACGGCGTCCTCGCCCTCCTCTTCGTCACAGAGCGTGACCAACGCCGAGGGGGAGGAGCCCAGTTCCGACGCTGCGGGAACGGACGCGGGCCCCGACGGGCAGGAGACCGTGCGGGTTGCGGGTGCGGGGTCGTCCACCCGCGACGAGCCACCCGCGGCGGCGGGCGCCGCCCCCCGGGGCCCGTCGGACGTGGCGGCCGAGTCCCCGAACCAGCCTCCCTCGGATTTGCCGCCGCTCGGCCCCGACGGCGCACCTCCGGAGGAGCCCCACGACGCCGAGGCGGCGGGACGGGCCGTCGAGATGAGCGACGAGGTCTTCGTGGTGGACGAGCTGCCGCGCTACCACGTCGCCGGGTGCCGGTCGCTGATCGGCAGCGCCGTGATCCCGCTGTCGGCCCGCGAGGCCATGGAGCTCGGGTTCACGCCCTGCGCGTGGTGCGCGCCGGTGCGGTCTCTCACGACGCGGAGGGCCGCGGCGCGGTAGGGGCGCGCGGAGAACGGACACGATCGGGGGCGCAAAGACGGGCCGTCACCCGTCACGGGGAAGGACGGGTGGCGGCCACACTCCCTTCGACGCAGCGCTACGCTGGTCGGACAGGCATCGATCCGGCCATCACCGGGGAGCCTCCGGAAGAAACGTGGCCTCGAGGACCGACACCGGCTGCGGAGTAGACCCGGACGGGTGCGGCCCGTCATCGCCGCGCAACGAGTGGCTGCGTCGCTCAAGGGAGCGCGCGCGGCAAGCGGGGTGGTACCGCGGCGCCCCCGGCCCTCGACGAGGGGGGCAGGGTCGTCGTCCCCGTGCCGGCACCGGTCCGACCGCCGCACGAGGAGCACCGCAGCGATGAGCACCCCCGACGACCGCCACGGATACCCCACGGTCCCGGCACACCCGTCGTTCCCCGTCATGGAGCACGAGGTGCTCGACTTCTGGGCCGCGGACGGCACGTTCGAGGCCTCCGTCGACGCCCGCCCCGCGGGGGACAACGGCGCCAACGAGTACGTCTTCTACGACGGCCCGCCCTTCGCGAACGGCCTGCCGCATTACGGCCACCTGCTCACCGGCTACGTCAAGGACGTCGTCCCGCGCTACCGGACGATGCGCGGCCGGCGGGTGGAGCGCCGCTTCGGATGGGACACCCATGGGCTGCCCGCGGAGGTGGAGGCCGAGCACCAGCTGGGGATCAAGCACAAGTCCGAGATCGAGGAGATGGGCGTCGCGGCCTTCAACGAGGCCTGCCGTACCTCCGTACTGCGCTACACCGACGAGTGGCGCGCGTATGTCACCCGTCAGGCGCGGTGGGTCGATTTCGACAACGACTACAAGACCCTGGACCTGGACTACATGGAATCGGTCATGTGGGCGTTCAAGACCCTGTGGGAGAAGGGTCTGGTCTACAGCGGCTTCCGCGTGCTCTGGTACTGCTGGCGCTGCGAGACCCCGCTGTCGTCCACCGAGACCAAGATGGACGACGTCTACCTGGACCGCCAGGATCCGGCGGTGACGGTCGGGCTGCGGCTGCACGCCCCCGGATCGGACCTGGACGGCGCGTACGCCCTCGTGTGGACGACCACGCCATGGACGCTGCCGTCGAACCTGGCCGTCGCCGTGGCGCCCGAGGTCGAGTACGTGCTGGTCGAGACCGCTGACTCCACCGCGCGCCCCGGGGAGCGGTTCCTCTTGGCCGCGGCGCGACTCGGGCAGTACGCCCGCGAGCTGGGCGACGACCCGCGCGTTCTCCGCCGCCTCACCGGCGAGGAGCTGCTCGGCACCGCCTACGTCCCTCCGTTCGACTTCTTCGCCGGCCGCGAGAACGCGCACCGCGTCCTCGCCGCGGACTACGTAACGACGGACGACGGCACCGGTCTGGTGCACATCGCGCCGGCCTTCGGCGAGGAGGACAAGGTCGTCACCGACGCTGCGGGCATCGAGGCCGTCATGCCGGTCAACTCGCGCGGCGAGTTCACCGTCGAGGTGCCGCCGTACGCCGGCATGCAGGTGTTCGACGCGAACCCCCAGATCATCCGCGACCTGCGCGTCGGCGCGCCGCACGTGCAGGGTGTGCTGCTGCGCCGGGAGACCTACGACCACCCGTACCCGCACTGCTGGCGGTGCGGGAACCCGCTGATCCAGCGCGCCGTCGACTCGTGGTTCGTCCGGGTCACGGACTTCCGCGACCGGATGGTGGCGCTCAACCAGGAAATCACCTGGGTGCCCGAGCACGTCCGCGACGGCCAGTTCGGCAAGTGGCTCGAGGGCGCGCGGGACTGGTCGATCTCGCGCAACCGGTACTGGGGTTCGCCGATCCCGGTCTGGGTCAGCGACGACCCGCGCTACCCGCGCACCGACGTCTACGGCTCGCTGGACGAGCTGGAGCGCGACTTCGGCGTGCGGCCCTCGGACTTGCACCGGCCCTACGTTGACGAGCTGACCCGGCCGAATCCGGACGATCCCACCGGGCGCTCGACGATGCGCCGGGTCCCCGAGGTGCTCGACTGCTGGTTCGAGTCGGGCTCGATGCCGTTCGCGCAGGTGCACTACCCGTTCGAGAACCGGGACTGGTTCGAGCACCACTACCCGGGCGACTTCATCGTCGAGTACAACGGCCAGACGCGCGGGTGGTTCTACACGCTGCACGTCCTCGCGACGGCGCTGTTCGACCGGCCCTCGTTCCGGTCCTGCGTGGCGCACGGGATCGTGCTGGGCGACGACGGCGCGAAGATGTCGAAGTCGCGGCGGAACTACCCGGACGTCACGGAGGTCTTCGAGCGGGACGGCTCCGACGCCATGCGCTGGTTCCTCATGGCGTCGCCGATCCTGCGCGGCGGGAACCTCGTCGTCACCGAGCAGGGCATCCGGGAGGGTGTCCGGCAGGCGGTCCTGCCGCTGTGGAACACCTGGTCGTTCCTGTCGCTCTACGCGAACGCCGCGGATCGGGTCGGAAGCGTCCGCACCGACTCGACGCACGTCCTCGACCGCTACGTGCTGGCGAAGACCGCCGCGCTCGTCGACGAGGTGGGTGCGGCGATGGAGGTCCACGACATCGCCGCAGCGTGCGAGCGCATCCGCGACCACGCCGAGGTGCTGACGAACTGGTACGTGCGGCGCTCACGGGAGCGGTTCTGGTCCGGTGATCCCGCAATCACCACAGACGCGATCGACACGCTGCACACCGTCCTGGAGGTCACGGCCCGGGTCGCGGCGCCGCTGCTGCCGCTCACGATGGAGAAGGTGTGGCAGGGGCTGACCGGGGGACGGTCGGTGCACCTGACGGACTGGCCGTCCCCGGAGGAGCTGCCGCGCGACGAGGCGCTCGTGTCGGCGATGGACCGGGTACGTCAGGTGGCGTCGGCAGCACTGTCCCTGCGGAAGGCGCGCGGGCTGCGGGTGCGGCTGCCGCTGCGCCGGCTGACGGTGGCCGCGGCGGACGCGGCGGGGTTGGAGCCGTTCGTGGACATCCTCCGCGATGAGGTGAACGCCAAGGAGGTCGTGCTCGCCGAAGACGTCGCGGCCCACGGGCGGTTCGAGGTGGCGGTCAACGCCCGCGCCTGCGGCCCGCGGCTCGGCGGGGACACGCAGAAGGTGATCCGCGCGGTGAAGGCCGGAGAGTGGACGGCGAACCCGGACGGCACGGTCGAGGCGGCCGGAGTCACGCTGCTCCCGGGCGAGTTCACGGAGCGGCTCGTCGCCGCGGACCCGTCGGAAACGGCCGCGCTGCCGGGCAGCACAGGGCTCGTGGTGCTCGACATGGAGGTGACCCCGGAGCTGGCCCGCGAGGGGCTGGCCCGCGACGTGGTCCGGCTCGTCCAGCACGCTCGTCGCGACGCCGGACTGGCGGTCTCCGACCGGATCGCGCTGACCCTCGATGCTGCCGACGCGGTGCGCGACGCCGTGCGTGAGCACGAGGCGTTCGTGTCTGGGGAGGTGCTGGCGACGTCCGTCGCATATGCCTCGATCGCGGAGCCGACCCTGGTCGGCACCGTCGCCGATGGCCACGAGGTCCGCGTGCTCATTTCCTGCGTCTGACGGCACTCGGGGGGCGAGGTGGCCGAGGCGGCGCGGCGCTGGGCGAAACGGCAGGAGGGTCGTGGCATCCCCCCGGACATCCTCGCCCGGGCGCCCGCGGACCCGTGGGTGCACGACCCGGTCGACTTCGCCGCTCCGCAGAGCGCCGCGGACACACCGTCCCGGGACGCGGCGACGAAGCTCCTCGGCGAGGGTGGCGCCGTGCTCGACGTCGGATGCGGGGGCGGCGCCGCGGCGTTCGCGCTTGACCGGATCACCGCCGTCACGGGCGTGGACCGGCAGCGCGACATGCTCGACGCCTTCGCCGCGGCTGCCCGGGCCCGCGGCCTGCCGCACCGGATCGTGCTCGGGTCGTGGCCGGAGGTGGCGGACACCGCGGGGCACGCGGACGTCGTGGTGTGCCACCACGTGCTGCACAACGTCGTCGACCTCCCGCCGTTTCTCACCGCGCTCACTTCGGCGGCCCGGCGCGGCGTCGTCGTCGAGATGTTCGCCGAGCACCCGCTGGCCTGGCTCGACCCGCTGTGGCAGCGCTTTCACGACCTCCAGCGCCCGCCCTCGGCGACGGTGGACGACGCAGTCGCTGTCCTGGCCGAGCTGGGGTACGCCGCTGCCGTTGTCGTATGGGAGCGGGCGCAGCTGCCGAGGCAGGACCCGGCGTGGGTGGCTCGGCGGCTGTGCCTGCCGGCCGAGCGGACGGGTGAGGTCACGGCCGCGCTGGCGAAGATCCCCTCGCGACCACGGAAGGTCGCCACGCTCAGCTGGCTGAGCTGAGCGACGTGCGGCCCCGGCTGCCGCGTTGCAGGGAAGCCACCTTCATGCAACCAGGTTGCGTAAAGGTGGCCTTCTTGCAACGGCGGCAGACAACGGCGCGGGCGGCCGGGGCACGGGGTGGGCTCAGGAGCCGGCGCGGGCGACGAGCCACCAGGCGACGAGGACACCGAGGGAGTTCGTCGCGGCGTGCAACAGCATCGGCGTGATCAAGTGACCGCTCCACCGCTGCCAGGCGCGGAACGCCACGCCCGCGGCGGTGGTGAACAGCACCGTGCCGACGACCGCTCCGGTCGTCCCGAGCGTGTTCGTCACCGCGGTCGCCGACCCGAGCGACGGCAGCACGTGCCACAGCCCGAAGAGCCCGGACGAGACCAGGGTCGCGCGCCACCACCCGCCCCCGACCAGCGCCGGCAGCACCCCGCGAAACGCCAGCTCCTCCAGCACCACCGTGCCCAGCGGGATCCGCACGAGCGCGACGAACAGCACCGCCGCGAACGGGGCGGCGGCCCGCTCGTCGACCAGCGCCGCACGAGTGGCGGGCAGGGCCACGGCCGCGGCGTAGGCCAGCGCCACGGCGGCCACCGCCGCACTGCCGATCACCAGGCCGCGGCGCAGGCGCCGAGTGCCCAATCCGAGGTCGTGCCACGTCAGACCGGCCGACCGGGCCACGAGCAGGAGCACGCCCGCCACCCCCAGGTTCCAGGCCAGGTACCCCTCCGGCCACACGCGGTTGCTGACCACGTTCGACACCGCCAGCAGCGCGACCGCACCGCCGAACGCCAGCCGGGTCCGGGCGACGCGCACGGGCCGCCGGCCGGGTGGAGCGAACGTGGCGTTCGATGCGGTAGACGCACCCAACGCCACGTTCGCTGCATCCGAGGCGGGTCGGAAGCCGCCGACGGTCGTCACCCCTCCATCCTGCGGGAGGCCGAGTCGCGCCGCAGTAAGGGGGCCATCGGGTCGATCCCCTGACCAGGCGCCGCCCGATAGGGTGATCTCCGGGCGGAGGTGAGCATGGCGAGCCTGGAGGTGCTCATCGGCGCCGCGGCCGCCGTCGTGCTGCTCGGCGTCCTCGCGGTGCGCGCCTCGGTCCGCCTGGGCCTGCCCTCGCTGCTGCTCTACCTGGCGATAGGCATCCTGCTCGGCGAGTCCGTCCTCGGCATCCAGTTCTCCGACGCGGGACTCACCGAGGCCGCGGGGCTCGGCGCGCTCGTGCTCATCCTCACCGAGGGCGGGTTGACCACCCGGTGGGCCGCCGTGCGCCCCGCGCTGGGCGTCGGGATCGCGCTGTCCACGGTCGCGGTGTTGGTCAGCATCGGCGTCGTCGGCGCGGCGCTGCACCTGATCCTCGACCTGGACTGGCGGACGGCGTTCCTGTGGGGCGCGGTGCTCTCCTCGACCGACGCGGCCGCGGTCTTCAGCGTGCTCCGCGGAACCGGGGTCAGCCAGCGGCTCGGAGGTATGCTGGAGCTCGAGTCCGGGATGAACGACGCGCCGGTGGTGCTCGCCGTGGTCCTCCTCGCCTCCGACGACCCGATCACCTGGCTCACCCCGCTGCTCGTCCTCTACGAGCTCGGCCTGGGTGCCGTCATCGGGTACGGGCTGGGGGTCGCGGGGGCCTGGGCGGTGCGCCGCGCCGCGCTGCCGGCCACCGGCCTGTACCCACTCGCCACTCTCGCGGTCTGCCTGCTGGCCTACTCCGCGGGGCAGCTCGCGCACGCCTCCGGGCTGCTGGCCACCTACGTCGCTGCGCTCGTGCTCGGCAACTCGAACCTGCCGCACCGCAGCGATGTGCTGTCGTTCGCCGAGGGCTTGGGCTGGCTCGCGCAGATCGGGCTGTTCGTGCTGCTCGGGCTCTACGCGTCCCCACCGAGACTGCTCGACGCCTTGGTGCCGGCCCTCATCGCCGGCACGGTTCTCCTGCTGGTGGCCCGGCCGCTCTCGGTGATCGCTGCGTCCGCGCCTTTCCGGGTGCCGTGGCGGGAACAGGCGTTCCTGTCGTGGTCCGGGTTGCGCGGTGCCGTGCCCATCGTGCTGGCGCTGATCGCGTTGCAGGAAGGCGCTCCGAATGCGCAGGCGCTGGTCGACCTCGTGTTCGTGCTGGTGGTGGTGCTCACGCTGCTGCAGGGGACGACGCTGCCGTTCGTCGCGCGCCGCCTCGGGGTCATCGCGTCGGAGCCGCAGGAGCTCGGGGTGGACGCCGCGCCGCTCGGCGAGCTGGGCGCGGACCTGCTCCAGGTCCGCGTGCCGCCCGGCTCCCGGCTGCGCGGTGTCTACCTGCGCGAGCTGCGGCTGCCGCGCGGCGCGATGGTGAGCCTGGTCGTGCGGGACGAGGAGGCGTTCACCCCCGGCCCGGACACGCGCCTTCGCGAGGGCGACCAGCTCCTGGTCGTCACCACGGCGCAGGCTCGGGAGGCGGCGGAGCGGCGCATCCGTGCGATCGACCGGGCGGGACGTCTCGCCCGCTGGCACGGCGAGTCCGGCCGGTGAGGAATGATGGCGGGGTGGCTGCCCCCGACGCGCTGTCCGCCGCAGAGTCCGGACGCGCGTCCGTCCGGCCCCGGGTGCTGCTGCTCGCCGGGATCGCCGCGCTGGTGCTCGTCGCGGACATCGTGACGAAGGTCGTCGCGGTGGCCCGCCTGGAAGACCGCGAGCCCGTCGAGCTGCTCGGCGGCGCGGTGTACCTCGTGCTCGTGCGCAATCCCGGTGCCGCGTTCTCGCTGGCCACCGGGTACACGTGGGTGCTGTCGCTGGTCGCGCTCGTCGTCGTCGTGGTGATCATCAGGGTGGCGCGCCGCCTGCGCTCCACCGGCTGGGCCGTGGCGCTGGGGCTCGTGCTGGGCGGCGCGCTGGGCAACCTCGTCGACCGCGTCTTCCGCTCCCCGGGCCCGCTGCAGGGCCACGTCGTCGACGTCGTGTCGCTGTTCGCTCCCGACGGCAGCGTCTGGCCCGTGTTCAACCTCGCGGACTCCTGCATCGTGAGCGGCGGTGTACTCCTCGTGCTCCTTGCCCTCAGCGGGCGCGAGCTGGACGGCACACGCAGCGGGCGGGCGACGACGGGCAGCGATGCCTGACACCCGGCAGCTCCCGGTGCCCGACGGGCTCGACGGGATGCGCGTCGACGCCGGCCTCTCGCGGCTGCTCGGCCTCTCGCGCACCGCCGTCGCCGCGCTGACCGACGAGGGCCGCGTCGCCGTGGACGGCCGCGCCGCCGGGAAGTCGGACCGGCTCGTCGCCGGCACGTGGCTGGAGGTCGAGCTTCCCGAGCAGGACCGCTCGACCAGGACCGCCGCGCCCCCTGAGGTCGTTGCCGGCCTGACCGTCCTGTTCGAAGACGACGACATCGTCGTGGTCGACAAGCCCGTCGGCGTCGCCGCACATCCCAGCCCGGGCTGGGCCGGCCCGACCGTGCTGGGCGGGCTCACCGCCCTCGGTGTGCGGGTCTCGACGTCCGGCGCCGCCGAGCGGCAGGGCATCGTGCACCGGCTGGACGTCGGCACCACCGGGGTCATGGTCGTCGCGAAGTCCGAGCGCGCCTACTCGCTGCTGAAGCAGGCGTTCCGTGACCGCGAGGTCGACAAGCGCTACCACGCCGTCGTGCAGGGTCACCCGGACCCGACACGGGGCACGATCGACGCCCCCATCGACCGCCACCCGAAGCACGACTACAAGTGGGCCGTCGTCGCCGGCGGCCGCCCCAGCGTGACGCACTACGACACGCTGGAGGCGTTCCGGGCGGCGTCGCTGCTCGACATCCGGCTCGAGACCGGCCGCACGCACCAGATCCGCGTGCACATGGCCGCGCTGCGCCATCCGTGCGTCGCCGATCTCACCTACGGCGCCGACCCCGTGCTCGCCGGGAGGCTGGGGCTCGACCGCCAGTGGCTGCACGCCCGCGCCCTCGGCTTTCCGCACCCGGCGGACGGGCGGTGGGTGGAGTTCACGAGCCCCTACCCACCGGACTTGGCTCGGGCACTGGAATTGCTGCGCGAGTAGGCGCAGCGCGTCACCGCTTCGGGGCTCTGCCGCGCGCCCCGACCCGAACCTGCGCGCAGATCCATCCCGGCCAGGCAGACTGGGTGCGATGAGGGGGCCGACCACCGGTCAGGAGGAGCGGTGAGCGCGCGCACGCGAACGGGCGTGCTGGTGGGCTGCGTCGTCGCCCTCCTGCTGACGGCCTGGTACCTCGGCGTCCGTGAGCCTCCGTCGTCTGCCGGCTCACCCACGGGCACGGTCCGGTTGGGTCCCGAGCCCGGCGAGGATGTCGCCGCCTACCTCGCGCGCGTCCCGGCGACGCTGCCGCCGCCTGGCGTGGCCGTCCCCGCTCTGGTGCAGCTCGCGGAACCGGTGACGGCGGCGGAGGCCGTCGCGACCGTGGCCGGAACCACGCCCCGTACGGCGGTGTTCCGGGTGTCGCTACCGCGCGTGCAGACCGCGCTGCGGTTCGTCGGCCTCGAGCCCGGTGTGCCGATCGACATCGCACTCGACTCCGCCTGCGTCCGCGCCGAGCAGGCCGCCGGCGCCGACGCCGGGCGGCTGCCCGGCAGGGTTGGCGCCGTCGCCGCCGTCGAGGCGACGGAGTTAGCGAGCCCGAGCTGTCGCTGCGTGCTGGCGCTGCTCGTCGACGCCGACGGGGCGGCGCTCGCCGCCGTCGCGACCCGCCCCGGTGTGCGCGCGGTCGAGGGTGCGCCCGCAGGTACCGTGGAACCGGCGCTGTCGCCGCTGCTGCCGGAGCAGGCTCGGCGAGTGGAGCCGGTGCCCGACGACGGGCCGGTTCCGGCGTCCTGACGGCGTTCGCCATCCACACCACAGCGGCGTGACCACCACACGGCACTCGGGAGCCTTCTCTTGATCGACACGACCGCGAGTCGGCCCACCAGTACCGCGCCCGCCGCCCTGCGCGTGCTGCGGGCCACGGCCGCCCTCGCCGTGCTCGTGCTCGTCTACCAGGGCGTGACCGCGGGGCAGATGTTCGGGCAGAGCGAGGCGGCGGAGAGCCTGCGCGGTCTGGGCGCGATCGGGACCCATGTGTTGACCGGTCTGGCCGCGATCGCTGCGGGCCTGCTGTGGTTCACGAGCCGGGGGCCCCTGTGGCCGACCGCGCTGGCCGCGGTGGTCTTCGTGGTGAGCTTCGTCCAGGCCTACCTTGGCGACGGGTCGACGATGAGCGTGCACGTGCCGCTGGCCACGGTCCTGCTGGTCGGCGCGACGTGGCTGCTGGTGTGGTCGCTGTCGCGCCCGGCCCTGCGCGCCTCCGGGTCGAGCCGGGCGACGCGGGCGCGCTGACAGTCGGTCCGTCGCCCGCGCCGCACCCGCGACGCTCCGCGGAACTGTCGGACCCCGGCGTTAGTCTGGCGGCCACTCCCGACCCCGACGTGATCACCCGCCCGCCGACAACGGCAGCGGCGTGAGGACGGAGCAGACGACCCCGTGGCAGGCCCCTCCGGATCCGGCGACAGCTTCGTCCACCTGCACAACCACACCGAGTTCTCGATGCTGGACGGTGCGGCGCGGCTGGACGATCTGTTCCGCGAGTCGGCCCGGATGGGGATGCCCGCGCTGGCGATGACGGACCACGGCAACGTCTACGGCGCGTACGAGTTCTGGCGCAAGGCCAAGGCGCACGGCGTCAAGCCGATCATCGGCATGGAGGGCTACCTCTCGCCCGGCAGCCGGCACGAGCGCAAGCGGGCCACGCTCGGCGGTCAGACGGTGAGCGACGACAACCCGGGTGAGATGTACACCCACATGACGCTGCTGGCCGAGAACACCGAGGGGATGCACAACCTCTTCCGGCTCTCCAGCCTCGCGAGCCTCGAGGGCTACTACTACAAGCCCCGGATGGACCGCGAGCTGCTCGAGACCTACGGCAAGGGGATCATCGCGACCACCGGGTGCCCGTCGGGCGAGGTCCAGCGGCTCCTGCAGCAGCAGCGCTACGCGGAGGCCTGCCAGGCGGCGAGCGACTACCGCGACATCTTCGGTCGGGACAACTTCTTCTGCGAGCTGATGGACCACGGCATCGGCATCGAGAAGCAGGTGCAGGAAGACC
>JAQSWF010000162.1 GCA_029266775.1 Pseudonocardia sp.
TGAACGTGTTCACCCCGATGATCGGCAGTGTGCCGTCGTGCTTGCGGCGCTCGTAGAGCATCGACTCGTCCTGAATGCGGCCGCGCTGATAGCCGGTCTCCATCGCGCCGAGCACGCCGCCGCGCTCGGAGAGCCGGTCGAACTCGACGAGCACCGCCTCCTCGACGAGGTCGGTGAGCTCGTCGACGACGAACGAGCCCTGCAACGGGTTCTCGTTCAGCGAGAGCCCCCACTCCTTACTGATGATCAGCTGGATCGCCATCGCCCGTCGCACCGACGCCTCGGTCGGGGTGGTGACCGCTTCGTCGTACGCGTTGGTGTGCAACGAGTTGGCGTTGTCGTAGAGAGCGCAGAGCGCCTGCAGCGTCGTGCGGATGTCGTTGAAGTCCATCTCCTGGGCGTGCAGGGATCGTCCCGAGGTCTGGACGTGGTACTTCAGCTTCTGGGACCGGTCGTTGGCACCGTACCGTTCGCGCATGGCGATCGCCCAGATCCGGCGGGCGACCCGGCCGATCACCGTGTACTCGGCGTCCATCCCGTTGGAGAAGAAGAACGACAGGTTGGGCGCGAAGTCGTCGACCGCCATGCCGCGCGCGAGGTAGGCCTCGACGAACGTGAACCCGTTCGCCAGGGTGAACGCGAGCTGGCTGATCGGGTTCGCCCCGGCCTCGGCGATGTGGTAGCCCGAAATCGACACCGAGTAGAAGTTGCGAACCTGGTGCCGGATGAACCACTCCTGGATGTCGGCCATCATCCGCAGGGAGAACTCGGTGGAGAAGATGCAGGTGTTCTGCCCCTGGTCCTCTTTCAGGATGTCGGCCTGCACCGTGCCGCGGACGCTCGCCAGCGCGTAAGCGGCGATCTCCGCGCGCTCGTCGCCGTCCGGTTCGCGGCCGTGCTGGGCGGCGAACGCGTCCACCTGCTGGTCGATGGCCGCATTGAGGAAGAAGGCCAGGATCGTCGGCGCCGGCCCGTTGATCGTCATCGACACCGACGTCGACGGCGAGCAGAGGTCGAAGCCGTCGTAGAGCGCCTTGATGTCGTCCACAGTGGCGATGGAGACCCCGGAAGTGCCCACCTTCCCGTAGACGTCCGGCGGGGTGTCGGGGTCTCGACCGTAGAGCGTCACGGAGTCGAATGCCGTGGACAGACGCTTGGCGTCGGAGTGTCCGGACAGCAGGTGGAACCGGCGGTTGGTGCGGAAGGCGTCGCCCTCGCCCGCGAACATCCGCGCCGGGTCTTCGCCCTCGCGCTTGAACGCGAAAACACCTGCCGTGTAGGGGAACCGGCCAGGCAGATTCTCCCTGCGCAGGAAGCGCAGGAGCTCGCCATCGTCAGCGAACCGCGGCAGCGACACCCGGCGGACCCGGTTGCCCGAGAGCGTCTCGCGGGTGAGCTGCGTGCGCAGTTCGCGGTCGCGGACCGGCACCACCATCTCGTCGCCGGAGTACGCGTCCACCACCGCCGGCCATGCGTCGAGCAGCGCGCCGGCCTCGGCGGGCAGTGCCTGCTCGGCCTGCTCCAGCGCCGCCTGCACCGGCTCGCCGACGATCTCGCGCGCCGTGCGCAAGTGCTGGCGGCGTCGGGCCGCCTCGATCATCCGATCGGTGGCGGCGTGGTGGCCACGCACGGTCTCCGCGATCTCGCTCAGGTAGCGCGTGCGCTGCGGCGGGACGATCGCCGCATGCTCGCTGGACGTCCTGTGCTCGGTGCGGGGAAGACGGCCCTCGCCCACCGGCAGCCCGTCGCGGGCGAGCAGGTCGCGCAGGGCGTGGTAGAGCGCGGTCACGCCATCGTCGTTGAACGTGGCCGCGCTCGTGCCGAAGACGGGCATGTCCTCCCAGGACGCGCCGAAGTCTTCGCGGTTGCGCAGCAGCTGGCGGGCCACGTCGCGGCGGGCGTCTTCGGCGCCGCGGCGCTCGAACTTGTTGATCGCCACCACATCGGCGAAGTCCAGCATGTCGATCTTCTCGAGCTGCGACGCGGCGCCGAACTCGGGTGTCATGACATAGAGCGAGCGGCCGACGAAGGGCACGATCCCGGCGTCACCCTGGCCGATACCGGGCGTCTCGACGATCACCAGATCGACGCCTGCGCCCTTGAGGACCGCGATGGCGTCGCCCAGCCGCTCGGGTAGACCTCCTTCGTGACCGCGAGTGGCCATCGAGCGGAAGAAGGTGCGATCTCCCGACAACGCGTTCATCCGGATCCGGTCGCCCAGCAGCGCGCCCCCGCCCCGACGGCGCGTGGGGTCCACGGCGAGCACCGCGATCCGGAGCTTGTCCTCCTGGTCGAGCCGGAACCGGCGGATCAGCTCGTCGGTCAGGGAGCTCTTGCCCGACCCGCCGGTGCCCGTGACGCCCAGCACCGGAACCCGACGCCGCGGGGTGAGATCGACGTCCGCGGGCAGCCGGCCCGTTTCGGCGAGAGTGATCGCGCGGGCCAGTACCACGGGGTCGCCGCTGCGCAGGCCATCGAACGAGGAGGGCGCGGTCGCCGCGAGGTCGACGTCGCACTCGCGGATCATGCTGTTGACCATTGCCGGCAGCCCGAGGCGCTGGCCGTCGTCCGGGGAGAAGATGCGTGCCACGCCGCGGCTGTGCAGCAGCTCGATCTCCCGCGGGACGATCACGCCGCCGCCCCCGCCGTAGACCTTGACGTGCCCGGCGCCGCGCTCGCGCAGCAGCTCGACCAGGTACGTGAAGTACTCCACGTGGCCGCCCTGGTACGAGCTGACAGCCACGCCCTGGACGTCTTCCTGCAGCGCCGCGGTGACCACCTCGTCGACCGAGCGGTTGTGGCCGAGGTGCACCACCTCCGCGCCCTGACGCTGCAGGATCCGCCGCATGACGTTGATCGCGGCGTCGTGCCCGTCGAAGAGGCTGGCGGCCGTCACGAACCGAACGGGGTGCGCGGGCACGTGGAGTTCGGGCATGTCAGGGCTTCCCTGGGTGAATCCGACTCAATTAGTTGGACATCCTACTATCTGCCGCCCGGCGACGTGCGCGTCCTACTCTCTCAACCATGACGGGCGGCGGGGAGCGAGAGCCGGTGGCCCGGACCGGCGCGATCCCCGTCGGTGGCGCCACGATCTTTGCGCGCGCCGGGGTTGTCGTCGCGCAGCCGAGCCCGGGCGTGTTCGTCGCGTTCGACAGCACGTGCCCGCACATGGGCTGCACGGTCCGCGGAGCGGCCGCGGGAACGATCAACTGCTTCTGCCACGGCAGCCGGTTCCGGATCGCCGACGGCACGGTGGCCGGTGGGCCCGCTCGGCACCCGCTGGGCCGCCGGGCGATCACGGTCCGCGACGGCCACATCTGGCTCGAGCCGACCTGAGCCCGAGCGAACGCGGCGTTGGCAAGGTCTACCTTTGCCGACGCCGCTTTCGCTCGGCTGGTCACGGCGAAAGTTCCGCGAGCACCGCGTCCGCGGCGTTGCGGCCGTTCACCCCGATCACGCTGCCGCCCGGATGGGTCGCGGCGCCGCACAGGTAGAGCCCCGGCATATCCGTGCGCGGGGCGAAGCGGCGCTCCCATATCTGGTCGGGCAGGCAATCGCCCTGGAAGATGTGCCCGCCGGTGAGCCCGATGCGAGCCTCGATGTCCGGCGGGCCGAGCACCTCGCGTTCCACGACGCAGTCGAGCACGTCCGGGGCGAAGCGGGCCACCTCGGCGAGTGCGGCGTCAGCGATGTCGTCGCGGCGCGTATCCCAGGTTCCGTCGGCCAGCGAGTAGGGCACGTACTGGGCGAACACGCTCATCACATGGCTGCCCGGTGGCGCGACGGACGGGTCGTATCGCGACGGGAAGTACACCTCGGCCCACGCCGGTGCCGGCTGCCCGGCCGTCGCGCGCGCGAACGCGGCCTGGGTCGCGTCGATCCCGGACGTGATCGTGACCATCGCGCGGTGTGGCAGGTCGGGGTCCACCGCGGCGGAGAAGCGCGGCAGCCGGCCCAGCGCGCAGTTGATCTTCAGGACCGGACTGGAGGAGCGCCACGCGTCGACGCGCTCGCGCCAGGCCAGGGGCACGGCATCGGCCCCGCCGGCCAGGCACAGCGCCGTGGTGCGCTGCGGATCGGCGTTGGAGACGACCGTCGTCGCCCGGATCAGCTCGCCGCCGACGAGCCGCACCCCGGTGCCCGGTTCGATGGCCCCGACCTCGACCCCCGACGCGAGCATGGCGCCATGGGCGCGGGCCGCGTCGGCCAGCGCGAACGACACCCGCCCGGTACCGCCGCGGACGTACCCCCAGCGGCCGTCGGCGAGCGTGCCCATCGCGTGCATCGCGTGGACGCCGGCGGTGCCCGGATCACGCGGGCCCGCCCACGTGCCGATCACGCCCTGGCCGTGGAGCGCGCGCAGCCGCTCGTCACGCACGTGTTGCTCGACGACGTCGGCGATCGAGCGGTGCAGCAGCACGTCGAGGCCCTCCGGGTCGTCGGCGAACAGCTCGGCCAGCTCGGCCCGATCGGGGCTGGGGCCGACCCACGTGTCGCGCGGGCCGCAGCGCAGGATCCGCCGCAGACGTGCGAACAGGGCCTCGTAGGCGAGGTAGCCGCGAACGTCGTCGGGAGCGAGCGCGGCGACCTGCGCGGTGGTGCGGTCGGCGTCGGCGAAAACGGCAAGGGACGTGCCGTCGGGAAACGGGCACCACAGGGTGGGGTCGATCAGGGTCAGGTCGAAGCCGTGCCGGCCCAGCTCCAGCTCGGTGACGACCGCCGGGTGCAGCAGCCCGACGACGTACGCGCACGGGCTGACGAGGAAGCGGTCGTCGGTGAACGGACGCTGGAGCGTGGCGGCGCCGCCCAGCTGCGGCCGCGCCTCGAGCACGAGCACCGAGCGGCCGGCGCGGGCGAGGTACGCCGCGACGGTCAGCCCGTTGTGGCCTCCGCCGACCACGACGACGTCCCACTGGCGTGCCGCGAGCTCGGCCACCGGCGCGGGCAGCCCGACGCGACCCAGCGACGCCTGCACCGTCTGCGGCCCGGCCATCGCCGGACGCTACCCGCTGTTGGATATGGACGTCTGCCACGGCAAGCCTGAATATCCTGCAGGCGATGCCTCTCCCATCGCCGTACGCGGTGCGGGTCGACCGGGTGCCGGTGCGGCGCTCGAAGATCGTGGTGCGCGGCGCACGGACCCGGCTGTGGGGGTACGGCGAGCCGAGCGCATCCCGGCACCTCGCTTGCGCTGCACGGCTTGCGCGGCGACCACCACGGTCTCGAGCCGATCGTCGCCCACCTGCACGGCTGCCCGTGTGACGGTTCCCGACCTGCCGGGGTTCGGTGCTTCGGAACCCTTTCCGTCGGGCCGGCACGACGTCGCCGTGCAGCAGGCCTATGCAGGCGCAGGAGGTTGTCGCGTCCGCCATCTTGGCCTTCCAGATTCGTCGCGGCCTCAGGGACAACCCCGGATGTGCCCCGGGAGTCGACGACCGTGCCCGGCACAAGCCGCGTGTGCAACGGCGCGCGGACGCCGCCGTTCTGCGGCAGGCTGATCGTCCGTTCGCGGAACGAAGGGGAGCCAATCGTGGACCTCGGTACGCTCCGGATCAACCAGCTCACGTCCGACGGCTTCGCGTGGTACCGGGAGTACCTGACCGTCCTGGATGCCTACGACCTCGACGGGTACGTCGCACTCCTGTCGCCGGGCGTGTCGGTGCAGTTCAACAACGACGAACCGATGGTCGGGCGGGACGTGGCCAGGGCCGGTCTCGGTGAGTTCTGGGGGTCCGTGACCGGGATGGGCTACTCACTCGTGCACGAGCCGCTGAACATCTACGGGAACGACCGACACTTCGTGCTCGAGGCGCTCAACCACTACGACGGCAAGGACGGAACCCGCGTCACCGTGCGCGCAACCGCGTGGACCGACCGCGGCGACGACGGCCTGGTCACCTCCGTGCGGCTGTACCAGGACCTATCACCGCTGTACACGCGCTCGTCGAGCTGACAGCGGCGGGTCTTCTCAGCCCGACGCTGTGATCAGGGGTCGGAGCTGCCGTTCCCGCGCGCAACGAGTGTGGAGGACCTCCCCGTCCTTCTTGCGGCTGCCTGTTGACGTGTGGCCGCCGTCACCGTACTCTCTCCGTCTGGCGGAACAGGCTTTCCGCCTGGCGAAAACGGCGTCGGCGACGACCGACTGACACTCGCCTCCACATCGGTACGGGGAGGCAGAGGTGACGGTTATAACGTGCCCGACCCGCTCCCGTTGCGGTGCGGGGACGCGGGTGATCCACGCTCGCCGTGGGCGGCCCGAGCTCCTGCCCGTTGAGCGGCCCACTCTGCCGGCCCCGCTGCCGATCTCCTCGAGCCACCGCATCGTGGCGTCCTTCTCCACCCCGTCACCGCATCAGGCAGAAAGGCGGAACCCATGACAACGGCGAACATCCATCCGCGAGGTCGCTCCGCCTCGCGCCACCCGGTCGACGAGGTCCTCCCCGCCGGCAAGCTCGCCGTCTACGGCTTCCAGCACGTCCTCGCGTTCTACGCCGGCGCCGTCATCGTGCCGATCCTGCTGGCCAACGCGATCGACCTGACGCCGGAGCAGCTCGCCTACCTCATCAACGCCGACCTGTTCACCTGCGGAATTGCGTCAATTATTCAGACCGTCGGCTTCTGGAAGATCGGCGTGCGGCTCCCGCTGCTGCAGGGTGTCACGTTCGCCGCCGTGTCGCCGATGATCAGCATCGGGCTGGCCGAGGGGGGCGGAACGCCGGGTCTGCAGGCGATCTTCGGTGCGGTCATTGTGGCCGGGATCTTCTCCTTCCTGGTCGCGCCCTACTTCGCGAAGCTGATCCGCCTGTTCCCACCGGTCGTGACCGGCACGGTGATCACGATCATCGGCGTCGTGCTGCTGTCGGTGGCGGCGCTCGACGCCGGCGGCGGCGGATCGAGCCAGTACAGCGACCCGCCGACCTTCGGCGCCCTGCCCAACCTGGCGCTCGCGTTCTTCACCCTCGCGGTGATCCTCGCCCTGTACCGGTTCTTCACCGGGTTCCTCGCCACGGTCGCCGTGCTCATCGGCCTCGTCGTGGGCACCATCGCCGGCGCCGTCTTCGGCTTCACCGACTTCAGCCGCGTCGCCGACGCCGCCCTCTTCGGGGTGACCACACCGTTCTACTTCGGTTTCCCGACGTTCAACGCCGCGGCGATCATCGCGATGGTGATCATCATGCTGATCACGATGGTCGAGACCACCGGAGACGTGTTCGCCTGTGGCGAGATCGTCGACAAGAAGGTCGGCAAGGACGACGTGGCCCGCGCGATCCGCGCCGACGGCCTGTCGACCACACTGGGCGGGATCCTCAACTCCTTCCCCTACACCTGCTTCGCCGAGAACGTCGGGCTGGTCCGGCTCACCGGCGTCCGCAGCCGCTGGGTCGTCGCGACCGCAGGCCTGTTCATGATGGTCATCGGCGTCATCCCCAAGGTGGGCGCGATCGTCGCGGCGATCCCCTACCCGGTCCTGGGCGGCGCGGGCTTCGCCCTGTTCGGCACCGT
>JAQSWF010000163.1 GCA_029266775.1 Pseudonocardia sp.
GTGCCGGTCTGGGAGCGCTTCGACCACTCGGTGGAGGCCGGGCAGTCCGCCGCCGCCGAGCTGCTGGCCGCGCATCCGGATCTGACCGCCGTGGTCTGCACGTCGGACATCCTCGCCCTCGGCGCACTGCAATATGCCGCGGACCGGGGTCTCGCCGTGCCCGACGACCTGACCATCAGTGGCTTCGACGGCGTACCCGAAGCGCAGCGGGCCGGCCTGACCACCGTCTTCCAGCCGGTGCTCGACAAGGGCCGCGCCGCCGGGGAGCTGCTGCTGGAGCGCGGCGACCGCAGCCGGCCCCGTCGCATCACGCTGCCCACCGAGCTGCGGATCGGGAAGACGAGCTGCGCGCCGCGCGCCGCCGAGCGCTGGTTCTCCGGGCTCTAGGCGGACGTCGCTACCTCTCGCGCCGGGCCGCGACCAGCTGTTCCAGCACTGTCGTGACGTCGTCCGGTGCCGGCACCCGGTACGCGGCGGCCGTCTCGCCCGCGCCGACCTTGATCCCGACGTCACCGGGCCGCAGCCGGACGAACGCGGTCTCGTCTGTGACGTCGTCGCCGACGAACAGCACGCCGTCCGCACGCAGCCGCTCGCGCAGGGCGTCGATCGCCGCGCCCTTGCTGACCTGCACCACCGCCATCTCCACGACGGCCTTGCCCTCGGTCGCCTCGATCCCCGGCAGCCGCGCAGGGCCGGTTCGGACCGCCTCGAGCACACGGGCCGCCACGCCCGGTTCGGCTCCCCGCACGTGCACGACGATCCCGGCCGGCTTGTCCTCGAGCCGCGCGCCGGGCTCGCCGTCGACAACCCGGGCGACAGCGGCGGCCAACTCCTTCTTCAACGACCGCTGCTCGTCGGTGAGCACGAGCTCGCCGTCGTCGAACTCGCCGCCGTGGCTGCCGACGAGCCGCACGGGCGCGCCGAACCCGGAGACCGTGCGCAGGTCGGCCAGCGCGCGGCCGGACAGCATCGCGACGGTGGTACCGGGCAGCTCGGCCAGCGCACCGACCGCGGCGGTCGAGCCGGGCAGCGGGCGCGAGCTCGAGGGGTCCTGCACGATGGGCGCCAGGACGCCGTCGAAGTCCAGCGCGACCAGCAGCTGCGGAACCAGGGCCAGTGCGGTGAGCGCGTCGAGGAGGTCGCGGGCCGGCTCCGTCACGTCGACAGCCCCAGCGCGTTCAGGAACGACCGCGCCCAGGCGTCGACGTCGTGGCGCAGCACCTGCCGGCGCAGCGCCTTCATCCGCTTGCGGGCCTCGACCTCCGGCATCTCCAGCGCCTGCGCGATGGCGGCCTTGACCCCGTCCGTGTCGTGCGGGTTGACCAGCAGCGCGCTCGTCAGCTCGCGCGCCGCGCCCGTGAACTCCGAGAGCACGAGCACCCCGCCGTCGTCGTGCCGGCACGCGACGTACTCCTTGGCCACGAGATTCATCCCGTCGCGCAACGGCGTCACGAGCATCACGTCCGCGGCGAGGTAGAACGCCGTCAGCTCGTTGCGGGGCATCGACTGGTGCAGATAGTGCACCGGTGGGTGGCCCACCCGGCCGTGCTCCCCGTTGATCCGGCCGACGGTCTGCTCGATGTCGGCACGCAGCCGGATGTAGTGCTCGACGCGCTCCCGGCTGGGCGTGGCGATCTGCAGGAACACCGTGTCGTCGCCGATGCGGTCCTCGTCGAGCAGCTCCTCGAACGCGCGCAGCCGCACGTCGATGCCCTTGGTGTAGTCCAGCCGGTCCACGCCCAGGATGAGCCGGCGCGGGTCGCCGAGCTCCTTGCGGATCTCGACGGCGCGGTCGGCGACCTCGGGGCTGCGCGACAGCCGGTCAAGGGCCTGCGAGTCGATCGAGATGGGGAACGCCCCGAGCTTCACGGTGCGGTCGTCGACGACGACCTCGCCCTGGGTGGCTCCGGGAGTGGCTCCACCGATCCGGGTGGCGAGCGAGCGGAAGTTGCGGGCGCCGCCCGGTGTGTGGAAGCCGACGAGGTCCGCGCCCAGCAGACCCTTGACGATCTGCTCGCGCCAGGGGAGCTGGATGAACAGCTCCGTGGGCGGGAACGGGATGTGCAGGAAGAAGCCGATCCGCAGGTCGGGTCGCATCTGGCGGAGCTGTCCCGGCAGCAGCTGCAGCTGGTAGTCCTGCACCCACACGGTCGCGCCCCGCGCGGCTTCGTCCGCGACGGCGCGGGCGAAGCGTTCGTTGACCGACACGTACGCCTGCCACCAGTGCCGGTGGTACGCCGGTGGCGCGACCACGTCGTGGTAGAGCGGCCAAAGGGTGCCGTTGGAGAACCCCTCGTAGTAGTTCTCGACGTCCTCGGTCGAGAGCGGCACCGGGTAGAGCTCGAGACCGTCTTCCTTGACCGGATCGGCCTCGACGTCGGGCAGGCCCGGCCAGCCGACCCAGGCACCTCGGCGGCTGCGCAGGATGGGCTCCAACGCCGTGACGAGGCCGCCCGGGCTGCGCTTCCAGGTCTCGGTGCCGTCAGGCCCTTTCTCGAGGTCGACGGGCAGCCGGTTGGCCACCACCACGAAGTCCGCCTGCCTCGCCACAGGCCGGAGCCTATCCCCGCTTCGCAGGCGGCGGGGGTGGTAACGATGACAACGGGATCGCGTTTGGACTGACGAGGTACTGGCCCAGTGCGACGCCTGCGGCCAGCGCGAGCCCAATGGCCAGCGCAAGGGTGACGGTGACGAGGCCGTCCGCGACGCCCTCGACGGCGAGCTGGTAGAAGCCGCGGTACGCCGTGAGGCCAGGCAGCAGGGGGACGATCCCGGCCAGCGCGATCACGAGCGGCGGCACGCTCCCCAACGGCACGCGACCCCTCCTGCGCAGCAGCCCGGCCGCTACACCCACGACGTCGCCGCGCCCCCGCTGGCCGCTACCGGGCCCAGCCCGACCATGCTGAGCAGCACGAACGAGCCGAGGCCCGCCGCGCCGGCCAGCGCGGCGAACAGCAGCGCCTGCGGTGCCGCATACCCACCGACGGCGTAGAACGCGGCCGCGGCCGCCGAGGCCAGCAACGCTGTGGTGATCTGGGTCCCGTCAGCGGGCAGCTCTGCCGCAACGTCCAGCTGCACTCCGGCGCGCTGCGCGAGCTTCAACCCGAGCACGACACCGCTGAGCAGGCCGGCCGACGCGACCGCGATCTCCGCGGCCCGGCGACCTGCCACGCGAACTCGTCGTCGGGCGGCGACGTTAGGATGCGGCGATCCGGCCGGTGTAGCTCAGTGGTAGAGCAACCGCCTTGTAAGCGGTAGGTCGTCGGTTCGATCCCGACCTCCGGCTCCAGGTGTGACACGTCGGTTCGGCCCTGCTCACCGCGTGGCGAACGAGGTCTCCCCTGTAGTGCCGATCCACGAGAGATGGAGTGCCCTAGCTCATGAACGCTCGCGTGCCGCTGACCGACCGCCTCGACGCAGGCCCGGTGATCTGTGCCGAGGGATTCCTCTTCGAGCTCGAACGGCGCGGTTACCTCACCGCCGGTGAGTTCGTTCCCGAGGTCGCGCTGGAGTACCCCGACGCCCTCCGTGCGCTGCACCTGGACTACCAGCGCGCCGGCTCCGACATCGTCGAGGCGTTCACCTACAACGGACACCGCGAGAAGATGCGGGTCATCGGCAAGGAGGATCTCCTCGAGCCGCTGAACCGGGCGGCCCTGCGCATCGCCCGCGAGGTGGCCGACGGGCACCCGGGCGACCTGATGGCCGGCAACATCTCGAACAGCAACATCTGGGACCCCGCCGACCCGCAGCGTCAGGGTGAGGTCCGGGACATGTTCTCGGAGATGGTGGGCTGGGCCGTCGAGGGCGGCGCCGACCTCATCATCGGAGAGACCTTCTACTACGCGGGCGAGGCCCTCGCCGCCCTCGAGATCGCCACGTCGAGCGGGCTGCCGGTCGTGCTCACCATCGCGCCCATGGCGCAGAACGAGATGGCCGACGGCGTGGGGATCGTCGAGACCTGCCAACGGTTGGAGCAGGGCGGCGCGGACGTCGTCGGCATGAACTGCTTCCGCGGTCCGCAGACCATGCTGCCGTGGCTTCGCGAGATTCGCGCCGCCGTGTCGTGTCACGTCGGTGCACTCCCGATTCCGTACCGGACGACCGACGCCGAGCCGACGTTCTTCAACCTCAGCGACCCCGGCGCGAGCGTGCCCTCGCCGCACGGACGCACCTTCCCGACTGCGCTGGACCCCCTGTACGCGAACCGCTACGAGATCGGCGCGTTCGCCCACGAGGCGGCCGAGCTCGGGATCAACTACCTCGGGGTGTGTTGTGGCGCGTCCCCGATGCTGATCCGCCAGGTCGCCGAGGCCGTGGGTCGCACCACCGAGGCCAGCCGGTTCTCGGAGAAGATGCAGAACCACTTCATGTACGGCGACAACGAGCGCCTGCCCGACCACATCGTGGCACTGGGCTCGCGGGCCTGATCAGGCAGGACCGTGGTGTGATCGTCGTTGGGTGTCTACAGCGATGATCAACGAGCGGGTGGCCGTACCGAGACGGTGATCATCGGCGGTGATCATCAGCAGCAGACGCACCCACATGGCGATCATGCTTCGCCGCCGCGCCGCGGGCGCCTGTCTGGCGCGCTGCCTCACCCCTGGAGTAACCGCTCGGCCGTGGCCGCCGCGCGGTCGATGGGTACGGCGAAGCCGATCCCGATGTTGCCCGAGCCCAGGGATGCGATCGCGGTGTTGACGCCGATCACGCGCCCGGCCCCGTCGAGCAGCGGGCCGCCGGAGTTGCCGGGGTTGATGGGCGCGTCGGTCTGGATGGTCGCCGCACCCCGCCGCGGTTCCCGGTCGACCGCGCTGACGATGCCCGAGGTCACGGTGCCGGACAGGCCGAGCGGCGACCCGACGGCCAGCACGGCGTCGCCCACGCGGACGTCGGCCGAGACGCCGAGCGGGAGTGGCGGCGGAACGCCGGGATCGCGGACGCGCAGCACCGCGAAGTCGATCCCGGCGTCGACCCCGACGACCTCGGCGCCGCTGCGCCGCCCGTCGGCGAAGGCGACCTGTACCCCGGAGCTGCCGCCGACCACGTGAGCATTGGTGAGGACGTGGCTGCGGTCGTCGAGCACGAAGCCGGAGCCGGTGCCCGATCCGCGCGTTCCGCGCACCTCGATCGACACCACGCTGGGCAGCACGCCGGCGGCGACGTCGGCCAGCTCGGCCCCGGGCGAGGCGACGACGGGGCCGGACGCCCGCGGCAGGGCGATCGCGGGGTCGGTCTGGCCGGCCAGGCGGGTGCTGGCCACCCCGCCGGCCGCTCCCGTCAGCGCGGCGGCGATCAGGGTCAGGACCAGCAGGCGCCGCGGCTGCGACAGCTGCCGGCCCGGTGGCGGGGCGGCCGGAAGTGCTGGAGGGAAGGCGGTTCGGGCTGCGGCCGAGCCAGGACACGGCGGCGAGCCGAGCGGGTCGGGCGGGAGGAAGTCGGGGCCGGGATGGTCGGGCACGGCAGGGGACGACGGGGCGGAACCGCACGACGGAGCCCAGGTTGCGGTCGTCGACATGCTCTGAAGCCAACGACCGCGCCTGGGCTCAGGCCGATCCGAGACAGCTGGTCGGATGCGGACTCGGGTGGGGCGGTCGTGCCCTCGGGCTGACCCGACTCTCCGGTGGCAAGCCGACCCGCACCGCAGGGCGCCCCAGGGCGCCGAGGAGCGGAAGCGGCGCGGAAGCACCCAGCGTCGCTTCCGGGTCGTCCGCAGGAAGCCCCACCGCACGACGCGGTTACGTAGCCTCGAGACGTGACGCTCGCCGAATCGGTGTTCGAGTTCGAGCATTCCTACGCCCGCGACGTGCCGGGCCTCTCCGTCGCCTGGGCCGCGGCACCGGTGCCCGCACCGGAGCTGCTGGTGCTCAACGGCGAGCTGGCCGCCGAGCTGGGCCTCGACGCCACGGCGTTGCGGGCACCGGCGGGGGTGTCGCTGCTGGTCGGGCACGGTTTGCCGGACGGGGTGACGCCGGTCGCCCAGGCCTATGCCGGCCACCAGTTCGGCATGTACGTGCCGCGTCTCGGCGACGGGCGGGCGCTGCTGCTCGGCGAGGTCGTCGACGGGACAGGTCGTCGCCACGACGTGCACCTCAAGGGGTCGGGGCGCACGCCGTTCGCCCGCGGAGCCGACGGCAAGGCGGCGGTCGGTCCGATGCTGCGGGAGTACCTGATGGGCGAGGCGATGCACGCCCTGGGCATCCCGACGAGCCGGGGGCTGTCGGTCGTGGCGACGGGCGAGCAGGTGTACCGAGAGCGGCCGCTGCCGGGTGCGGTGCTGTGCCGCATCGCCGCGAGCCACCTCCGGGTGGGTACCTTCCAGTACGCGGCCGCGTCCGGCGACCCGGACGTCCTGCGCGCGCTCGCCGATTACGCCATCGCGCGCCACCACCCGCAGGCCGCCGACGCCGAGAACCCTTACCTCGAGCTGTACCGCCGCGTCGTGGGGGCCCAGGCCGAGCTCGTGGCCAGATGGATGCTCGTCGGCTTCGTCCACGGCGTGATGAACACCGACAACATGACGATCTCCGGCGAGACCATCGACTACGGCCCTTGTGCGTTCATGGACGCCTTCAACTCTGCGACGGTGTTCAGCTCGATCGACCACAACGGCCGCTACGCCTACGGCAACCAGCCCGCGATCGCGCAGTGGAACCTCGCGCGACTCGGGGAGACGCTGCTGCCGCTGATCGACGACAACACCGATGTCGCGGTGGAGCGCGCCACGGCGGTGCTGAGCGAGTTCGCCGACGCGTACGAGCGGCACTGGGCCGAGGGCATGGCCGCGAAGCTGGGGCTCCTGACGCCGGACCGGGACCTGGTGACCGACCTGCTGGCGCTGATGTCGACTCAGCACGTCGACTTCACCGGGTTCTTCCGCGCGCTCTCCGCCGGCACGGCACGGTCGCTGTTCACCGAGCCGGGTCCGTTCGACGCGTGGGCGACGCACCGCGACGCGCTGCTGCCCGCGGACCGCACGGGGGTTGCGGCAGCGATGGATCGCGTCAACCCCCTGTACATCCCGCGCAACCACCGCGTGGAGGAGGCGCTGACGGCCGCGACCGCCGGGGACATGGCGCCGTTCCACCGGCTGGTCGACGTCGTTACCCGGCCCTACGAGGAGCGGCCCGGCCTGGAGGAGTACGCCGGGGCCGCGCCCGCGGGGTGTGCCCCGCACGTCACCTACTGCGGCACCTGAGCGAGCGCCTCGGCGGGGTCGGTGAAGGGCAGTTCGTGCGCCTCGGCGACCGGCCGGCTGACGAGCTGCCCGTCCAGCGTGCTTAGACCGTGGCGCAGGGCCGGATCGGCCTGCGCGGCACCGGAAATGCCGTGGCGGGCGACTCGGATGAGGTAGGGCAGCGTGGACGAGGTCAGGGCCAGCGTCGAGGTACGGGCGACCGCACCGGGGATGTTGGCCACGCAGTAGTGGGTGACGCCTTCTTCGATGTAGGTGGGCTCGGAGTGGGTGGTTGGCCGGCTGGTCTCAAAGCAGCCACCCTG
>JAQSWF010000164.1 GCA_029266775.1 Pseudonocardia sp.
CGCTCCAGCTCGTCGGCGACTGCCGGGTCGAGACCTCCCGCCGCATGCGCGCGATGCCAGGCCCGCCGGTCGGGGTCCACGTCGGGGTCGGTCGCCTCGGCAAGTGCCCGGTGTGCCTCGCGACGGTTGGGCTGGGACGCAGCCTGGTAGACCGCGGACCGCACCAGGGGATGGCGGAACCGGACCCGCGCGCCGACGTCGATCAAACCTGCGACCTCGGCCGGCATGAGCATGTCGGCGGGAATGGCGAGGTGCTGCGCAGCGCGCCAAAACAACGGAACATCACCGACGGGCTCGGCTGCTGCGACCAGCAACAGCTGTTGGGTCTGGAGCGGAAGCGACTCCACGCGCCGCAGGAAGCGCTGCTCGATCTGGCTCGCGAGTGGTCCTGCAGGCGAGACCCCGAACCCGCCGGCGAGCTCAGCGGTGTCATGCCGTGAGCCAGCTCGAGCAGCGCAAGCGGATTTCCGCGTGCCTCGGCGACGATCCGGTCGTTGACCCGCCCGTCCAGCCGCCCCCGAATCTCCGCCGACAGCAGGACGCGGGCATCGCTGTCGGTCAGACCCACCACGACCAGCTGCGGCAGGCCGGCGAACTCGTCGCTCGCGCCGCCCTCGCGGACCGTCAGGAATATGGCGATCCTCTCCGACCGCAAGCGCCGCGCGACGAAAGCCAGCACCTGTCGCGAGGCCCGATCCAGCCACTGGGCATCGTCGATGAGGCACACGAGCGGCCGCTCCTCGGTCGTCGCCGCCAGCAGGCTCAGCACGGCAAGGGCCACCATGAAGCGGTCCGGCGCGTCGCCGTCCTGTAATCCGAACGCGACGCACAGCGCATCTCGCTGCGGAACCGGGAGTCCGTCCAGCCCGTCCAGCATCGGCCCGCACAGCTGATGGACCCCGGCGAAGGCGAGCTCCATCTCGGACTGCACGCCGACGGCTCGCGCGACGCGACACTCCGAGGCGCGCGCTGCGACGTGCTCGAGCAACGCGGTCTTGCCGATGCCCGCCTCGCCTCGGAGCACCTGCGCTGAGCTGTGGCCGACCCGGATCCACGCCAACTGGCGGTCCAGGACCTCGGTCTCGTCGCGGCGACGGAGCACCTAGCACCTCCACGCATCAGCCGGTCTGCGCCGTCGTGCTCGTAGAGGCTCGTCCCGCCCCATTTTGGACCCCAGAGCGTAGTCCGCCGCACGGTGACCGACCAGGCACACGGGCCCGTCCGACACGGGACCCGACACGGGACTCCGCCTGACGCGAGTGTGCCCATGAAGATCGAAACTCGGGACCGTCATCGCCTCGCCCGACGCCAGCCGGGAAGGACGACCGGAAAGGAACCCGCATGACTGCGCTGCCCAACATCGTCCTCGTGCACGGCGCCTGGGCCGACGGATCCAGCTGGAGTGCCGTGATCGAGCACTTACAGGCCGACGGTTATACCGTCACCGCGCCGCAATTCCCGATGACCCGGTTGGCCGATGACGTCGCCCGGCTGCGCCAGGTCCTGGCGCGTCAGAACGGGCCCACCATCGTCGCCGGGCACTCGTACGGCGGCCAGATCATCACCGCGCTCGGCACCGACACGCCCAACGTTGTCGGCCTGGTCTACGTCGCCGCGTTCGGGCTGGACGAGGGAGAGTCGATCGGCGCCCTTCTGGAGCAGGACCGCAGGGTCCCGCGCTGGCGCATCTCGACGTCGACCAGCACGGCTTCGCGTGGCTGCCCGAGTACGACTTCGTCCACCACTTCGCGGCCGACGTGGACCCCGTCAAGGCCAAGGTCATGTTCGGGGTGCAGCAGCCGTTGCACTGGAGCGCACTCGGCGAGGTGATGGGCGTCCCTGCCTGGAAGTCGCTACCGACCTGGTTCCTCATCGCGGACGGCGACCAGGCGATCCCGCCCGAGGCCCAGCGACAGTTCGCCCCGCGCATGGGCGCGACCACGGTGGAGGTCCCGACCAACCACGTGGCCATGGTCTCCCACCCCGATGACGTGCCTCAGCTCATCAAGTCGGCCGCACAGGCGGCTTCGCGGTGAACGTGCGCGAGTGGCCGCGACGTTCACCTCGCGTGCGCGAAACTCAGCTCGCGGAACTGCTGTCCAATGCCTGGTCGGCCTCGCCCCACGCCGCCATCGCGTCCAGCACCGCCCGAAAGCCCCGGCCGCGCTCCGTCAGCTCGTAGACGACTCGAGGTGGCACCTCCGCGTACACCGTTCGCGTGAGCACGCCCTGGTGCTCGAGGATGCGCAGGCGCTCCGTCAGGGTCTTCGGACTGCCGATCGCCAGGCCAGTACGGAGCTGCGTGAAGCGCTTGGGGCCGCTGAGCAGCTCGCGAATGATCAGCGTCGACCACTTGCCGTCGAGGACCCGCAGGGCTCGTTCGACCGGGCAACCGGCGTACACGCGGAGGTCGTCCATAGTTCCGCTGACGGTACTACATCCCGTGCTGGGTACTGCTACCTCTTGGGTAGTAATAGTCGTACATGCCCATGAGAACCATCGCCGTCCACGGCGCCACCGGTTCGCAGAGTGCGCCGGTCGCCAGCCGTCTCAGCGCGGCCGGCCACGAGGTCCGGCCGCTCAGCCGCAGCGTGGGGGTCGACTTCCTCGACCGCCTATCGCTGGACGCCGCGTACGCCGGCGTCGACACCGTCGTGCTGCACCTCCCGCTCGTCTACGACGAGCGAGCCCTGGTGATGGCCGACAACGTGGCGGACGCCGCCGCAGCGGCCGGCGTGGCGCACCTCGTCCTCAACGCCAGCGCACCGCTGCCGCCGCAGCCGATCGGGATTCCGTTCCTCGACGCTCGCCACCGCGTTGCGGCCGCGGATGTTCCCCGGGTGACCGTGCTCCAGCCGACGCTGTACCTCGAGAACGTCGTCGGTCCCTGGATGACATCGCGGATTCTCGCCGACGGAATCGTCGCCTACCCGCTGCCGGGCGACGTCCCCGTTCCCTGGGTGGGGACCGACGATGTCGCCGTCGCCGTCGAGCGGGCGATCAGTCGCGACGTGACGGGCTGGTTCGTGCTCCCGGGCGTCCCGGCCAGCGGACAGGAGATCGCCGTGGCGATCGGCGACAGGCTCGGCCGCCCGCTGCGGTGGCAGACGATCACGCCGGACCAGTACGGCGACCTTCTGCGCCCGCACCTCGGCGACCACGCCGCCGACAACGTCGCGGCGACGTACGGCGCGCTGGCAGCCGCGCCTCCCGCCCCGATGCCCGACCCCGCTCCGGCTCGGGAGGCGCTCGACTGGGCGCCCCGCGATCTCGCGGCCTGGGCCGCGCGGCTGCCGGCTTTCACCCGGGCGGTGCTGGCCGCAGCATCCTGACGGACGAACTCTCACTGTGAACGCTCCATCCACAACTCCGACAGTTGACGCTAACGTTCGTCATCGCTAACGTTAGAGCACTGGTTGGCCCGGACGTCACGGAGGGAGTACGCCCATGGGAATGCCGGTCGCGTTCTTCGAGGTCGCGAGCGAGGATCACGAGCGGGCGCAGGCGTTCTATGCCGCGCTGTTCGACTGGCAGGTCTCCGCCGATCCCGAGATGGGGGGCTACGGCCTGGTCGACACCGGCGCCGAGGGCGGGATCGGCGGTGGGATCGGACCAGCTGAGGGGCCCGGCGACGCCGGCGTCAAGATTTACGTTCGGGTGCCCGATCTGCAGGCTGCGCTCGCCCGTGCCGAGGAGCTCGGCGGGAAGGCGCTGGTTCCGCCCACGGACCTGCCGGGGAACTACGGACGGTTCGCGGTCCTCGCCGACCCGGACGGCAACCCGGTCGGGCTCTGGGCTTGAGATGTCCGGGGACGACCCGCGCGCCGAGCAGGCGACGGACGACGCGCTGAGGGCGCTGGCCGAGCCGCGCCGGCGGGCCATCCTGCGCCTGGTCGCCGACGCGGAACTGCCTGCCGGGCAGATCGCCGAAGCCTTCGACGTCACCCGCACCGCCATCAGCCAGCACCTGAGCGTGCTGAAGAACGCCGGGCTGCTCCACGAGCGCCGCGACGGCACCCGCCGGCTCTACCGAGCTCGGGCCGAGGGCCTGGCCGGGCTTCAGGCGTTCCTGGACCAGATGTGGGCCACGTCCCTGCAGACCGCCGCCCGCCTTGTCGAGGCCGAACGAGGAGTCACCGATGGCGGCCACGCCGATGCGGCCGGATAAGCCGCGCCGCCGCCAAGAGCCGGCACCCGAACCACACGATCCGCGGCGTTGCCTGAATGCTCTCTGGACGCTGGCGCTACGCCGTTTCCGTGCACACCTGAACACGACGAACGAGGACACCGATGGCCGCACCGAATAAGCCCGCCGACGCCGCGCCGACGGCCCTGCGCCGGCCACCGATCCGCCAGGCGACGATGGTGCGCTCCGACGTGGAGCACACCTTCACCGTGTTCGTCCGGGAGATCGGCACGTGGTGGCCGACGCAGACGTTCTCCGCAGGTCGCGACCAGGTGCGCGCCGTCACCGTCGAGCCCCGCCTCGAGGGACGCGTCTACGAGACGTGGCACGACGGCACGACGGTCGAGTGGGGACGGCTGCTGACCTGGGATCCGCCGCGCCGGTTCGCGATGTCGTGGACGTTCACGCCCGCGCCGACGGAGGTCGAGCTGACGTTCACCGCGTTGGGGCCCGCGCTCACGCGCGTCGCCGTCGAGCACCGCGGCTGGGAGGCGCTCGACGATGCTCAGCTCCGCGAAGACTGCGCGCTGCCCGGCGGTTACGCCTCCGGCGCGTTCTCGACCGGATGGAGCCACATCCTTACCGCGCTTGCCCGCGCCGCCGAGGCCGACCCGGAGGAACCCGCATGAAGTACGTGCTGAGCTACGAGCTGGCCGAGGGTGCCGGAGCGCTCGCCATGGAGCACTACCCGGCGCACCGCGCGCGGCTCGACGAGTTCCACGAACGCGGCGTGCTGCTGCTGGTGGGCACGTTCGCCGACGAGCCCGTCGGCGCGATGGCGGTCTTCACCGCGCGGGACGCCGTCGACGAGTTCATGGCCGACGACCCCTTCCTGAAGCACGGCGTGGTCGGACGCCACCGGGTGCGGGAGTGGGACGAGGTGCTGCAGCCTGAGTAGCTGGGGCCGCCCCGTCCGCTCTGGCAGGTGATCAACGAACGGGGCTGAAAAGCTGCAGCAGCGCAGTTTTTCAGCCCCGAACGTCGATCTTTGGCTCAGGTCCGCAGATCGGACATGGCGATCAGGTGAGGTCGAACCGGTCGCTGTTCATGACCTTGTTCCACGCGGCCGCGAAGTCACGCACGAACTTCTCGTCCGCGTCGCCGCACGCGTAGACCTCGGCGATCGCGCGGAGCTCGGCGTGCGAACCGAAGACGAGGTCGGCGGCTGTGGCTGTCCACTTGACCTCGCCCGTCGTGCGGTCCCGACCTTCGTAGACGTTCTCCGCCGACTCGGACGTCTTCCACTCCGTGCCCATGTCCAGCAGGTTCCGGAAGAAATCGGTCGTCAGCGTGCCCGGACGGTCGCTGAGCACGCCGTGCGGGGACTGCCCCGCGTTCGCGTTCAGGGCGCGCATGCCCCCGAGCAGCACCGTCATCTCCGGAGCGGTCAGGTTCAGCATGAACGCCCGGTCCAGCAGCAGGGACTCCGCGGGCAGCTTTTCGCCGGCGCGGAGGTAGTTGCGGAAGCCGTCCGCCTGCGGCTCGAGCACGGCGAACGAGTCCACGTCGGTCTGCTCCTGCGCGGCGTCGGTGCGCCCCGGTGCGAACGGAACCGTGACGTCGTGGCCGGCGTTCTTCGCGGCCTGCTCGACGGCCGCGCATCCGCCCAGGACGATCAGATCGGCCAGGGAGACCTTCTTGCCGCCGGTGGCCTGCGACCGGTTGAAGTCCTGCTGGATCTGTTCGAGCGTGTGCAGGACCTTGCCCAGCTCGGCCGGGGTGTTGACCTCCCAGTCCCGTTGCGGCGCCAGGCGGATCCGTGCGCCGTTGGCGCCGCCGCGCTTGTCCGTGCCTCGGAAGCTGGCAGCCGATGCCCACGCCGTCGAGACGAGCTGGGGAATCGACAGCCCCGACTCGAGGATCGTGCCCTTGAGGGCGGCGATGTCGTCGAGAATGAATCAAGTCTGTAGCGCGTCCCGTTCGGGCGCGCTCACAGTCCTCTCACGGACGGGCGGCCGCGAGGACCAGCGTCTCGGCGGCCTGGCGAACCTTGCTGGCGGCGTCGGTCTGACCGGCGATGGCGTGCGCGACGAGGGCCCCTTCGTGCAGGCTCAGCAGCTGGACGGCGAGGCTGGTCGGATCGGGGACGCCGGCCTCGCGCAGCAGGCTGCCGAACAGGTCGCGGAGCCAGGTCTTCTCCGCGACCACGATCTGCCGGCCGGGGTGCTCGAGCTCGGGCAGCTCGGCGAAGGCATTGATGAAGCTGCACCCGCGGCCGTTCGGCACGAGCCATTCGTCGAGTACGTCGAACGGCACGAGCACGCGCTGCATGAGATCGAGATCCTCATCCTCGAGCCGGGTGGCTATCAGCTGCCGCCACCGGCGGTCCCGGGTTCGCAGATAGGCGGCGACCAGCCGTTCCTTCGAGCCGAAGCGGTCGTAGAGGGTGCGCTTGGTGACGCCGGACTCGGCAGCGATGGTGTCCACCCCGACGGCGTTGATGCCACGCCAGTAGAACAAGTCGGAGGCGACGTCGAGGATGCGCTGCGCTCCGGGCGTGAGGCGCTCCTCGCCGTCGTCCTGGCTTCGTCCGCCGCTCATCATCCGCCCTTGACTTCACAGGTCTGTGAACCTACCGTTGAACTTCACAGATCAGTGTAGGAGGCAGGGCGATGGGACGGATGGTGCAGCTCGTGCGGGAACTGCTTGCCGGGGTCGACGCTGCCTCGGCGATCCGGCACGGCGGGTCTGTCGGGGACGATCACCCGGCTCGGGCGCGTGCCGCGCTTCACCCGCGAACGGCACGGAAGCGCCGTAGTAGCTTGCCCGCCGATGCCCCTGCGACACTCCGACCGCATGCCGGGAACGACGGGTGGGGTGGTCGTGCGGATCGTCGGGTCGGTGTTCCGGGGCCGTGGCAGGCCGGGTGACTTCGCGTGGATGATCGAGCAGCCTGACTGGGCCGATGCGCTCTTCGTCTTCAACGACAACGAGGAGCAGTTCCGCGCTTACCAGCGGGACCCGGCCGATCCGCGGGGCTGCACGCGGGGTGGGGGCAACGCGGCGATCAGGCCGTACCGCTGTACGAAGCCGGTGCGCGCCGCGGGCATCCCGACCGGCGTCGGTGGTGCTGGCTACAGCGCCCTCACCGAAGCTGTTCGCGACGTCATCGACGACGCGGTGTCGGTGGTGCGGGCCGTCGCCGAGTCGGAGGGCTACCAACGCATCGTGTACAGCGCGGCGGAGGGATCCGGCGGGTTGGGCACCGGGATCTTCGAGGTGGGTGACGACGTGAAGGCGTACATCGTCGAGCGGCTGCGAGGTCTGGAGAGCGAGCC
>JAQSWF010000165.1 GCA_029266775.1 Pseudonocardia sp.
ACGCCGGTCAGGACCGGCGCCGGACTCTGGGTCACCCGCAACCTCGTCGACCGCGTCAGCAGCACCCACACAACCGACGGCTTCGTCGTCCGCCTCACCACCCAAGCGCTCAACGCTCAACAGGCATCTATTCGGTAGTCGGCACGCCGTCGTAACAACGTTGGTATGCCTTGCCCAAGCTGGCCCGGCAGCGCCGGTGACCGACCGCGCGGGTTAGCGCGGGCGAGCAGTGTCGATCGGGTGGACCTGCGCGACCGCCGGAGCCGCTGCTCCGCCTCGGGAACGGCGTTGCCCGCGGCCGCGCTGCGGGCGGTGTCGACGCGGGTCGCGCCGGCGTTCAGCAGCCGGCTGGCCGTCTGGTCGCGGTGCTCTGCAGCGAACGGTGCATCGATCCGGGCGTTCACTGACCCAATGACGGCGCTTTCCTCCAGGTAGACGTTCTTCGGGTGCGCGTCCAGGATCGGCACGCCCGGGACGATGCGCCACGCGGCGCATCGGTAGTGGACGCGGTCGCCCGCGGCGTCCCTTCGATCCGCCGCGCGAAGTACCGCTTACGGTCGTCCGGGGAGGTGCCGGATGATGCATGACGTCGCCGTCGTCGGGGCGGGGCCGGCGGGTACGGCCGCGGCGCTGCGGGTCCTGCGGGAGCGGCCGGGGAGCCGGGTCGTGCTGCTCGACGCGGCGAGGTTCCCGCGGGACAAGTGCTGCGGCGACGGGATCGCCGCGGAGGTGTTCGACCTTCTCGCCGCGCTCGGCGTCCCGGACGTCGCCGATCTGGCGCCACCGGTGCCGCGGCTGCGTCTGCGCACCCCGAACGGCCGGACGGTCGACCGGGCGTGCCGGCGACCGAGCCGGGTGATCCCGCGCGCGGTGTTCGACGCGGCGCTGGTCGACGCGGCGGTGGCGCGCGGGGTGCAGCTGCGCCACCACCGGGTCCGGACGCTGGAGGTGGCGCCGGACCGGGTCGTGCTCGACGGGGAGATCGAGGCGCGCGCCATCGTCGGCGCCGACGGCGCCAACTCGACGGTCCGCCGTCTGCTGGGTGCGCCGGCGGCCCGGCCGTCCGCCACGGCCGTCGCGATCCGCGGCTACTCCCCCGCTTCGACCGATCCGAGTGCGCTGACCATCGAGTACGCGCGCGGACCCTACCCGGCGTACGCGTGGGCGTTCCCGCTGGCGAATGGGCGCACGAACGTCGGGTACGGAGTGTTCGACAAGCGCGGGAGCGGAACCCGTCGGCAGTACCTGGATGCGCTGTGCGGGCTCCTCCCGGACCTGACCCCGGAACCGGCCACGGTGCGCGGGCACCACCTGCCGCTGTCCAACGCGCCCCGCTTCCACCCCGACGGCCGGGTGCTGCTGGCCGGTGACGCCGCCGCGGCCATCAACCCGTTGACCGGCGAGGGGATCTTCGACGCCGTCGCGTCCGGGGCGCTGGCCGGGCGGGCCGCACTGCTCGGAGCGGACGCGGGCGCGGCCCACCGGGCGGCGCTACGCCGGACGTTCGGGCGCCACCGCCGCCACACCACGGTGATGGCCCGGCTCGCCGCCCGGCCGCGCTTCCTCGACGCCGCGGTCTCGGCGGCGGACGCGCACCAGTCAGTCTTCGATGCCGCCGCCGGTCTCGGCCTGCAGCGCGGGACGGTCCCGCCGGGCGCGTTCGCCCTGGTAATGGGCCGGTTGCTGACGCTGCGCTGAGCCGCGGCGCCGACCCTCCACGGCGCGGCCACCAGGCGTGTGAGCTCAGGCGACCAGTGCCGGGCCGGAGGCGAGCAGCATCGCCACCGCCAGCACGGCCACCGCCAGCACCGCGCGGAACGGGGCCCGCCCGCGGGCCGCGAAACCAACCGCGAGGACGACCGCAGCCGCCGCCGGGACCGCAACCGCCGCGGCCACCGGCAGCCGCGCCGACGCCGCGACCACCGTCGTGGCCGCCAGCAGCAGGACCGCGGCGGCCGCCCGGCTCGCCTGCGCCCCCATCCGGTGGGGAAGGCCGCGCACACCCGTCGCGGCGTCGTCGTCGAGGTCGGGTAGGACATTCGCGAAGTGCGCCCCGGCGCCCAGCAGCGCGCCGGCCACCGGCAGCCACCACGGCGGCCACGGTTCGCCCGGCAGCGCGAGCACCACGAACGCGGGCAGCAGGCCGAAGCACCCGACGTAGGGCACGACGGACCACCACCTCGACTTCCCACCCAGGTCGTACACCCAGCCGGCGGCGACCGCGACGAGGTGGACAGCTCCGGCCACGAGCCCGCACAACAGCGACAGCGGCACGCAGGCGACCACGGCCAGCGCGGTCGCGACCCGCAGCACCGCGGCCGTGACCTCGCCCGACACGACCGGCTTGTCCCGGCGTCCGACGGCGCGGTCGCGGGGCGCGTCGAGCAGGTCGTTAAGCCAGCCGATCGACAGCTGCCCGGTCAGCACCGCGGCCCCGACCAGTACCACCCCGCGAACGGAGTGCCCGGCGGTCGCCGCCAGCGCCGTCATCGTCGCGGTGACGGCCGCGGTCGGCTCCGGGTGGCACGCCCGGACCAGTCCCCGGATCACCGGCCGCGTCGTTCGCCGAGCTTCACCCCGGCAAGTCTGGCAGCCTCCGAGTCTGGCAGCCTCGGCTCCATGCAGGTCAGCCGGAAGTGCAACGACCCGGCCCAGTACGACGACCTGGCCGCGCAGTGGTGGGACCCGCGCGGCGCGTTCATGATGCTGCGCAGGTTGGCCGCTGCCCGGGCGCTGGTGCCCGCCGCGACTGGAGACGCCGTGCTCGTCGACCTCGGCTGCGGGGCCGGCCTGCTCGCACCGCAGGTGGCGGGCAAGGGCTATCGGCACGTCGGGGTGGACATCACGGCCAGCGCGCTGGCGCAGGCTCGGGCACACGGCGTGGCGCCGGCCGGCTGCTGCGGCCCCGGTGGTCTGGTGGTGATCGACACGATCGCGGCGACCGCTCTGGCCCGACTGGTGGCGATCCGGCTCGCGGAACGGCTGCCGGCCGTCCCGAAGGGTATCCACGACCCGGACCTGCTCGTGGACCGAACGGTCATGGTCGGCGAGTGTGCCCGGCACGGTGTCGAGCTGACGCTGCGAGGGATCGCCCCGTCCGTGACCGACCTCGCCCGATGGCTCGTGCTCCGCCTCGACACCGTCCGCATGGCGAGCGTGCCGACCACCGCGATCCTGTTCCAGGCGGTCGGCCGCAAGGCGGTCCCGTGACCGACGCCCACGTCGCCGGCCTCGGCACGGCGCTGCCCGGACCGCCGCTGCGCCAGCAGGACCTGTGGACGGCCCGGTTCGGCGAGCACTTCGCCGGGGACCGCACCGCCGAGCGGATCTTCCTCGGCGCCGGTGTCGTGACCCGCCACGCCGCGGTCAACCCGGTCACCGAGGACGCCTCCGGCTGGTCGACCGGCGCCCGCATGCGGCGTTACCTCGTCGAGTCGCTGCCGCTGGGCAAGGACGCGGTCGCCGCGGCGCTGGCCGACGCCGGGCTCGCCGCCGAGGACGTCGGCCTGCTCGCCGTCGCCACCTGCACCGGCTATGCCACGCCCGGCCTCGACATCCGCATTGCGGCCGACCTCGGCATGGCTCCCGACCTGCAGCGGGTCCTCATCGGACACATGGGCTGCTACGCCGCGGTCCCCGGTCTGGGCACCATCACCGACTACGTCGTCAGCCGCCGCCGGCCGGCCGTGCTGCTCTGCAGCGAGCTGACGTCGCTGCACGTCCAGCCTTCGACGGACGACCGCGGCCAGGTGGTCTCGCACGCGCTGTTCGGCGACGCGGCCGCCGCCGTCGTGCTCACCCCGAACCCACCGGCACGCAGCCTCGAGGTGCTCGACGTCGCGGCGCTCACCGACCCCGGCACGGCCGACCACATGACGTGGGACATCACCGACCTCGGGTTCCGCATGGGGCTGTCGGCCGAGGTCCCCCATGTGCTCGCCCGCCACGTCCGCGGACACGTCACCGAGCTGCTGCACCGGCACGCGTACACCGTCGACGACGTCGACGCCTGGGCCGTGCACCCCGGAGGACCCCGCATCCTCGACACCGTGGTCGAGCAGCTCGGCTTGCCGGTCGAGGCCATCGACGAGTCGCGGGCGGTGCTGGCCACGCACGGCAACTGCTCGTCGACGACCGTCCTGCTCGTCCTGGACGCGCTGCGCTCCCGCGGCCGGCCCCGCGCCGGGCGGCCCGCGGTCGTTACCGCGTTCGGACCCGGCCTCACCCTCTACACGGCGCTGCTGCGTGGCTGAACTGGCTCCAGTCGTCGTCGTCGGTGCCGGCCCGGTCGGGCTCACCGCCGCGCTGCTGCTGGCCCGCTACGGCGTCGCCACGGTGGTGCTCGAACGCCACCCACGGCCCTGGCCGCTTCCCCGAGCGGTGCACCTCGACGACGAGTGCGTGCGGGTGCTGCAGCTCGCCGGGGTCGCCGACGGCTTCGCCGGGATCAGCCGGCCCGCCACCGGACTGCGGCTGCTCGACGCGCGGCTGCGGCCCTTCGCCACGTTCCGCCGCGACCCGGGTCCCGGCGTCCACGGGCACCCCACAGCCAACCTGTTCGACCAACCCGACCTCGACGACCTGCTGCGCGGCGCCGCGCGGGACGCGGGGATCGACGTCCGGACCGGCGCTGACGTGGTCGACGTGTCTCGCACCGGTGTCGTGCTCGGTGACGGCTCCCGCCTGCCCGCGGCCGCTGTGCTCGGCTGCGACGGCGCGGGCAGCACCGTGCGGGCCGCGACCGGGGCCGCGTTCAGCGATCTGGGTTTCACCCAGCGCTGGCTCGTCATGGACGTCCGGTGCCCGACTCCGCTCGACTCGTGGGGCGGGGTCGACCAGGTGTGCGACCCGCGGCGCGCGGCGACGTTCCTGCACCTCACCGAGGATCGCTACCGGTTCGAGTTCCGCCTCCGCGACGACGAGCGGGCGACCGACATCTCCCCCACCGAGTTGCTGCGGCCGTGGACGAGCACTCCGCCGACAGTGATCCGCTGCGCCGAGTACACCTTCCGCGCCCGCGTCGCCGACCCCTGGCGGACCGAGCGGACATTCCTGCTCGGCGACGCCGCTCACCTCATGCCGCCGTTCGTCGGGCAGGGCCTCGGGGCCGGGATGCGCGACGCCCACAACCTCGCCTGGAAGCTTGCCGCGGTCCTGGCCGGACGGGCGGACGAGGAGCTGCTCGACAGCTATCCGCGCGAGCGCGACCCGCACGTCCGCGCGACGATCTGCACCGCCGTGCTTGTCGGGCGGGCCATGACGGGCGGCGGCGGACCGGCCGCGCTGGTGCGCCGCCCGCTCGCCGCCGCGCTGCTGCGGCTGCCCGGCGCCGAAGAGCACGCGCTCGCCGCCGTACCGACCCGGTTCCCACCCGGGCCCGCGGTCGAGCGGAGCAGGCACCGTCACGACCTCGCCGGCACCCTGTGCCCTCAACCGCGCCTGATCGGATCGGTCCTGCTCGACGAGGCCATCGGTCCCGGGTGGGGGCTGCTGCACGCCGGCCCCGTCGACGCAAAGACCGCGACCGGCGCCCATGCGACCGGCGCCCGCACGATCGACGTGAGCGCTACGCCGCTGCACGCCTGGCTGCAGTCCGGCCGGGCGACTGCGGCCCTGCTGCGTCCCGACCGGGTAGTGGCCCGCACCGCGCCGCTCCTCCCCGACTCCTGACCGGTCCACGTCCAGGTGCCTCAGCGCCCAAGGCTGACCCTCCGGGCTCGCCGCCCACGCCGACCGCCGCGACCGCCCGGGAGTTGACCGGCGTGTGCCCGTTCGAGGACGCTGCACGCGCTGTGCTGGCCAAAGCCGGCCGGGTCGGTGAACGAGCCGGTTCTGCGCGAGCGCGCCGAGCGCGCCGAGCGCATCGTGGCCGCGGCCAGCCAGAACATGAACGTCCAATGCCGGTCCTGCCGGAATACCCTCACCCCCGCACTCGACGTGCGGGCAGCGTCGCCGAGACTGCCACTGTGCCCCCCTGGCCTAGACCAGCCGCCTCTGCTGTCCCCGGCCAGATTGGGCCGGACCAGCGACGGTGCCGATTGGGTGCCATCACCCGTGTCCCGCCCTGCGGCGGGAGCGCTGACCGAGGCGAGGATGAGGTGAGCGAGCAGGCGGCGGACCGCGTTGACCGTCAGCGGGATCAGCTCGTGTCGGTGGTTGCAGACCCCTTCTTCGGGGTCGTGATCGCTGGTGTTCGTCGGCGCGAGTGGCGGCGAGTCAGCCGGCGGCGAGCATGACCAGGTGATGTGGGCGTAAGGCGCGCCTGTGGGGTGCCCACACCTGGGCGCGCTCGGCGATCGTGCGGCACTGTTGGCGCCCTGCGTCCCGGTCGTGCGGCTAGAGTAGAAGGGCAGCGGACTGAAACGTTGGTGGCGCTCGGCCGACTTCTTAGAGGAACGTGTCACCCGGCCACCGCTAAACTAAGCGATGGGAGCCCGCATGGGCCGACTGACCGAGATCGGTGGCAAACGGATGCCGTTCCTGCGTTGGTCGTTCCTGCGGTTCATGCTGGGCATGCCTCGGTTCTTGAAGACCTGGCAGGTAGGCGACGGGCGTGAGGACGCGCTGGCCCGCCATGTCACCGAGCACGCCAAGCCAGGCGATGTCGGTGACGCTATCCGCATCATCGATAACTTCTGCTATGGGCAGAGCTTCATGGTCAACATTGGTGATGAGAAAGGCGCGTTGCTTGACGCCGCGATCGAGCGCTGTCGGCCGCGGCAGCTCCTAGAGCTGGGCGGCTACTGCGGGTATAGCGCATTGCGGACTGTTCGGGTGATGCCGGACGACGCGCATCTCTACTCGATCGAGTTCCTATCCGCGAACGCCGAGATCGCGCAGCGGATCTTGCAGCACGCCGGTGTGGCAGACCGGGTCACGGTGCTTGTCGGGTCGCTGGGAGACGGCGGACCGACCGCCGACGCGCTGGAACGCGCGCATGGCTTTGGTGCTGGCACGCTCGACTTTGCGTTCCTCGACCATGATAAGAACGCGTATTTGCCCGACCTCCAACTTATTGAGTCGCACGGCTGGCTGCATCCCGGCTCGGTGGTGGTGGCCGACAACGTGAGGATTCCCGGCGCGCCGAAGTACTGGACCTACCTGCGTGAGCAAGAGGGCCGAACGTGGCGCACCATCGAACACCGTACGCACGCCGAGTACCAAACGCTGATTAAGGACGTGGTGCTGGAATCCGATTACCTCGGGCAATCTACAGGCTGAAACTGAACCCGGGGCACGGCTGGCTGCGCAGGGGTTCGTCGTGCCAGAGGTCCCGTTGTCCTTGCTGCCGGTGGGGTGCGTGAGAGTGATTCGAATGCTTCCCGACGGCACGGTACCAGGTTGTGGGTGCCGAGAACCCTGTCACGGCCTCTGACCGGCGCCTTCACCGCTGGCTGACCTCGCCATCAGGGCTCGCAGGCCGCCCAGCATGATCGCTCGC
>JAQSWF010000008.1 GCA_029266775.1 Pseudonocardia sp.
CTCGTCGAGCTGTACCGCACCCTCGCCGGCGAGCATCCCGAGTGGGAGGAGTACCGCGCCGCGATGGTGGCGGACCGGCGGCTGGTGATGACACTGCGGCTGGAGCACATCTACGGCGCGGTTCAGGGCTGACCGCCGCACCCGCCTCGCGGGTGCAGGAAAGCCACCTTCCTGCAGCGTCATTGCCTGAAGGTGGCTTTCCTGCAATCCCGGGCGCACCACCCGACCACGAGGTGGTGGCGGCGGCCGGTGCCAGCGACCGGGAAGATGGGGCCTGTGCCTTCGAGACGGTCGGACGACCTCGCCCCGGCCGTGGTGCGGGCCGACGGGGACCACGGCCGCGCCGAGCTCGTCGCCGACCCCGCCCAACGCATGGCCTGGACGTTGCTGGTCGACGGCACCTCGCAGTCCTACGTCGACCTCGCCGATCCGACCCACCTCGAGTTCGAGTACGTCCGCCGGATCGGCCACCTGCTCGATGCGCTGGAGCCGCCGCCACCGGCCCCGCTGCACGTCCTGCACCTGGGCGGAGGCGCGTGGACGTTGCCCCGCTACGCCGCGGCGACCCGTCCCCGTTCGGTGCAGCGGGTGGTGGAGCTCGATGGCGCCCTCGTCGAGCTGGTGCGCACCCGGCTGCCCGCCGACGGGCTCGGCCTGGACGTCCACGTCGACGACGCGCGCGCGGCCCTGGCCGCCGTGCTCCCCGGCACCCAGGACGCCGTGGTGCTGGACGTGTTCGCGGGAGCGCGCACGCCGGCGCACCTGACCAGTGTGGAGTTCCTGACCGAGGTCGCACGGGTGCTGCGTCCGGACGGCGTGTACGTGGCGAACCTCGCCGACGGGGTGGGCGGCTCCGGCGGATCAGCGCGGCGACCGCTCGACTTCGCCCGCGCCCAGACGGCGACAGCGGCCGCCGTGTTCGACGAGGTGGCCGTGGTCGCGGCGCCGGACGTCCTGCGCCTGCGACGGTTCGGCAACCTCGTCCTCGCCGCCACGCGCGGCGCCCTGCCGCTGACGGAGGTGGCCCGGCGGGTGGCCGGCGATTCGTTCCCGGCGCGCGTGCTACCGGGCAGCAGGTTCGCGCGCGGAGCCGTCCCCGTCGTCGACGCCACCGCGGCGCCCTCCCCCCTGCCGCCGCCCGGCCGGTTCGGGCGGTAGGGAATATCAGAACGCGCCGTTGGCGACGGCCTGCTCGACGTTCGTGTTGTGCTCGTCGAGGGTCTCGGCGAAGCAGGAGGTCCCGTCGGTCTGGCAGCGCACGAAGTACTGCCACGGCCCGGCCGCCGGCTGGAGGGCCGCCTCGATCGCGGCGCGCCCGGGCGCGGCGATCGGGGTCGGGGGCAGGCCGGCGACGGCGTAGCTGTTGTAGGGGCCCGGACGCGCACGGTCTTCGGGGGTGGTGCGCAGGGCCTGCAGGTCCAGCGGGTAGTTGACCATGGAGTCCAGCTGCAGCCGCTGGCCGGATTCGAGCCGGTTGTAGAGCACCCGCGCGACCTTGGGCATGTCGGGCGTGATGCCCTCCTTCTCGACCAGCGACGAGACGATCAGCACGTCGTAGGCGGAGTAGCCGGTGGCGGGTGCGTTGCCGACCAAACCCTCGGCCTCCAACCGGGTGATCGATGTCGCGAGCAGCCCGCGCAGGACGTCGAGCGCGGGCACGCCGGGCGGCACGTCGTAGCGTCCCGGGACGAACAGCCCCTCGAGCCGCCGGCGCGGTTCGGCCTGGGCCACGTCTTCCCGGGCCCAGTCGGGTACGCCGAGGTCCGCGAGATCCGCGGTCGACATCGCCTCGCGCAGCTCATCCGCCGTGACGCAGCGCTGCTGGCCGTTCAGCTCCGCGCACGTCGACTGCGAGATCAGCGACAGCACGCCGGGCACGGTGGAGCCGTCGGGGTTGCGGGTGTCGTCGAGCTGGACGCCGCCGCGGATCTCGAGCTGTCCGACGCGGCTGGCGGGGTCGAGCAGCAGCGCGACCGCGGCTTCGCCGGACATCTGCTGGCGCAGGCGGTAGTAGCCCGGCTGGACCGACCGGATCCGGGGCTCCTCCGCCGCCGCGACGGTGAACGCCTGGACGCTCTGGACCACGTCCAGGCGACGCAGCTCGGTGGCGATCTGCGCGCCGGTCGCGCCCTCGTCCACCTTCACGACGACGTCGGCGGCACCGGTGCCCTCGTAGTCCGCATAGTCCGCCGCGCCGTAGAGCTCGTCGTAGAGCAGGTACGCCCCGCCGATGACGCCACCGAACAGCAGCAGGACGGCCACCCCCGCGGCGGCGAGGCGACGACGACGACGCCGTGCCCGCAGCCGCTGCTCGGCGCGGCGCGCCGCGAGCTCGACATGCCGTGAGGGATACACGCCGGTCGGGCGGCTCACCGGAGCACCGTGCCGGGCCAACGTCGGCCGGACGGATGGTCGTCGCCGTTACCGCTCCGTGTCACAACGTCGGAGCGTAACCGCCGTCGCCAGTGGGCACCGGACGCCCCCCGATCATGTCGGGGGCGCTCGGTGTGCGTCCAGCCAGCCCTGCAGGATCGCGACGGCGGCGACCTGGTCGACCACCGCCCGCTGCCGCCGTCCCTTCCGGCCGCTCTCCCGCATCTGGCGGGTGGCGACGACGGTGGTGAGCCGCTCGTCCGCGAGGTCGACGGGCACCTCCATGCGCGCCGAGCGCAGGTGGTCGGCGAGCGCGGTGGCGAACTCGCGCGCCGCGACGGCCGCCGGGCCTTCGCGGTTGGCCAGGGTCCGAGGCAGGCCGACGACCACGCCGACCGCGTCGTGCTCGGCGACGAGCCGGGCGACAGCCTGCAGGTCGGTCTTGTGCGCCAGGTCGCGGGGCAGCGTCACCAGCGGGGTGGCCAGTACCCCGTCCGGATCGGAGAGCGCGACGCCGACCCGCACCGCCCCGACGTCGACGCCCAGCCGCCGCCCGCGCCTCACGCCAGCCACCCCAGCGAACCGTGCCGCCTCATGGAGATACGCGCTCACGTGTCCGGAAAGCCACTTCCGGGACGTCTTGCGTCGGGAAAGTGGCTTTCCGGACAGAACTGGTGCGGACCGGGGGCGTCACGTGCTCGCGAGCGCCCGGCGCAGGAGGTCCAGCGCCGTCGGGATCCCCGAGGGGTCCGAGCCGCCGCCCTGCGCCAGGTCCGGCTTCCCGCCGCCGCGACCACCGACGGCGGGGGCGAACGTCGGCACGAGCTTTCCTGCGGCCAGCCCGGCCGCCCGCGCGGCGGCCGTGGTCGCGACGACGAACGACACCTTCCCCTCCGTCGTCGAAAACAGCGCCACGACGCCGGGGCGGGCACCGAGACGGCTACGGACGTCCGTGGCGAGCGCCCGCAGGTCGTTGCCGCTCACGCCCTCGGGCACCGCGGCCGCGACCACCGCGACGCCACCGATGTCCTCCGCGCCCTCGGCAAGCGACCCGGCCGAGGAGAGCACGGCGTCTGCCCGGACCTTCTCCAGCTCCCGCTCGGCCTGCCGCAGCCGCTCGACGATCCCGCCGATGCGTTCGGGCAGCTCCTCGGGACGGGCCTTGAACTGCTCGGCGAGCTGGCTGACCAGCACGTGCTCGCGGGCCAGGTGGCGGAAGGCGTCGATGCCGACCAGGGCCTCCACGCGGCGCACCCCGGCGCCGATGGAGCTCTCCGACAGCAGCTTCACCAACCCGAGCTGACCGGAGCGGTGCACGTGCGTGCCGCCGCACAGCTCGCGGGAGTAGTCGCCGATCTCGACGACCCGCACCTCGTCGCCGTACTTCTCGCCGAACAGCGCCATCGCGCCGAGGCGGCGGGCCTCGTCGGGCGTGGTAAGGAACGCCCGGACCTCCTCGTCGTCCTGCAGGACGGCGTTGACCTCGTCCTCGACCTCGTTCAGCACCGACACCGGCACGGCCCCGCCGGGCGAGGTGAAGTCGAACCGAAGCCGACCCGGGGCGTTGAGCGACCCGGCCTGCGCGGCCGTCTCACCGAGGTGGCGGCGCATGCCGGCGTGCACGAGGTGCGTCGCGGAGTGCGAGCGCGACACCGCGGCCCGGCGCGTGGTGTCGACCTCGGCGTACACGGTCGCGTCCACCGTGGCCTCGCCCTCGGTCACCCGGCCCCGGTGCACAACGAGCCCGGCGATCGGCGACTGCACGTCGTCGACGACGATCGTGAACCCGTCGCCGCGGATGATCCCCGTGTCCGCCTGCTGGCCGCCGCCCTCGGCGTAGAAGGGCGTGCGGTCCAGTACCGCCTCCACGCCGGTCCCCGCGCCGGCCGCGGGCACCCCGACGCCGTCGACGAGCAGCCCCACGAGCCGCGACTCGCTGGTCAGCTGGCTGTAACCGAGGAAGTCCGTGGTCCCGGCCGTGTCGAGCACGGCGCGGTACCCCCCGACCTGCCCGTGCCCGGTCTTGCGGGCGGCGGCGTCGGCCTTGGCCCGGGCCCGCTGCTCGTCCATCAGTCGACGGAAGCCCTTCTCGTCGACGCGGAGCCCAGCCTCGGCCGCCATCTCGAGCGTGAGGTCGATCGGGAAGCCGTACGTGTCGTGCAGCTGGAAGGCCTTCTCCCCACCGAGCTGCCGGCCCCCGGCCTGCCGGGTCTCGGCGACGGCGGCGTCGAAAATCCGCGAGCCCGCCGTGAGCGTGGCGCGGAAGGCCTCCTCCTCGGTGCGCACGACCGCCGAGATCCGCTCGAACTCCAGCCGCAGCTCCGGGTAGGACTCGCTCATCTCGTCGCGGACGACCTCGGCGAAGGACGGCAGCACGGGCTCGGTGATCCCGAGCAGCCGCGCCGAGCGCACGATGCGGCGCAGCAGGCGGCGCAGCACGTAACCACGCCCCTCGTTCGACGGCGTCACGCCGTCGGAGATGATCATCACGCCGGATCGGGCGTGGTCCGCGATGACCCGGAACCGCACATCGTCGACGGGCTCCACGCCGTACCGGCGACCCGCGAGCTCTTCGGCACGGGCGATGACCGGCCGGACCAGGTCGGTCTCGTAGACGTTGTCGACACCCTGCAGCAGGGTCGCGACGCGCTCGACACCCAGCCCCGTGTCGATGTTCTTCCGGGGCAGGACGCCGACCGGCGGGTGGCCGTCCTTCGGGCTGCGCTCGCCACGGACGTCCTGCATGAAGACCAGGTTCCAGATCTCCAGGTAGCGGTCTTCGTCCGCCTCCGGGCCGCCGTCGCGGCCGTGCTCGGGCCCCCGGTCGTAGTAGATCTCCGAGCACGGGCCACCCGGGCCGGGCACGCCCATGTCCCAATAGTTGTCCTTGCCGCCGCGGCGCTGGATCCGTTCGGCCGGCATGCCGGCGATGCGCTGCCACAGCTCGGCGGCCTCGTCGTCGTCCTGGTAGACCGTCACCCAGATCCGCTCGGGGTCGAAGCCGTAGCCGCCCTCGTCCTGGCTGCGGGTGATCAGGGTCCACGCGAGCTCGATCGCCCCGGCCTTGAAGTAGTCGCCGAAGGAGAAGTTCCCGGCCATCTGGAAGAAGGTGTTGTGCCGGGTGGTCCGACCGACCTCGTCGATGTCCCCGGTGCGCACGCACTTCTGGATGGACGTGGCGCGCGGCCACGGCGCGGGAGCCTCCCCGAGGAAGTACGGCTTGAACTGCACCATCCCTGCGTTGACGAACAGCAGCGTGGGGTCGTCGAGGATCAACGAGGCGCTGGGCACGGGAGCGTGCCCGGCGGCGACGAAGTGCTCGGTGAAGCGGCGGACGATCTCGTGGGTCTGCACGGCGAGGACCTTCGGGTGCGGGAGGGATTGGCGCTGGGGTGCGGCAGGGGCCTGGTGCTGGTCACGGAGACCGGACGAACCGCCGAGACCGACGTCAGGCGCCTGCCCGGCGCGCTCGAGGCGACGCGATCGACGGTGACATCGACGACGACTCGGACCGAGACGCGATCGGTTGCTCCCCCACCGGGTCCCGCAGCGCCTCACCCAGGGTAGGCACGCCGGCACCGGTGCGCCGCTCCAGCAACGCGGTGAGCTCCTGCTCGCGAGCGGTCATGCCCGCCCGGACCTCGGCGCCGAACGCGCCGAGCCCGGCTCCCAGCTCGCGCAGGCCGTCTGCGAGGTTCGCACCGATGCTCGCCGGTGTCAGCTGCTGCGCGGCGCCCGTCGCCCGCCGGGTGAGATAGGCGCCGGCCGCGAGGCCGACACCCAGCCAGAACAGGCGCCTCATGCCCGACTCCGACGACCGCGTCGACCACCCAGCCGACCACGCGCGTGCGCGCCCGCGTCCTTGCCGGCCCGGCGCGCCTTGACCGCCTTGCTCAGCCCGTACGACAGCGCGGCCGCCCGGACCAGCGGCCCGCCGAGGGTCGCGGTGAACAGCGACGTGAGCACGGAGACGTTCGTGCTCACCGTGCGGGCGCCCGCCGTGATCCCGTCGACCCGCTCGAGCTGGGTGTTGACCTGACGCAGCGTCGTCTGTGTTTCGTCGAGGATCGGTCCGGTGCCCTTGCGCGCCTCGCGCAGCGTCACGGTCGCCTCGTCCAGGGTGCGGCCCAGCTTCAGCAACGGCACGGCCAGCAAGACCACGAGGACCACCAAGGCCCCCGCGGCGATCAACGCGGCGATCTGACCTGGCGACACCTGTGCTCCCGTCCGACGCCCTGTGATCGCACGCAGGGTACTCCCCGACGTCGGGGCGCCGGCGCGCGGTGCGTCACGGCCCAGATCGTGTACCGAGGATCGTCGCGACGGCGGCGAGATCGGCGTCGCCGTCGCGGGTGTCGATCGGGGTCGCGCCGGATTCGGCGGCCCGCAGCTCGTCGGGGGTGGGGTCGTCCGCCGCGGGGTCGGCGAGGACGCGGGCCGCGGACTCGCCGAGCAGGAGGCGGCGCAGCCGGCCAAGCGCGCGGTGCTGGGTGACGCGCACGGCGCCCGGCGTCGACCGAATGGCCTGCGCGGTCTCCTCCGCCGACAGCCCGACGGCCAGCCGCAGCACCAGCACCTCGCGCTGGCGTGGGGTGAGGTGCGCCAGCAAGGCCCCGAGCCGAGCCGCGCGCTCCGCGACCAGCAGCCGGTGCTCGGGGTCGTCGGTCAGGACGGGAGCGTCGGGCAGGTCCGCGACCGGCTCGGTCCGATTGCGACCCATCGCCCGGAACGCGTCGGCGACCTTGTGCGCCGCGATGCCGTAGACGAACGCGCGGAACGACAGGCCCCGCAGCTGGTAGTTCGGCAGCGCGCTCACGACCGCCATGCAGATGTCCTGCGCGACGTCGTCGGCGGAACCCATGAGCGACTCCTGGCGCCCCAGGCGGCCGCGGCAGTACTTGAGCACCAGCGGGTGGATCAGGGCGAGCAGCTCGTCGCGGGCCCGGGCGTGGCCGCCGATGGCCCGCGCGACGAGCGAGTCGATCAGTACGCGGTTGTCGGACTCACCGGGGCGCGGCTGGCCGGCCTCTGCACCCTCGGGAGCGAGGTCGCCCAGGTCGTCAGGCGGGAACCCGGGGACGGGCGAGCCCACCGGGATGGCGACAGGAGGCCGCTCGGACAGGCCGGTGGTCATCGAAGCCCGGCAGACGGCGCAGCGTCGACGAACTCGGCGGAGACGGGCTCGGCAAGAACGGGATCGGCGGAAATGGACTCGGCGGAAATGGACACAGCACAGCAGGACATCGTCGGGCTTCCCCTCCCAACGCCGCGGCTCTGTCCACCGCGGCCGGCCGCCGGTAACCCCCATGATCAACCGACGTGAAACCATGCTGGACGGACGGGGGGGCGCAGGGCCAGGGACGTACCCAACCCGGATGAGGCCGCGACCCAACCGCAACCGGCCCGAGTCCGTTTGGGAACAGTGAAGCGGGGTATCTGGACCGATTCGGCTCAGCCCAGCTCGGTGAGCACCGCACCCAACGCGTCGACGGCGATGTCGATCTCCTGTGCTGTGGCGACCAGCGGTGGCGACATGCGGATGGTCGCGCCGTGGGTGTCCTTGGCCAGCACGCCGTGCCGCGCCAGCGCGGCGCAGACCGCGCGGCCATCACCCAGCCGCGGGTCCACGTCGATGCCCGCCCACGGGCCCGCCGTGCGGACCGCGACCACGCCGTGACCGACCAGCTCCTGCAGCCGGGAGGCGAGCACGACGCCGAGCATCTCGGCGCGGGCGAGAATGCCGTCCGGGCCGTCGTTCGCCAGCAGCCCGACGACGGCGCTGCCCACGGCGCACGCCAGCGGGTTGCCGCCGAAGGTGCTGCCGTGCTGGCCCGGCCGCAGGACCCCGAGCACCGCCTCGTCCGCAACGACCGCGGACACCGGCACGATCCCGCCGCCGAGCGCCTTGCCCAGCAGGTAGACGTCCGCCTCGACGCCCGCCGCACGGGTGGCGAGGAGGTGCCCGGTGCGGCCGAGGCCCGACTGCACCTCGTCGGCGATCATCAGGGCACCCGCCCGGTCGCAGATCCGCCGCACCGCCGCCAGGTAACCGGGGGGTGGCACGATCACACCGGCCTCACCCTGGACGGGCTCGAGCAGCACGGCGACGGTGTTCGGTGTCATCGCGGCAGCGAGCGCGACGGCGTCCCCGTAGGGCACGACGTCGAAACCGGGTGTGAACGGGCCGAAGCCCCCGCGCGCGTCGGGCTCCGTGGAGAACCCGACGATCGTGGTTGTCCGGCCGTGGAAGCCGCCCGCCATCACGACGATCCGCGCGCGGTCCTGCGGAACCCCGCGCACCTCGTAACCCCACTTGCGGGCGACCTTGATGCCGCTCTCGACGGCCTCGGCGCCGCTGTTCATCAGAAGCACCATGTCCTTGCCGACCAGCCCGGCGAGCGCCGCGCAGAACGGGCCGATCCGGTCGCTGTGGAACGCCCGACTGGTCAGCGTGAGGCGATCGAGCTGCTCGCGTGCGGCGGCGACCAGCGTCGGATGGCGGTGGCCGAAGTTCAGTGCGGAATAGCCGGCCAGGCAGTCCAGGTACCGCCGCCCGTCGACGTCGGTAACCCAGGACCCCTCGGCCTGCGCGATCACGACCGGCAGGGGGTGGTAGTTGTGGGGCGAGTGCTCTTCGACCAGCGCGACGTGGCGGCGGGCCTCGTCGGAACGGGCCTCCATCGACGGGTGGGGCAGGGTCGCGGTCACGAGCGCACCTCCAACGTGCAGCACTTCGGTCCGCCGCCGCCCTTGCGCAGCTCGGACAGGTCGATCGGGACGGGCACGAAGCCGCGCTCGGCGAGCGCGGCGGCCAGCCGGGTGGCCGGGGCGGGCAGGACGACGTGCCGCCCGTCGGACACCGCATTGAGGCCGAGGACGGCGGCGTCGGCCGGGTCGGCGACGACGGCCTCGGGGAACCGCTCCCGCACCACCGCCTGAGAGGCCGGCGTGAACGCCTCGGGGAGCCAGGCGATCGTCGTGGCGTCGAGGACCGCGACCGCCGTGTCGAGGTGGTAGTAGCGCGGGTCGACCAACTCGAGAGGGACCACCTCGCAGCCCAGCACCCGGGCCGCCTCGCCGTGCGCACGCGGTTCGGTCCGGAAGCCGTACCCGGCGAGGATCGTCGCCTCGGGGCCGGCCCCGACCACCAGGAGGTCGCCTTCCCCTTCGTTCACGAACTCCGGCTCGACGACGCGCCAGAAGGCGGCTCGGCGGAACCACCCGGCGTATGCCGCCGCTTCCGCCGCTCGCTGGGGGTGGCGGAACCGCGCGCCGAGCACCGTCCCGCCCACGACCGTGGCGCCGTTCGCGGCGTAGACCATGTCGGGCAGCCCGGGAACGGGGTCGACGATGTCGACCCGGTGGCCCAGGTCGAGATAGGTACGCCGCAGGGCGTCCCACTGCGAGGTGGCGCGTGCCCGGTCGACGGGCGTCCCGGACACCATCCACGGGTTGATGGCGTACTCGACGGCGAAGTGGGTGGGCGGGCACATCAGGTAGCGACGCGGGGAGTGGCTGCGCGCGGATGGCCGGGCCCCGGCGAGTGCCGGATCGGGCAGCACAGCGGTCACGGTCGCTCCTCCGAGGGGCTGGGGGCGGCCGCTGCATCGGGGCCCGGCTACGTCACGGTAGAAACCAGGGCGCCGGCGGATCAAGCCGGATCTGTTGCCACATGCGCCTCAATCGTTGCGTGATACCGACATTTAGCAGCCAATCGTTGCGCTGGTGATCTGCGCCACAGTGTAGAACGCGAGGGGTGCCCCAGCCAGAGCGTTCGCGTCAACGGAGCGAACGCGGCGTTCGCTCGGTCTCGGGGCCGACCCGGCACGTCTCGGCGGGCGATGCCGATCAGGCCTCCGAACGCAGCGGTGTCACCGGGCGGCGGAGCAGCGCGGACAGCACGAGCACGGACTTGGTGCGCGCCACGAACGGCTGAGCGCCGATCTGCTCGAGAACGCGCTCGAAGTGGCCCATGTCCGCGGCCACGATGCGCAGCAGCGCGTCGGCCTCGCCGGAGATCGTGCTGGCGTCGACGACCTCGGGGAATCGGGCGACCGCGGCTCGGATGGCCTGCGGCGACGTGCTCATCCGGCAGTACAGCTCGACGTAACCCTCCACCGTCCAGCCCAGCGCGCCCGGCTCCAGCCGCGCCGTGAAACCGGCGATCGCCCCGCCCGCACGGAGCCGGTCCACTCGCCGCTTGACCGCCGAGGCCGTCAGCCCGACCTGCGTCCCGAGGTCGGCGTAGCTGCGCCGGGCGTCGTCGACCAGGAGAGCGATGATCGTCGAGTCGATCGGGTCGAGGCGCACGGCCCCATCTCACCATCGGTGGTGGTGAGATGGGGCCATGAGCTCGCCCGGCGGACCGTTCAGGGTCGACTCGGAGGTTGACCGGCTGCGCCAGGTGATCCTGCACCGGCCGGGCACGGAGCTGCTCCGGCTCACCCCGGGCAACAAGGACCGTCTGCTCTTCGACGACGTGCTGTGGGTCCGGCGCGCCCAGGAGGAGCACGACCGGTTCGCCGAGGTGCTGCGGGAGCGCGGGGTGACCGTGCACCTGTTCGCGGACCTGCTGCGGCGCACGCTCGAGATCCCCGAGGCGCGGGCCTTCGTCCTCGACCGGATCTTCGACGAGCGCGTGTACGGCCCCATGGCGATCGATGCCCTGCGCAACGGCTTCGACGTCGTCGATGTCGACACCCTGACCGACTGCCTGATCGGCGGGATCACCAAGCGCGAGCTGCTCGAGTACCTCCCGGAGCCCCGCTCGATCGTGCTGCACGCGCTCGGTCCCGACGACTTCGTCCTGGAGCCGCTGCCCAACCACCTCTACACCCGCGACGCCTCGGCCTGGATCGGGCCGGGGGTGTCGGTGAACAGCATGCGCAAGATCGCGCGCGTCCGGGAGACCGCCAACTACGAGGCGGTCTACCGCTGGCACCCGCTCTTCGCCGACGCCGACTTCGCGTACTGGTCCGACGGCGCGGACGACGGCGTGGCCACGACGGAGGGCGGGGACATCCTCGTGCTGGGCAACGGCGCCGTGCTCGTCGGGATGAGCGAGCGGACCACGGCAGCCGGGGTGGAACGGCTGGCGCGGCGGCTCTTCGCCGGAGGCGCGGCACAGCGCCTCGTCGCGGTGCGGTTACCGGAGACGCGGTCGATGATGCACCTCGACACGGTCATGACGATGGTCGACCCCGAGACGTTCACTAAGTACGTCGGGCTCGGCATGCTGCCCACCTACACGGTCGAGCCGGGCAGCTCGGAGAAGGAGATGGTGGTCTCCGACCATCCGCCGGAGCACATGCACGACGCGATCGCCGCAGCGATGGGGCTCGCCCGCATTCGCGTACTGACGGCCGAGCAGGACGTCCGGGGCGCCGAGCGCGAGCAGTGGGACGACGGCTGCAACGCTCTCGCGCTCGAACCGGGCGTGGTCGTGACCTACGAGCGCAACGAGTCGACCAACACGGACCTGCGCGCGAACGGCATCGAGGTGCTCGAGATCCCCGGCGGCGAGCTGGGCCGCGGTCGCGGCGGCCCTCGGTGCATGAGCTGCCCGATCCAGCGCGACCCGCTGTAAGAGCCTCTCATCGACGGCCCGCGCCGGGGCGCGCACAGGTACGCCGCTCGACCCGCAGGGGTCAGCCCGTCTCGCCCGGCACCGCGTATGCGGCGAGGAAGATCCGGACCGCCTCGTCGGAGTACGCGTCGAGTTCGGCCGCGGTGAACAGCGGCTCATCGGTCGCGTAGGCCATGGCCTTGTTGAGCGGGATGGACAGCACCAGCCAGTTGAAGTACTGCGCGGCCAGCACGGGATCGGGTGTCCGGAGCAGCCGTCGGGCGTCCCAGGCCGAAAACCAGCGCGCGAACTCGGCCACCGACTGCTCGGGTCCACTGGCGTACCACGTACGGGCGAGTTCCGGGAACCGCTCAGCCTCGCCGATCAGCGTCCGGCGGAGCCGCAACCGCGCGGGCTGCATCACGTCGGCCAGGTGCCAGCGGGCGAATTCCTTCAGGTCCGCGGCGACGTTGGTGCTGTCCGGCATCGCGCTGATCCGGGCCTGGGTCGCGGCGCCGACCCGCCCGACGTCGGTGGTGATCACCTCGGTGAAGAGCCGTTGCTTGTCGGCAAAGTTCTTGTAGACGGTCTGTTTGGAGACCGCGGCGCGGGCGGCGACGTCGTCCATGCTCGTGCCGGCGTAGCCCTTGTGCAGGAACAGATCGCGGGCGGCGTCGAGGATGGCGATCCGCTTGCGGGCCGACCGCCCGCGGTCGGCGGCCCCGGATTGGGTGGCGAGTGCGCTGCTCACCTTTTCATACTAGACGGTCTAGTACTAGCCGACTAGGGTTTGTTGCAGCAGTACTGGACAGTCCAGTACCACAGCTCGGGAAGGCCGGCGACAATGACCATGACCACCGTGAACACCGGACACCTGGACACGTCGGGAGCCCGGATCTACTACGAGGTTCGCGGCAGCGGCCCAGCCGTCCTGCTGCTCGGTTCGCCGATGGACGCCGACGCGTTCGCCTCCTTGGCCGACGAGCTGGCCGGCGACCACACCGTCATCACGATGGACCCGCGCGGCATCCACCGCAGCCCGGTCGACGATCGCGACCAGGACTCGGCGCCGCCGATGCGAGCCGACGACGTGGCGCGGCTGCTGACCCACCTGGAGGTCGCTCCCGCCGCGGCGTTCGGGTCCAGTGGTGGGGCGGTCACCCTGCTGGCGCTGGGCGAGGCTCGTCCCGACCTGGTGCACACCGTCGTCGCGCACGAGCCGCCCCTGGACGAGCTGCTGGAAGACCGCGAGGAGCGCCGGGTGGTTGCCGACCGGATCGTGACCGCGTACTTCGCCGAGGGCCGGGCCGCGGCCTGGCGGCTCTTCCTCGCCGACGCGAACATCGAGCTACCCCAGCCGGTGTTCGCCGAGATGTTCGCCGTGCCACTCCCGCCGCAGCCGGCAGCCGACGAGGACTTCTTCTTCGCCCACGAGATGCGGCCGACGATCGCGTTCCGTCCGGACCTGGACGCGCTGCGCACCGGCGGAACTCGCATCGTGGTCGGCATCGGCGAAGGGTCGACGGGGCAGATCTGCGACCGAACCTCGACGGCCCTGGCCGCCGCTCTGGGCAACGCGCCCGCGATGTTTCCCGGCGATCACACCGGCTTCCTCGACGACCCGGCAGGCTTCGCCGCGCGGCTGCGGGAGTTCCTGCCCGGCCCAGCCTGACACGAGGAGGACCAGTCGGAGCGCCACACACGGCTATCCCGAGCCCGGCGCCGGGCGCTCGCCGCGGACGGCGCGGCGCAGCTTCGGCAGCCGCTCGGCCAGCACCCGCTCGGCACCGTGCGCCGTCGGCGCGTAGTAGTCGCGTCCGACCAGCCCGTCCGGCGGGTACTGCTGGGCCACCACCGCGCCCTCGACGTCGTGCGGGTAGCGGTAGCCGACGGCGTTCCCCAGCTTCTTCGCGCCCGCGTAGTGCCCGTCACGCAGGTGTGGCGGTACCGGGCCGGCCGCACCTGCCGTGACGTCAGCCATCGCCGCGTCGATCGCCGTGATCACTGCGTTGGACTTCGGCGCCGTCGCGAGGTGCACCGTCACCTGGGCCAGGGCGATCCGGGCCTCGGGCAGGCCGACCAGCTGAACGACCTGTGCCGCGGCGACGGCCGCCGGGAGGGCCGTCGGGTCGGCGAGGCCGATGTCCTCGCTCGCGTGCACCATGAGCCGCCGCGCGATGAACCGCGGGTCCTCCCCCGCAACGATCATCCGGGCCAGGTAGTGCAGCGCCGCGTCGGGATCCGAGCCGCGGATCGACTTGATGAACGCGCTGATCACGTCGTAGTGCTGGTCTCCGGCCCGGTCGTAGCGCACCGCGGCCTCGGTCACGGCGCGCTCGACCGCGTCCCGGTCCACCACGTCCGCACCGTCGACACCGTCGGCACCCAGTCCGTCCGCCGCGACCTCGAGCGCTGTCAGCGCCCGCCGCGCGTCACCAGCGGCCAGCCGCACGAGCGCGTCCTCGGCGTCGGGCTCGAGCGTGATGACTCCGCCCAGACCGCGCTCCTCGGCCACGGCGCGCCGCAGCAGCGTGCGGATGTCGTCGTCGGTCAGCGGCTCCAGGGCGAGCACGAGCGAGCGGGACAGCAGGGGCGAGACCACGGAGAACGACGGGTTCTCTGTGGTGGCGGCCACCAGCAGCACGAGCCGGTCTTCGACGGCGCTCAGCAGGGCGTCCTGCTGGGTCCGGCTGAACCGGTGGACCTCATCGATGAACAACACGGTCTGCTGCCCGCGGTCGCGGCGCCGGCGCGCGTCGTCGATCACGGCTCGGAGGTCCTTCACGCCCGACGAGAGCGCGGACAGGGCGACGAAGTGCCGGTGTCCTGCCGCCGCGCCCTCACCCGCTCCGCGTTCGCTCCGCACGGCGAGGAGCCGCGCGAGCGTCGTCTTCCCGGTGCCGGGCGGCCCGTGCAGCACGACCGACGCCGCGGCGCCGCCCTCCACGAGCCGGCGCAGCGGCGCGCCCGGCGCCAGCAGGTGGGCCTGCCCGACGACTTCGTCGAGAGTGCGCGGGCGCATCCGCACGGCCAGGGGCGCGCCGGCGCCGCCGTCCGTCTCGGCCGGCGGTTCCGGCTCCAGCAGGTCGAACAGGCCGTCCACGCGGTCCACTGTGCCAGGACGTCGCGGGCGGCTTCCCCTCAGCGGTCGAGCTCGGCCGCGAGCGTCCGGGTCGTGACCTCCGGGTTCTCGCGGTGCCGCAGCGACGCGTAGGTGACGACCGCGACGCCCACCGAGGCGAAGGTGACGGGCAGTGTCAGCACGTTGTACACCAGACCCCCGACGAAGCCCTCTCGGAAGATCACTCCCACGATCATGCCGAGGATCGCCGAGTAGACCAGTGCAGCGAGCGCGAAGGAGAGCAGGCGCCCGAGCGTCTGCCCGAACGCGGGGTTCACCAGGGAGAACGTGCGCCCGATCCCGGCCCGCTCGAACATGATCACACCGGTGAGCGAGGCCGCGAAGACGACGATCAGGTAGATGCCCGGAATCACCAGGAGGATGAAGCCCACCCCGATCAGGATCGCGGCGAGGATGCCCCAGCCCAGCAGCGGCAAGGCCCGACCCGCCGCGAAGCTCAGCGCCGGCCCCGCGCCGACCTCCTCACCCGACGCCTGCTTGCCGACCACGTAGACAGAGGCGGCCTGGGCGAGCAGCGCGACGACGAACACGATGAGTCCGCCGACGAGGCCGAGCAGAGCGCCGCCGATCGACACCGCCGTGGACTGGCTGGCGGCTGCTCCGGCGACGATCGCGGCGACGATCATGCCGGGTACCACCGTGGCGATCTGGATGACGAGCAGCGGCTGCCAGCTGCGGGTGAGCACGCCGATCACCTTCGACCACCAGTCGGAGAACGAGGTGGCGATGAGCGGGTCGCCCTGCGCGACCGCACCGGCGGCATCGTAGGGTCCGTCATACGGCCCGGAGAGCCCGGCGGGAGGTGTGTCATAGGGGCCCAGGTGGTGGGCCCCTGTCCCACTCGGGCCTCCGGAGCCGAAACGGTTCGGGTCGTAGCCGGCGGGGTCCGAGCCCGGGTTTCCGGCGTACGGTCCGGCGGGGCCGGTGGCCTCGGTGGGTGGGTCGGAAGGCGCTGCGCCACGGCCGTACGGGCCGTCTGGCGGGGCGGGTGGTGAGGTCGACATGGCCGCGCACCCTAGGGCCGACGCCACCGAACAGGCAGTGTGCTACCACGAACCATCGCGCATCGATTCGGTCACGCCCACGTACCGAATCCCGGATGACTCGCAGACCGAATACCGCCGGCTCGCGCACGGTAAACCGTCGACTCGCACGCCAGATTCGGCCGACTCGCACGCCAGATTCGGCCGACTCGCGCGCCAGATCGTGGCGACCCGCGGGATGATCTTGGCTGCGCGCGGCATAGGGTCGCAGGGTGCGGGTGATCCTGGAACTGCTCGAGCGCGACGCGCACCTGTCCCACAACACGATCGCGACAATGACGGGCCTGCCCGTCGAGCAGGTCGCCGCGCAGGTCGCGGCGTGGGAGGCGAGCGGCGTCATCCGGCGGTACACCGCGGTCGTCGACTGGGACCGCGCGTCGGCGGACGGCGACGACACCGTGACGGCGTTCATCGACGTGTCGGTCGCGCCGGCGCGCGGCGTCGGCTTCGACGACGTCGCCCTGCGCATCTCCCGCTTTCCTGAGGTGCGCAGCGTCTACCTCGTCTCCGGCGGGCACGACCTGCGCTGCACCGTGACCGGCGACGGCCTCCGCGCCGTCTCGGACTTCGTGGCGCAGAAGCTCTCGACCATCGACCGCGTGCAGGCCACCGCCACGCACTTCGTGCTCAAGGCCTACAAGCGCGGCGGGGTCGCGTTCGTCGACACCGAGCCGGACCATCGGCTGCCGGTGACCCCGTGAGGGAGCTCAACGGCGTCATCGCCGCCTGTCCACCGTCGGGGATCCGGCGGTTCTTCGACATCGCCGCCGAGATGGACGACGTGATCTCCCTCGGCGTGGGTGAGCCGGATTTCGTCACTCCCTGGCGCGTCCGCGAGGCCGGGATCTACGCCCTCGAGCACGGCTACACCACCTACACGTCCAACGCCGGGCTTCCCGCCCTGCGCCGCCTGATCTGCGCAGACCTCGCCCAACGCTACGGCGCCCACTACGCCTGGGACGGCGAGTGCCTCATCACCACCGGGGTGTCCGAAGGGCTGGACCTCGCGCTGCGGGTGCTGCTCAACCCCGGCGACGAAGTGATCGTCCCCGAGCCCTGCTACGTCGCCTACGAGCCGTGTGTGCGGTTCGCCGGCGGCATCCCGGTGCGGGTGGCGACGTCCTGGGAGGACGATTTCGCCGTCCACCCCGCCGCGGTGGCCGCCGCGGTCACGGCACGTACCAAGGCCGTCCTGATCGGGTCGCCGGCCAACCCGACCGGCGCCGTGCAACCCCGCGCCTCGCTCGAGGCGTTGATGGCGCTCGCCGAGGAGCACGACCTCTACCTCGTCTCCGACGAGATCTACGACCGGCTCACCTACACCGGCGCGCACACCTGCCTCGGCGCGCTGCCCGGCGCGCGGGAGCGCACCGTCGTGCTCGGTGGCTTCTCCAAGGCGCATGCGATGACGGGCTGGCGGGTCGGCTGGATCTGCGCGCCCGCCCGGATCGCCGAGCTGTGCGTGCGGGTGCACCAGTACACGATGCTGTGTGCCCCGCACGTTTCGCAGATCGCCGCGGTCGAGGCGCTCGAGCACGCCGAGGGCGACGTCACCGCGATGGTCGCCGACTACGACCGGCGCCGCCGGGTCTTCGTCAAGGGGCTGCGCGAGCTCGGCCTGGAGTGCCCGGAACCAGCGGGGGCGTTCTACGCCTTCCCCTCGATCCGCCGCTCCGGTCTGGACTCGCAGACCTTCGCCGAGCGGCTGCTTCACGAGCAGCGAGTCGCCGTGGTTCCGGGCGACGTCTTCGGGCCGTCCGGAGACGGTCACGTCCGCTGCTCCTACGCGACGGCGCTGCCGTTGCTCGAGGAGGCGGTCGAGCGCATCGGGCGGTTCCTCGCGACCGTGGCTTGAGGCCGTTCTCGATCTGCCCCAGTCTCGATCTGCCACAGTCTCGATCTGCCACAGCGCCGTTGCGCCGCCGGGGACGGTCAGGTCAGGGCCCGCAGCGCGGGGTAGACGGCGAGCGCGTCGGGTGCGTCGGGGAACCGCGCGCGCAGCGCCGTCACGACCGCTTCGGCGAGCTCCGCAGTGGCGTGGTGTTCGGCGGCGGCCGCCGCTGTGCCCAGCTCCCGCCAGTAGTGCGCCAGCGCCGTGCTCGTCCGCGGCGACCGGGACGCGTCGGCTCCGACGGGACGGTCGCGCCGGCGAATGAGGCGAGGCAGCAGCCACCACGTGCACAGCCACACCCACAGCAGCTGCGCGTCGAGCAGACGCCGTTGCAGGCGGTCCGGCTCGTCGAGCTCGGGCCACACCGTGGCGATCTCCGCACGCCACGCGTCGAGCATCGCCTCGGCCAGCGCCGGGGGCAGCGCGAAGCTGGCCTCGCATGCCGGGAAGGGAACCCGGAAGTAGGCGGCATCGAGGACGATGTCGCGGAAGCAACCCCACTCGAAGTCGACGAATCGGACACCGCGGCTGGTCACCAGGTTGTTGTCCGGGCACGTGTCGGACGGGCTGAACGCGCGGTAGCGGGTGCCGCCGAGCAGCCGCACCGTGTCGTGGGCGTGAGACAGGGCCTCCGCCGACGGGACGACCCCGAGACGGTCGCCGAGCAGGTCCGGCAGGCCGGCGAGCGCGGCGCGGGCGTCCTCGGCGACCGGGTCCCGCCACGCCCGCTCCCCCTGGCGGCGCAGCAGGGCCCCGAAGTCGCCCTCGCGGCCGGCGGTGGCCGCCTGCATCCGGCCCAACGCCCGGGCCCAACCGAGGAGGCAGCGCTGCGCGACATCGGTGTCCGGCCCGAACAGCTTGTCGGCCAGGGTCGAGCTGCGCCCCAGGTCTTCGAGCACGAGCAGCCGGGAGTCCGGGTCGTGGGCGATGAGCACGGGGCTCGACCGGTCGTTGGCCGGCAGCGCGGTGAACAGCTGGCAGCTGGCGACCTCGTAGTGGAACGGGTCGGGCCGGTCGGGCGTCGGATCCGCGATGTAGTGCTTCACCACGAGGGTGCGGGGCAGCGAGAACGGGTTGCGGACCACGCGCGCCCGAGCCACGACAGAGCGGTCGCTGCCACCCAGGTCTTCGGGGTCGGCCAGGACGACGCCCGCACCGGACCGTCTGCTGAGCACGCGCTCGGCGGCCGCCAGCGCGGCGAGCACCGGCCTGGGGGACTCGCCCGGGTCCATCGGTATGACCCTACCCCGGGCACTACCGTGCGGCTCACGCCGATGTCGGCCGGTGACGGGACCGATACGGTGCGCGTGCGAACGGCCGTGCGGGTGGTGGTGCGGACGCCCGTGCGGATGGTCGTGCGCTCAGCGGTGCTTGCTCACCGGTGGTGCCGTCGGCGGCTCGCCCTCGTCGCGCGGGAGGCGCCGGACGTCGACGCCGGCGTCCCGGCGCTGCTCTGCGGTGATGGGCGCGGGGGCGCCGGTCAACGGGTCGTACCCGATGCCCGTCTTGGGGAAGGCGATCACCTCGCGTAGCGAGTCGGCCCCGGCCAGCAGCATGCACGTGCGGTCCCAGCCGAATGCGATGCCGCCGTGCGGCGGGGGCCCGAACTGGAACGCGTCGAGCAGGAAGCCGAACTTCTCCCGCTGCTCGGACTCGTCCATCCCGAGGACGGCGAAGACCCGCTCCTGGACGTCGGAGCGGTGGATACGGATCGATCCTCCGCCGATCTCGTTGCCGTTGCAGACGATGTCGTAGGCGTAGGCCCCAGCGTGCCGCGGATCGTCGGCGAAGCGGTCGCTCCACTCGGCGGTCGGCGCAGTGAAGGGGTGATGCACGGCCGTCCAGCCGACCTCGTCGCCCTTTGCGTCGCGCACCGGCTCGAACATCGGCGCGTCGACGACCCAGACGAACGACCACGCGCTGTCGTCGACGAACCCGCCGCGCCGGGCGATCTCCTCCCGGGCCGCACCGAGCAGCGCGCGGGCGTCGGCGGGGTGCCCGGCGCCGAAGAAGATCGCGTCGCCCGGCTCGGCACCGGCCGCCTTCGCCAGGCCGTCGCGCTCGGCGTCGGACAGGTTCTTCGCCACCGGTCCGCCGAGCGAACCGTCGTCGGCCACCGTCACGTAGGCCAGGCCGCGGGAACCGCGTTGGCGTGCCCACTCCTGCCAGGCGTCGAACTGGCGCCGCGGCTGGCTCCCACCGCCGGGCATGACCACCGCACCGACGTAGGGCGCCTGGAACACGCGGAAGGGGGTGTCGGCGAAGAACTCGGTGAGGTCGGTCAGCTCGAGTCCGAAGCGCAGGTCCGGCTTGTCCGTGCCGTAGCGGGCCATCGCCTCGGCGTAGGTCAGCCGCGGGATCGGCCGCGGCACGTCGTACCCCGCCAGCCGCGACCACAACGCCGCGACGATCTCCTCCCCCAGCTCGATGACGTCGTCCTGGTCGACGAAGCTCATCTCGATGTCGAGCTGGGTGAACTCCGGCTGGCGGTCGGCCCGGAAGTCTTCGTCCCGGTAACAGCGGGCGATCTGGTAGTACCGCTCGGTCCCGGCGACCATGAGCAGCTGCTTGAACAGCTGCGGGCTCTGCGGAAGCGCGTACCAGCTGCCGGGGCGCAGGCGGGCGGGCACGAGGAAGTCTCGGGCGCCCTCGGGCGTCGAGCGGGTCAGGGTGGGGGTCTCGACCTCCACGAAGTCCCGCTCGCCGAGCACCTCACGCGCGATCCGGTTCGCCTCGCTGCGCAGGCGCAGTGCCGCCGCCGGTCCTGGTCGCCGCAGGTCCAGGTAGCGGTAGCGCAGCCGGGTCTCCTCGCCGACCTCGCTGTACTCGTCGACCGGGAACGGCAGCGGCGCCGACTCCGAGAGCACGGTCAGATCCGTGGCCGTGACCTCCACCTCGCCGGTGGGTAGCTCTGGGTTCTCGTTACCCGCCGGCCGCCGGACGACCTCACCGGTGACCTGCACGCAGAACTCCGCGCGGAGCCGGTGTGCCTCCTGCGGTGTCTCATCCTGGGTCGCCTCGCCCTCTCGGAACACGACCTGCACCGAGCCCGACCGGTCGCGCAGGTCGATGAAGATCACGCCACCGTGGTCGCGGCGCCGGGCGACCCACCCGGCGAGGGTCACGGTTCGCCCGACGTGCTCCGCCCGCAGGCTGCCGGCGGAATCGCTGCGCATCACGATTCGAGGCTATCTGGGCGAGAAGTCCGGCGGGCCGTCAGGCTTCCCGGCGCCGGTCGAGGCGGCCGCCGCGCTTGCCCGACGCGGCGGAGGCAGCGCCCGAACTGGGCGGAGGCAGCGCCCGAACTGGGCGGCGTCACAGGAGCGGGAGTTGCTCGGCTGCACCCCCCTCCCCCGGCCCGGGCCGGTGCGGGGCTCGATCGGGTGCGGCGCCGCGCGAAACGGCGGCGTCCTGGCCCGGAGCGTCGACCGTCCCCGCACCCCCCGGCGGCATGACCGGGCCGGTCAGCCCGTGCCGGCGCAGCAGGGGGGCGACGCGCTCGCCCAGCGCGCGCCGGTATGCCGCGTCCACGTACGCCCCGCGCCGGTACAGCCGCGCATAGGGCTCCACCAGCGCGGGGTGCTCGCGCTCCAGCCACTGCAAGAACCATTCCCGGGTACCGGGACGCAGGTGCAGCGCGAGGACGCTCGCGCCGGTGGCACCGGTAGCGGCGATCTGGCCGAGCAACGCGTCCAGAGCCTCCGTCGAGTCGGTGAGCAGGGGCAGGACGGGCGCGACCATCACGCCGCACGACAAACCGGCTTCGGTGATGCGCCGGACAAGCTGCAACCGCGCAGCGGGTGACGGCGTGCCCGGCTCGAGCCGGGTCTGCAACTCCCGGTCCAGCAGCGCGATCGACACGCCGAGGCTCACCGGCACGTCCGCGGCGGCCGCCCGCAGGCGCGGCAGGTCCCTGGTGAGCACGGTGCCCTTCGTGAGCACGGAGAAGGGCGTCCCGGAGCGGGCCAAAGCGTCGACGATCCCCGGCATCAGCTGGTAGCGGCCCTCCGCACGCTGGTAGGGGTCCGTGTTCGTGCCCATGGCCACGGGCTCCCGCTGCCACCGCGGCGCCCGCAGCTCCCGATCGAGCACACGTGCCGCGTTCACCTTCACGACGATCTGGCGGTCGAAGTCCGCGCCGGCGTCGAGGTCCAGGTACGTGTGGGTGTTGCGGGCGAAGCAGCCAAGTGCAAGTCAGTGACACACACGTTGCCGAGGAGACGGCGGGCACGATCTCGAACCCAACTATGAACGCCAGGGTCAGCGCGGCTTGATCACGATCGCGGTCAGCGATCACGGCAGCGCGGCCATCCTACGCGGCGAACGACGCCGCCACCCATGTCCGTGGTGATCAGTGGGGCGACCGCGACGCCCGAAGAGCGCCGCCTGCCGGGCGATCATCTCCACCAGATACAGCACCGCAGCGGTGGACGTACCCGCACCCGATCACACCGCCGCCGCTGGCCGCCACCCGCGGATCGCGCCAGGTTGAGCAACTCATCGACCTCGGCCTACCCCGGCCGGCGGCAGCGCAAGATGGCCTTGGTCAGCTCGTCGACCGCTTCCACCATAGCGACAACGCCACCAACCGCCCCGGCCGACCCAACAATCGCTGCGCCGAATGCCAGTACACCCGTTTGGGTTGGTTGACCGGCGCGGGGCACTCCACTGGTGCGCCCGACGCAGCAGCCGACAGCACAGCACGCCGACCGCCACAGCCAACGACAGCCACGACCCCACCACGACGACCCCCGCGAACCCCGGCGGGCCGTGCATGTTCGCGACGTAGTCGCCGTCGACCCCAGCGGAGAGACCGAACCGTCGGCCTGCCCCCACCAACAGCGCCGCGGCTGGTGTCGGCCACAATGCCGCGAAGCTACGGGAGGCGCTTGCCCCGTTCGTCGCTTCCCGGCGCAGCGGTGGCGGGGCGCGAACGCCGGCCGTCCGGCCGATAAGCCGTGGGCCGGCTCGACCCGGCGGTTGGAGGCGGGAGGTGGCCAGTGGTGGGCGGCGAGAACATGGAGACGCCAGGGCCTCGCTCGGAAGCTGCGATGTCGTCGGCTCGTGCGGTGATGGTCTATCTGGGCGGGCTGTCGCTGTTCGCCGGTCTCTACCTGGTCGCCGCGAAGTTGTCGTTCGCGCTCGCCTTCACATACACGAGTGTTGCGCCGGTATGGCTACCGAGCGGATTGGCCGTCGCGGCCGTGGTGGTGTTCGGCCCGCAGCTGGCACTGGGCGTGCTGATCGGCGCCTTCGCCTTCAACGCGTTGACGCCGGTGCCGTGGGGGGTGGCCGGGCTGATCGCCGTCGGCAATGCCGCCGAGGCAATGTGTGCGGCGTTGCTGTTGCGCAGGGCGGGATTCCGGCCGAGCGTCGACCGGGTTCGCGATGTGCTGGCGTTGGTCGGGTTCGGATTGCTGGCCACCATGGTCAGTGCCGTGGTCGGCGTGACCAGCCTTTATCTGGGTGGCGTGGTGCCGATGATCGCGGTGCCGTCGTCGGCGTTGTTGTGGTGGTCCGGCGATGCGGTCGGCGTATTGACGCTCACGCCGGCCCTGTTGTTGGCGTACACGTCGCGGCGCCGTCTACGGCACGTCGGTCGCGGCAGGCTCGTGGAGGCGGGCGTGCTGGCCGGGGCGCTAACGCTGGCCTGGCTGACCTTGATCGCTAGCGTCCTGGGCCCGATCTTAACCTTTCCCCCCTTGGTCTGGGCAGCGATCAGGTTCCGACTGGCGGGTGCCTGTCTGGCGAGCCTCGCGACCTCGGCGGTCGTCGTCGGCGCCACCACCCGCGGATTGGGCCTGTTCGCCAGCCAACCTCCGGGCCAGAACTTGCTGCTGGCGCAGGGCTACGTCGCCGTGGTCGTGGCCACGAGCCTGCTGATGGCCGCCATGACCGCCGAGCGGGAACGAACCACGGACAAGCTGCGGCTCGCCGCGGCCGAGATCACCCGACGCAACGACGAGCTCGAACGGGAGCGTGCGCGGCTGGACGAGGCCCAACGGATCGCGCATCTGGGCAGTTGGCAGTGGGACATCACCACCGACAGCGTGCAATGGTCGGATGAGATGTTTCGCATCTACGGACTGGCGCCGCAGTCCGTGGCTCTGGACTACCGGGGATTTCTTGACCGGATTCATTCCGAGGACAGGGCCGAGGTGGACGCGGTGGTGCGCTCGGCATGCGCGGCTGCGGGTCCGTTCCTCTTCGAGCACCGCCTCATCCGCCCGGACGGACAGGTCCGCACGCTCCAGGCGCGCGGGCTGGCGGTCAGCCACGGCGATGCCGTGGTACGCATGGCCGGCACCGGGCTGGATATCACCGAGCGACGCGAGGCCGAGCGGGCCCGGCAGGCCGCCGCGGCCGACCAGGCGGCGCGCCGGGCCGCCGAAGCCGCGGCGGCCCGGCTGCAGGCGATGGTCGACGGGCTGTCCGCGATCGTGTGGGAGGCCGACGCCCGGACGTGGGAGTTCACCTTCGTCTCCGACCGGGCGGCGGAGCTGCTTGGCTACCCGGTCGAGCAGTGGCTGAACGACCCAGGGTTCTGGCCGCGCCTCATCCACCCGGACGATCGGGACGAAGCGGTGCGCCGCTGCGCGCAGGGCACCGCCGAGGGGCGGGACTACGACTTCTCCTATCGGGCCGTCGCCGCCGATGGGCGGGTCCTGTGGCTGCACGACGTGGTGCACGTAATCAACGGCCCCGACGGGACGCCCCGCGAACTCCAGGGCGTGATGATCGACATCACCGCGCAGAAGCGTCGCGAGCGGGCCTCGGCGCTGCTGGCCGAGGCGGGACGGCTGCTGGCCAGCGTCGGGGCGGTGGAGGACAAGCTCACCGCCGTCGCCGAGCTCGCGGTCGGCGAGCTCGGCGATCTCGCAGCGGTGTTCCTGCGCGGCACCGACGGTCGGTTCCGGCCGGTGGCGGCCGCCCCGCACGCTGCCGCGGCGGGCCTGCTCTCGCTGGGGCCGGTGACCACCTCCGAGCGGCTCGAGGCCGCGTACCGGGCGGCACGCGCGTTCGTCGTGCCGGAGATCAACGATGAGCTGCTGCCCGCCGCCACCGCCGACGACGCCACCACATACGCGGCCCTGCGTACGATCGGCGCTCGCAGCACCCTGATCGTTCCGCTGCTCACCGACGAGCAGGTGGTCGGCTGCCTGGCGATCGTCGCCACCGAGAGCGTGCGCCGCTATGACGAGCAGGACGCCGCGCTGGCCGAGGACCTCGGCCGTCGGGTAGCCGCGATGGTCGGCACCGAGCGGGTGGCGAACCGCCAGCGCCAGCTCCAGCAGATCACCGCTGCGCTGGCCTCGGCCGACAGCCTCCACGCGGTCGCCGAGGCGCTCGTCGCCGGCATTCGTGAGGCCTTCGCGGCCTCCGCGCAGAGCGTCTACGCCGTGCGCCCGGGCGGGCACGACCTTGAGGTCGTGCACGCGGTCGGTTATCCCGCGGACCTGGTCGGACAATTCGGCAGACTCCGGATCGAGGACCCGGTGCCCATCGCGGAGGCGGCCAAGACCAAAGAACCGATCTGGCTCCACGGCCCGGCCGACTGGGCGGCCCGCTATCCGCACCTGGCCGAACACGCCAGGACCCGCGGCCACCACGCAGCGGTCGCGCTCCCGCTGCGCGTCGCCAGACGGGTGGTCGGTGTCCTAGCCGCCAGCTTCCCCACCCCGCGCGAGTTCCCTCCGGACGAGCGCGACTTCGCGCTCACCCTGGTCGGGCAGGCCGCACAGGCCTTCCAGCGGGCCGTGGACGCCGACCAGCAGCGCAGCGCCGCCGAAACGCTCCAGCACACACTCCTTCCGCCCACCCTGCCCGACCTCCACCGTCTGGGGCTGGCCGCGGCGTACCTGCCAGCCGCGTCCGCTATCGATGCCGGCGGCGACTGGTATGACGTCCTGCCCCTCGACGCCCACCAGGTCGCGGTGGCGGTCGGCGACGTCGTCGGGCAGGGAGCCAAGGCCGCCGCGGTCATGGGCCAGCTGCGCAGCGCGCTTTCCGCCTACCTGCTCGACGGGCACGGCCCATCCGCATCACTGCAGCGGCTGGACCGCTTCGCGCGGCGCGTGGAGGGCGCGCTCGGCAGCACCGCCGTCTGCCTGATGATCGACACCCAAAGCGGCGAACTGAGCTGGGCCCGCGCCGGCCACCCGCCGCCGCTCCTGCTCAGCTCGAGCGGCGCTGCGTACCTCGATGACGCCCGGGGCAGCCTGCTCGGCCTTCCCGACCCCCCGCGTTTCACCGAGGGCCGCACGACGCTGTCACCCGGGTCGACGGTCCTGCTCTTCACCGACGGCCTGGTCGAGCGCCGCGGCGAAGTAATCGACGACGGCCTGACCCGGCTCGCCGCGGCGGCGGCACCGCGCGCCATGGCCACACCGAAACAGCTCATCCGGGCAGCCATGCACGGCGCCCTCCAGGGCACCAGTCCCACCGACGACGTGGCCGTCATCGCCGCCCGGCTCCGGCCCGGAGTGCTGCAGCGGCGGCTGCCCGCCACACCAATACAGTTGGCCAAACTCCGCCGCATCGTCAGCGCCTGGGCCGCCGCGATCCCGCTGCCCGACAACCAGGCCGCGGACCTACAACTCGCTCTCGGCGAAGCGGCCGCCAACGCTATCGAACACGCCTACACCGGCCAGCCCCCCGGAGAGTTCGGCTACCGCATCGCCCGCAACCGAGACGGCAGCATCCACGTCACCGTCGACGACCACGGGAACTGGCGCCCAGTTCCCGCCGACCCCGGCTTCCGAGGCCGGGGCCTGGCGATGATCCACGCAATCGGGCAGGACGTCGTGGTAGACAACCACGGCGAAGGCACCTACGTCCGCTTCACCCTCCCCCCGCCCCCACCGGACCGTCCACTGGAAGGGCCCGCCCGTGCGCTGCGCCACCACCCGACGGTTCCACGGGAACCGGCCGAACTGCGCGCGCACCGCGAGCCCAGCGGCGAGCTGCGCCTGCAGCTGTGCGGCGAGCTCGACCTCAGCACGATCGGCCCCCTGCGCGCGCCGCTGCTCGAACACCTACGAACCAGCGCGGGACCGGTGATCCTTGACACCCGCGAGGTGACCTACCTTTCCAGCGCAGGCGTCGGTCTCCTCCTCGAAGCCGTGCACGCCGCCCCCGGCCGCCTGCACCTGCAAACACAACCCGGCACCGCCACCGCCCAGATCCTCACCCTCACCGAGCTCGACCAGGACCTGACCGACCCACCACTGCACTGATCGGCAGAGGGACGAGCAAAGCCGTAAATACTCCGCACTTCGCGATCTATGCTCCAGCGGAACGGCGGCCTCAGGGCTCGAGCGGCTCAAGCCTGCCAGCCGGTCCGCCCGCATCCGCTCCGCGCTGGGACCGCGAGTGTCCCCATGGCTATCGTCTGCGGATCGTCACTGCCGCCACCTGACCGTCGTGCTCGTCTGCGGCGTCGCGGCCGCATGCGCGGCGTCGCAGCCGCCGAGCCGGTCGAGAACTCCCTACCCCGCAGCCCGCGAACGCCGCTCAACGTGTGACCCACGGTCCGGGGGGTTGGCGTCTGTGTGGGCCGGCAGCGCTCGAGGACGCCATTGGGCGAAGCAGGGGACGACGCGCTCATCGGCGATCATGCGCTAGGCCGTGCGACAGCGGGCCAATCGACTCCGCGGGTGGCCAGACGTTGTGCTCCTGGGCGCAGGTCCTCGCCGCCCCCTCACCGATCGGGCCGCGATGCTGCAAGCCAGCGCCGTAGCGTGGTTCACATGCCGCGCTGGTCCTCAGCGGATGATCGACACCATATCCAGCACCGCAGAGGCGACCGCACCGTCGATGTGTGCGCGGGCCCGGGCTTGGTCCGGCTCGACCATGCGGACGCACACCCGCCACAGCGCATCCGCATGGACCAGGTGGGCGTGCCAGCGCAGCAGGGTTCCCTGGAGAGGGCCCACGACCCCGGGCCGGTCCGGTATTGGGCGCTCCGGCCGCCCTGGCCTGGGCCGGCGCGGTCGCGCTCGCCCGTCCCTTCGACGCCCGTGAATCCGGCGGCGGTGGCAACGAGGTGCGATCTTTCCGACTTCGTCCGACCCAGCTTGGATAGCCGACCGGGTCCAGGCCAATGGCCATGCGGCCGGTGAAGAGGTGCCGGGGCGGTCCGCGCCCACATCCACCAGATGCCCGGCTTCCAGGTGCCCGGCTCGCCGTCGATGCCCAACGCCTCAACGCCGCGCTCGTCCACGTCCGCGCCCGGCCCGGCGACACCGCCACCGACGCCGCGCTCGCCGAGGGCGAGGCACTCTCCCTCCCCGCAAGCCTCGCCGTCGCCCGGCGAGCCCTCGCCGCGGCCCAGCCCGCACCACCACGCCAGCCAGATGCCGCGGGTTGCCCAAAAGGTCGATGAGCGCGCCGGTCCGGCCGTAGCGGGCCACCCGGGTTGTGCCGCCTGAGCGGCGGCGCGGTTTGCAGCCCGAGCGGACGCCGCGGCGGCGTCGAGCGCGGCACATGTCGGTTCGGTCTTTGTCCTGACTGGTTCATGGCAACTCCTCTGGCCGCCGTCGAGCCGGCCACCCGGGCCCGGCTCTGGTGCTCCCGGCCCCCCGCGACGCGCCGAGGAGAACGGCGGGAAGCGCCGGATTCAGCCCGGCCAACGCTCCGGCCACCGCCAACCCACCGCAGGGTCGAGCACCGAGACGTCGGCGAGCGCGCCCGACGTTCCCACACAGGTGCACGCGGCAAAGGTGCACGCGGCGCTGATCAGCACGGCCCCGCACGGCGGCCTCCGCCGGGCGTCTTGCACTAAGCCTCGATCCGCAGAGGAGCTGCGTGAGTGATCTTGGTTTCAGTTGATCACGTTGGTGGGTGTCGGGGGGCGTGCTGGAGTCGCTGGTCTGTCCAGCTCTTCCACTGATCGGTGTTCGGGCCGGGTTGCCGGCGGGGTGGGTGTCAGGCGGCGGGTGGGCTGTGGCCGATGGCCTGGTCCCTGCCCACCGAGCAACTCGCCGACCCGGACCGCCGCGTCGCGCTCGGCATCCCCGCCGATGCCGTCTTCCGAACGAAACCACAGCTGGCCATCGACATCATCACCGACGGAATCGCCGATCAGACGATGCCCCCATGGTGCGCCGGCGACGAGGTCTACGGCCGTTGCGGTCGGCTGCGCCGGCACCTGGAGGATCACCAGATCGGCTACGTGCTGCGCGTGGGCTGCGCGTTCACCCTCGACCTCAACCCGGCCACCCGGCTGCGCGTCGACACCCTCGCCGCCACCCACCTGGCCGGCAAGCAGCACTGGCAGACCATGACCGTTCCCGGCTCGACGGGCGACCGCAGCTACGCCTGGGCGTGGGTGGGGACCACCAGCCCGCGCGACTTCCTGCTCATCCGCCGCCACCACCTGTCCGGGGAACTGGCCTACCACTTCTGCTACGTCCCACCCGGGCGGCCCGTCACGCTGGCCACCCTGGTCGCGGTGGCCTGCCTGCGCTGGCCGGTCGAGGAGGACTTCGAGTTCGGCAAGGACCACTTCGGACTCGACCACTCCCAGGCCCGCCGCTACACCGCCCTGCCGCGCCACACCGTGCTGGTGATGGCCGCACTCGCCGTCTGCGCGGTCACCGCCGCCGACGCCGCCACCCGCCACCGGCCACCCGCGCCAATGCCTACCCGGCCCGACCAGCCACCACCCCGAGAGCCGGGGCTGATCCCGCTCACCGTCGCCGAGATCAAACGGCTGTTCAACCTGGTCACCCGCCGGCACCTGCCCGAACACCACCACCTGCGATGGAGCATCTGGAGACGCCGCCACCAAGCCCGCGCGAGATGGTTCCACCACCGGGCACGACTCGAACGGCAGACCTCATAACGAAGTGCGGCTGCCATACTGGTTCGGTGAACCGTCTCGATGACGCGGCGACAAACCGGGCAGCCCCGACGCGAGCCGCGCCAGCGCCGTCAC
>JAQSWF010000166.1 GCA_029266775.1 Pseudonocardia sp.
GCCCTGCTCGGCGAGATAGGCGTCGTAGCGCTCGGTACGGATCGGTCCGAGAGCTACTGCGTTCACCCTGATCCCGGCGGGGCCGTGGTCGACCGCCGCAGCGCGGGTGAGCCCCTTGATGGCCGCCTTGGCCGTCGTGTACGGCAGGGAGCCCCGCACGGCACGCTGCGCCTGGTGGCTGGAGACGTTCACGATGGCGCCGGGAGTGCCGGCGGCGAGGAACCGGCGCACCGCGGTGGCGCAGCCGACGACCGCGGGGGCGAGGGTGAGCGTGATCAGGTCGAGCACCGCGGAGGGCGCCGCGGTGTGCAGGGCGGCATCGCGGAACACCGCAGCGTTGTTGACCCACCCGGCGAGCGGCCCGAGCACCTCCGCGCGCTCGGCCGCCTGCTCGGCGATGTCCGGATCTGCAGCGCTGCCCACCAGCCCGACGACCCGTGAGCCCGCGGGATGCCGCGCTGTCCACTCCAGCGCCGTCGGGTCCAGCTCGACCGCAACGACGCCGCCCCCATCGGCGAGCAGTCGCTCGACGATGGCCCGGCCGATACCGCGACCTCCACCGGTGACGACATAGGACCGGTTCACCTCACCATCGATCTCCTTCACACCCGGTTGCGCCGCGCTGTCCGGGCGATGGCGCCGAGCCGGTGCGCGCTGGGCTTCGGGGTCCGTACGAACGTCGTTCGGTCCACCGCCACGAGACCGAACCGGAGTGTGTACCCGCGGGCCCACTCGAAGTTGTCCATGAAGCTCCAGTGGAAGTATCCGCGGACGTCGATCCCGTCGGCGACCGCGGAGTGGAGGGACTCCACCGCGCCGTCGATGAAGGCGACGCGGCGGGTGTCGTCGGCAGTGGGGAGGCCGTTCTCGGTGACGATGATCGGCACCTCGGGGACGACGGTGGCGGCGTGCCGGAGCGCGATCCCAAGGGCGTCGGGGCGGAACTCCCACCGCATCTGGGTCAGCTCGGCGCCGGCGGGAGGACCCTCGGGCCCGTCCGGACCGACCTTCTCGGCGGTGTAGATCTGCAGACCGACCCAGTCGTCGTCGCGCGCAACCTCGAGAAAGCGGTCGTGCCAGAGCCGGGAGTAGTGCCGCCACGCGTCCTCGGCACCCGGCACCGGCTCGTACGCCAGTACAGCGACGGTCCAGCCGACGGCCGCAGCACCGTGATCACGCAGGACCGCACGCGCGGCGAGGTGGGCGCGGGTTAGCCCGTCGACCATCCGGCCTCTACTTCGGACTCAAGCCCGAGGCCGCCCTCTCCGCCCTTCAGACCCTCATCGGGCACGTCGCGTCCGGAACGGTCACCGTGCCCCTCGGGCCACGCATGCCGCTGTCCGCGGCGGCCGAGGCGCACCGGCTCCTCGAGGGCCGCGACACCACCGGCAAGATCATCCTCAGGCCGTGGGAAGACGCGCGGTGACGTGACGTCGTTCGTGCTCCAGCAGCCAGCGCTTGCGGTCGAGGCCGCCGCCGTAGCCGGTCAGCGACCCGGACGCGCCGACGACGCGATGGCACGGCAGCACGACGGCGATCGGGTTGCGGCCGTTGGCGGCGCCGACTGCGCGCGCCGCAGACGGCCGGCCGATCGCCCGAGCCTGCGCGACGTAACTGGACGTCCGGCCGTAGGGGATGGCGCGTAGCGCGTCCCAGGCAGCGCGCTGGAAGGCCGTCCCGCGCGGAGCGAGCGGGACGTCGAACTGCGTCCGCTCACCCGCGAAGTACTCCTCCAGCTGGGCGACCACGTCGAGGAAGGGGCGCGGGTCGTGTCGCAGGCTCCACCACGCGCTGTCCCACGGCTGTTCGAGGTCGAACAGCAGGTGCGTCACGGCGCCGTCGTCGTCGGCGATGAGATCGAGCACCCCGACAGGCGACCGTACGGTTGTGGCCCACGCGCTCACGGCTGCAGCCCTCCTTGCGTTCGGTGCAGCGTCATCGTGGTCGCCGGGGCCGCAGGCAGCTGGCGGTTTCCCGACAACAGCATCGGCGCCGGCATCGATCCGGAAATTGGGGCTCGCCTGGGCGAGCTGCGAGGCTGATGCTGTCGCGAAACCGCCAGAGAGGAGCGGGACAGGTGGCCAGACTCGGGGTCGTGCCGCACGTTGTCGACGATCCCGAGCAGTGCTACCGCTTCATGCGCAGCCGAGACACCCGCTACGACGGCCAGTTCTACGTCGGGGTGACCTCCACGCGGATCTACTGCCGTCCCTCGTGCCCGGCGCGGATGCCGATCTTCGAGCACTGCCGGTTCTTCGCGACGGCGGCCGCCGCCCTCAACGCCGGCTTCCGTGCGTGCAAGCGCTGCCGGCCGCACGTGTCTCCGGGGTCGCCGGACTGGGTGGCTCGCGCGGACCTCGTCGCCCGCGCGATGCGCCTGATCGCCGACGGCGTCGTCGACCGCGGTGGCGTCCCCGCCCTCGCCGCGCGCCTGGGCTACTCGACCCGGCAGCTGCAGCGCTCGCTCGTCGACGAGCTCGGCGCCGGCCCGCTCGCTCTCGCTCGAGCGCAGCGGGCCCACACGGCCCGGACGTTGATCGAGTCGACGGCGCTGCCGATGTCTGAGATCGCCTTCGCCGCCGGGTTCGACTCGATCCGCCAGTTCAACGACACCATCCGCCAGGTCTTCGCCCTCACCCCGACGACGCTGCGGCAGCGGGCCCGCCCCGGTGCCACTGCACCCACCACGCTCCAGCTGCGCCTCGCCGCGCGCACGCCGTTTCACGCCGAGGGCGTGTTCGCGCACCTGGTCGCCACCTCCGTGCCCGGGCTCGAGGAGTGGCGCGAGGGCGCCTACCACCGGACGTTGTCCCTGTCCCACGGCCCGGCGATCGTCGCGCTGCGCCCCGGGCAGGACCACGTCGCCGCCACCGTCCGGCTGAGCGACTACCGCGACCTCACCGCTGCCGTCGCCCGCTGCCGCTGGCTGCTCGACCTCGACGCCGACCCGGCTGCGATCGACGCCGCGCTCGCCGACGACCCGCTGCTCGCCGCCGCCGTCGCCACCGCACCGGGCAGGCGGGTGCCGCGCTGCGTCGACGGCGACGAGCTGGCCGTCCGCATCGTGCTCGGCCAGCAGGTGTCCACCTCGGCTGCGCGGACGCTGACCCGGCGCCTGCTCGTCGCGGTCGGCACGCCCCTGCCGGCGCCGCTCCTCGTTCCGGGGAGCACCCTGACCCACTCGTTCCCGGCGGCCGAGGCGCTCGCCGCCGTCGACCCCGACACCTTGCCGATGCCGCGCCGACGCGCCCACACGCTCACCGCCGTCGCCGGCGCCTTGGCCCGATCGGACCTGGACCTGTCGCCCGGAGCGGACCGCGCTCGCGCGATCGCGCAGCTGCAGGAGATCCCCGGTGTCGGTCCGTGGACCGTCGCGTCGATCGCTATGCGGGCGCTCGGGGATCCCGACGCCTTCCCGGCGACCGACCTCGGCGTGCTCGACGCCGTCCGCCGGCTCGGGCTGCCTGCCGGGCGCGACCTGCTCCGGCACAGCGAGCGCTGGCGCCCGTGGCGGTCCTACGCCACCCAGGTGCTCTGGGGCGTGCTGGATCACCCGATCAATCGGCTGCCCGTGACGAGCGAACGCGCCTCCTGACGGCAGAGGTGAGCGGGTGACGATGCGCGCCACCCGACGCCGACTGGGCGGCTGACCGGGGGCCCGCGCGCTCGGCGACGGCGGTGGCGGCGAGTCGTCGCTCGCGTCCCCCACCTGCCCGCCGGATCGTGATGCGATGCCGGACCGTTGATCACACCTGTCGGGGGGTGCGTGTGTTGACGCGTGCGGCTGTGCGCCGGATCGTGACCATCGGGATCGCGGGGCTGGTCGCCTCGGCGGCGCTCGCCGTTCCGACCGCCGCGGCTCCGGCCGAGCACGACGGCGTGACGCACCGGGAGTTCACGGCGAAGGCGGGCGGACGGCCCGTCGAGGGCGACGTCGTCGAGGTCGACCTCACGCGCCCCGGGGTGCGGGTCACCCTGCTCGACTCCGGGATCGTCGCCTCCCGGGCGACCGTCACGGACATGGCCAACGACGTCGGCGCCGTCGCCGCGATCAACGGCGACTTCTTCGACATCGGCCGCAGCAGCGCCGCGGCCGGTCCCGCGGTGCGGGACGGGCGAGCGCTCAAAGCGGCCGTGCCGCAGGGCCGGCGCGCCGCCCCACCGGTGGCCGGCGCGGAGACCGACTACGCCTTCACCATCGGCGACGACGGCGCCGCTCGGGTGGACCGGCTTCGGCTCGAGGCGACGGTGCGCGCACCGCAGGCAGAGTGGCCGGCGGTGGCGCTCAACCAGCACGCCGTCCCGGTCGACGGCATCGGCATCTTCACCAACGTCTGGGGCGACTACGACCGGGCGAGAACGCTGTGCGGCACCGACGAGGACCCGACGGCACCGTGCGCGTCCGACCGGGTCGAGGTGCTCGTGCGCGACGGTGCTGTGGCGTCGACGGGGTCTCCGCAGGGCGGCGCGCTCAAGCCCGGCGAGATCGCCCTCGTCGGCCGCGACGCGGGGGCAGGGCGGCTGAGCAGCCTGAAGGCCGGCGACGCGGTGCAGGTCGACTACGCGCTCGTGGCGGAGAGCGGGGTGGCGCCGAAGTTCGCCGTCGGCGGGATGCCGATCGTCAGGGAGGGCGAGCCGATCGACAACCCGATCGCCAACCGCGAGCGGGCACCGCGCAGTGCCGTCGGCCTGTCCGCGGACGGGAAGACCGTCACGTTCGTGACCGTCGACGGCCGGCAGACCGACAGCGGCGGCATGACGCTTCCGGAGTTCGCCCGCCAGATCGCCAAGATGGACATCCACACGGCAGTGAACCTCGACGGCGGCGGCTCGTCCACGCTGGTCTACCGCGAGCCGGGCGCCTCCCGAGTCGAGATCGTCAACGATCCCGCGAACAAGACGCCGCGCCTGGTCTCCAACAGCCTCGGCGTCTCCATTGGCTGACGATCAGGTCGACACATGTCGACGCCTCGGTAACAGAACCGTTGCGATTGGGGCGCGCCGGCCGAGGCGTGGGTTTCCTGCTCGGTCCGTCGGGCAGGCACGTGGCGGAGCGGTCGGCGGAAGGGCGGAGGATCGGATGAGCCATTCGCGATGGCGCCGGGCGGCAACGGCGGCGCTCGCGGCGCTCGCCGTGAGCGGCGTGGCGGCCTGCGGCAGCGCGGAAGCGGGGCCACCGACGCTGAACTGGTACATCAACCCGGACTCCGGTGGGCAGGCGGAGATCGCCAGCCGGTGCACCGAGGCCGCCGGTGGGCAGTACCGCATCGCGGTCTCCGTGCTGCCTCGGGAGTCGTCGGAGCAGCGCGAGCAGCTGATCCGTCGGCTCGCCGCGCAGGACAGCTCGATCGACCTGATGAGCCTGGACCCGCCCTACATCCCCGAGTTCGCGGAAGCGGGTTTCCTCGCTCCGGTGCCGGACGACGTGGCCGGGCGAGCCAGCGAGGGCGTGCTGCCCAGTGCGCTGGCCGGCGCCAGCTGGGACGGCCAGCTGGTCACGGTGCCGTTCTGGGCGAACACCCAGCTGCTCTGGTACAAGAAGTCGGTCGTTCAGGCCGCCGGGCTGGACATGGCGCAGCCGGTCACCTGGGACCAGGTCATCGACGCAGCGCAGCAGCAGAACACCCAGTTCGCGGTGCAGGGCCGGCGCGCGGAGTCGCTGACGGTGTGGATCAACGCGCTGATCGAGTCCGGCGGCGGATCGATCATCACCGACCCGTCCGTCGACGCGCCGGAGAACGTGCAGCTCGGCCTGGCGGAACCGCCGGCGGCGGAGGCCGCGCGAATCATGCGCAAGGTGGCCGACACCGGTGTCGGTGGTCCGGCGCTGTCCACCGCCGGTGAGGACGAGAACGTCTCCGCATTCGAGGACGGCTCGGCCAGCTTCATGGTGAACTGGCCGTTCGTCTGGCCGCGAGCGCAGGAAGCGGTCGAGGGCGGGACCCTCGACCGGGCCGTCGTGGACGACTATGGCTGGACGCTGTACCCGCAGGTCACCGCCGGCACCCCGAGCGCGCCGCCGCTGGGTGGCATCAACCTCGCGGTCGGCGCCTTCAGCCGCCACCCCGACCTCGCCTACACCGCGACCGAGTGCATCACCAGCACGGAGAACCAGACCTACTACTTCACCACCAACGGGAACCCGGCATCGCGAGCCTCGGTCTACGACGACCCGGCGGTCGTCGCCGAGTTCCCGATGGCCGGGGTGATCCGCGACTCCCTCGAACTCGCTGCCCCACGGCCCCAGACCCCGTACTACAACGAGGTCTCCGGAAGCCTGCAGCGCGTCTACCACCCGCCGTCGGAGGTCGTGCCGGAAGTCACCGGACCGGAAGCCGCCGCCCTGATCCAGGCCGTCCTGGCGAAGGAGGAGTTGCTGTGAGTACCACGACCCTCGCTCCGGGCACGGAGAAGGAACAGCCGCGGTCCGCGCCTACCGGGCTCAGCGACCGATCCCGCGCTGAGCGGCGGCTCGGCTGGAAGCTTGCCGGCCCGGCGTTCGCGGTGATGCTGCTGGTCACCGCCTACCCGATCCTGCAGGCGTTCTACGACTCGCTCTTCGACTACCGGCTCACGGACCCGGCGAACCGGTCGTTCACCGGCCTGTCGAACTACGGGGTTGTCCTCACCGACCAGATCTGGTGGACCGCGCTGGGCGTGACGGTGCTGCTCACCGTGGTGACCGTGGCCGTGGAGCTGGTGCTCGGCTTCGCGCTCGCGCTGGTCATGGTCAAGGCGCTGAAGGCGATCCGGCCGGTCCTGCGCGCGGCGATCCTCATTCCGTACGCGATCATCACGGTGGTGTCGGCGTTTGCCTGGCAGTTCGCCTTCGCGATCGACTCGGGCTTCGTGAACACCTGGTTCGCGTGGCTGCCCGGCATCAGCGCAGACACCGACTGGTTCGGCGGCACGTGGTCCGCGCTGTTCGTCGTCGCGGTGGCCGAGATCTGGAAGACGACACCCTTCATCTCGCTGCTCCTGCTGGCCGGGCTGGCTCAGGTGCCCGAGGTGCTCCAGGAGGCGGCGAAGGTCGACGGAGCCACCTGGTGGCAGCGAATGTGGAAGGTCACCATCCCGAACATGAAGGCGGCCATCATGGTCGCGCTGCTGTTCCGGACGCTCGACGCCTTCCGCATCTTTGACTCGATCTTCATCATGACCGGTGGTGCGAACAGCACCGAGACCGTGTCGTTCCTCGCCTACCGCCAGACGATCTCCCGGCTCGAGATCGGCCTCGGCTCGGCGGTGTCCGTGCTGCTGTTCGTGTGCGTGATCCTCATCTGCGCGCTGTTCATCAAGGGCTTCAAGGTCGACCTGTCGCAGGCTCGAGGGGAGAAGTGATGTCCACCCGCGAGAAGTGGCTGTGGATCGTCGCCGGCGTGGCGATCATCATCTACGCACTGTTCCCGGTGGCCTGGATC
>JAQSWF010000167.1 GCA_029266775.1 Pseudonocardia sp.
CGGCCCAGCAACGTGAAGCCGCCGTTCTTGCGGACCACCGCGGCGTCGAAGGTGCCGCCGCCCAGGTCGTAGACCGCGACGACGGAGCCCGGCTCCACGCGCTCGGTGGTGGCGTAGCTCACCGCGGCCGCCCGGGGCTCGGCGAGGAACTCGACCTCGAGCCCACGCGCCTGCAGCGCCGTCCGGACCAGGTCCAGCTTGTGCGTGCCCCAGCTCGCCGGGTGCGTGAGCGCGATGCGTTCCGGCCGTCCACCCTGGCGCTGCGCCACCTGGTCGACCACGTGCCCGACGAGGAGCGCCATCAGGTCGTGTGCGGTGTGGTCGACGCCGTCGATCACGATCGGCGTCGGGTCCCCGACCTGCCGTTTGAACTCCCGCACCACCCGGTCCGGCTCGGTCACGACGCGGCGCTCGGCCGCCTCGCCCACGAGCACGGTGCCGTCGGGCGACAAGTGCAGGACCGACGGGATCTGCGCCGCGCGGCCACCGAGGTTGACGATCTCGGCGCGCGGCGGGCCGCCCTCGGTCGCGCGGGCGGTCGTCCCGGAGAATCCCATCGGTCCGGCGCTACGGGTCAAGGCCGGCCGGCCAGGTTTCGGGCGGATCCCCTAATCCCCCCAACCGCGGTGGTCCGGTTGACCCCGCATCGGCGCCGCGAACGGCACTGCCGATCCCCGATTGCAGGCCCGCGGTGGTTTCGTATCGTGCGGTCGAACACCCGGGCAGCGGTCCGGGCAGACGCGACCGGGAGATCGCCGTGACAGCCGAGCCGAGTGCCTCCATCTGGGAGGTCACTCGCCTCATCCTGGAGAGCCCAGAGCTCAGCCCGTCGGACATCGCCCAGGAGCACGGCTACAGCGCGGCCGAGGTCGCCGAGCTGATGCCGATCTTCCTCGACACCGCGCGGACCGACTGGTCGCGGCTGGCGGACGATGCGAACGGCTGGGCGGCCACGGGGCTCGACGCCGGTAGCCAGGACGCCGAGCTGTACCTGAGCCACCTCGCCGGCAGCGGCTCCATCGAGGTCGCCACCTTCGAAACCCCGGCCCCCGTCACCGACGACACCGGCACCGAGGACACCGGCACTGGGGACACCGGCACGCAGGACATGGCGGCGGACGGCGACGACCTGCCGCCGGACCTCGGGGAGCTTCTCGACGAGCTCGACGACGACGTGCCCGACGACCGGGACGATCCGGATGAACTCGACAGGGTCGCCAGCACCGACGTCGACGGCCTGGACGGGTCGACGGTCTTCGTCGCGCCCGCCGACGCTGCGACCGGACCCACGCCGGAGCCCGACGCCGCCGGATCTCCGGTCGAGACAACGGCCGAACCGACGGTGGACCCCGACCTCGACGACGGCCTCGACCTCGGCGACGACGATCCCTTCGCCGGCGACCCCTACGCCGACGCGTCGTCCGACCGCACCGGGTTCGACACCGCGGACGAGCGCGCGGACGTCGAGACCGACGACGTCGGCGACCCGTTCGCGGGCTGAGCTGCTCGTTCGCCTCACGCACCGCCCCTCGCCTCACGCACCGCCCCCTGTCGCGTGTCCACGTCGCCCCTGTCGATCCCCGCCGTGCGCCGCTGCGTTGATCCACGCGGGTCCGACCCCCAGCCGTCGTGCACCGCCCGGCCGCTCCCCGCTGCGGCGACGGTCGGACCCGGTTCCTGACGTAGCTGACGTCCGGGGGCCGTATCGGTTCCCCCCGTGCCCGCCTCTTCCCCTATGGAAGGTCCGCCCCCAATCCCCCAATGCGGGTCCCCCGGCACCCCGCAATGCGGGGCATCGGGAACTGTGCGCGATCCCCGATGTCCCGCCGCCGCTCTCTCCGTAACTTTCTGCCCCAGCACCGGATGACCGGTTGACGAACGGCCCGACCAACAACCTGAGGAGACGATCATCATGGCTCTCGACACCACCAGCCTTGCCGCCCTGCTCGAGGCCCTGCGCAGCTGGCTCATCGAGAACCCCGACGGCGACATCCAGGAGTTCGCCGACGAGCACAACGTCGACGTCGCCGACCTGGCCGACGGCTGGCACGCCTACTTCGCCCAGGCCGACTTCAGCCGCAACTACGACCTCGGCACGGACACGACCCAGGCCGGCGCCCAGAGCGCGGTCCAGTCGGCCCCCGTCTACACGCCCTCCGAGCCGCCGCCCTACGGCTCGAGCCCCGAGGTCTACCACGAGTACCTGACCCAGGAAGTCAACAACTTCCAGGAGTTCACGACCGTCAACAACATCACGAACAACATCGAGGACAACTCGTTCAACCAGCAGATCATCGGCAGCGAGGTCCAGCAGGAGATCGACATCGACAACAGCGATGTCACCCAGGGCGACGGCAGCGTCAACATCGACGAGAGCGAGCTGATCGACTCGCCGATCAACACCGGGGACGTGGACGACGGCGGCGTGCTGCAGCAGGGCGACGGCAACCAGGCCAACACCGGCAACGTCAGCGCCAGCGACGGCAGCGCGGCCAGCGTGTTCGGCGAGGCCACCACCATCGGCAGCGGCAACGACAACTTCGGCGACGGGCAGAACGTCACCACCACCACGCTCGGCGACGGCAACGAGACGGCCGTGATCACCCAGGACAACGACACCGACATCAGGCAGGACATCGAGACCGGCGACGGCGGCGACGCGGACGGCGGCGACGGCGGGTCGGGCGGGTCCGGCGGTGACGGCGGCGACGGTGGCGACCGCGGGGACGGCGGGCTCGAGGCCCTCACCGAGGGCGATGACGGCGGTGCGGGCGGCGCCGGTGGCGCGGGCGGGTCCGGCGGTGACGGCGGCTTCGGCGGTGACACCGGGGTCGACCAGAGCGACCTGGTCGACAACAACGTGAACGTCGACTTCGGCGGCTGACCGCCGAGACGGCTCGGGCCACGGCCGGGTGCCTGTGTCTCGATCACTGATGGAGAGGACACGCATTAGGCTGAGCCCGACCCAGGGCCGGTTGCCCACCCCAGGAGGGGAGGGGAGGCAACCGGCCCTTCTGCCGTGAACCCAGCACGCCGCGCGGTCGCAAGGAGGGAACGACGTGTCGGTGCCCGAGGCGATCCAGCTCGTCGAGGTCGCGACCAAGGCCACGACGGCCTACCAGCGGCCGGACCTGACGGCCCGGCTGGGGCGAACCAAGGAGCGGCTGGCCGATCCCGCGGTGCGGGTACTCGTCGTCGGCGAGTTCAAGCAGGGCAAGAGCCAGCTGGTGAACTCCCTCGTGTCCGCGCCGGTCTGCCCCGTCGACGACGACATCGCCACGTCGGTCGTGACCGTCGTCCGGCACGCGGACAACCCGTCGGTCGCCCTGGTCCGCGACTCGGACGGCAACGGCACCCCGGAGCGCACCCAGGTCGCGCTCAGCGAGCTGGCCGCGCACGTGTCGGAGGCGGGCAACCCCGGCAACCGGGCCGGGCTCCGGCACGCCGAGGTCGGCATCCCGCGCTCGCTGCTGGCCGGGGGGTTGGTGCTGGTCGACACCCCCGGTGTCGGCGGGCTCGGGTCGGCGCACGGGGCCGCCACCACCGCCGCGCTCGCCGGCGCGGACGCGGTCGTGATGGTGTCCGCCGCCGCGCAGGAGTACACCCGCCCGGAGATGGACTTCCTCCGCGCCGCCGTGCGGATGTGCCCGAACGTCGCGTGTGTGCTGACCAAGACCGACCTCTACCCGCAGTGGCGGCGCATCGCCGAGCTCGACCGCGGCCACCTGGCCGCCGCCGACGTCGCCGCCGACCTGATCCCGGTGTCGTCCGCCGTCCGTCAGGTCGCGCTGCGGACGAAGAGCAAGTCGCTCAACGAGGAGTCCGGCTTCCCGGTACTCATCCGCTACCTCCGCGAGGAGGTTCTGGCGCGCGCGGACCAGCTGGACCGCCGCAACACCGCGAACGACGTGCTGGAGGTGTGCGCGCAGCTGACCACGACGCTGCAGGCCGAGCTGACGGCGCAGGAGAGCCCGGAACGCGCCGCCGCGCTGGTGGCGGAGCTGGAGCGGGCGCAGGCCGCTGCCACCCGACTCAAGGATCGGACGGCGCGGTGGCAGATCACGCTCAACGACGGCGTCGCCGACCTCGTCGCCGACGTCGAGCACGACCTGCGCGACCGGTTGCGGCGGATCACGCGCGAGGGCGAGGAACTGGTCGACGCGGCCGATCCGGCGCTGGTCTGGGACCAGTTCTCCGCGTGGGTGCACCGCGAGGTGTGCGTCGCGGCTTCTGCGTCCTTCGTGCGGTCCACGGAACGGGCGCGCGACCTCGCCCGGCGGGTGGCGGAGCTCTTCGCCGAGGACGGCGCCATCGCCCTGCCCGAGCTGGTCGAGATGCCCCGGTCGGACGCCCCGCGCGTGAGCACGATGAATCGCCCGGAGATCGCTCCACAGGGCCTGGGGGACCGGGCACTGGCCGCGCTGCGCGGGGGCTACATGGGCGGGCTGATGCTGTTCATGCCGCTGAGCCTGATCCCCGCCGTGGCCGTTGCCGCGCCGTTCGCGGCGCTCGGCGGTGCGCTCGTGCTCGGCCGCAGGCAGGTCCGCGACGAGCGGGACCGGGCGCTGCAGCGCCGCCGCAGCGAGGCCAAGGGCGCGCTGCGCCGCCACGTCGACGAGGTGCAGTTCCAGGTCGGCAAGGACTCCCGGGACATGCTGCGCACTACGCAGCGCACGCTGCGCGACCACTTCACCGTGCTCGCCGAGCAGGTCCACACCTCGATGACGGCATCGGTCGTGGCCGCCCAGAGGGCTGTGCGCAGCAGCGAGGCCGAGCGCAAGACCCGGATCGGTGACCTCAAGGCTGAGTTGGAGCGCGTCGAGCACCTCTCCGGGCGAGCTCGGGCGCTGGCGGGTTCCTCGTGACGCGGCTGCGCGACGACGTCCGTACGGCGCTGCAGCACGGCGTGGCGGTGTACCGGGACCGCCCGGCGTCGCTGCGCTGGCTGCAGCACCACCTGGACCGTCTGGACGAGCCGCTGCGGCTGGCGCTGGCGGGCAAGGTGAAGGCGGGCAAGTCGACCTTGCTGAACGCGCTGGTCGGGGAGGCGATCGCCGCGACGGACGCGGGCGAGTGCACCCGCGTAGTCACCTGGTACGTCGACGGCCACGCCCCGTCGGTGACGCTGCACCCGCGCGACGGTGGCCCCTCACGCCAGCTGCAGATCAAGCGGGTCGACGGCGCGCTGGACATCGACCTGGACGGCACCCGCGTCGAGCAGGTGGACCGGCTCATGGTGACGTGGCCGTCCGCGGGCCTGCGCACGACCACATTGATCGACACCCCGGGCATCGCGTCGATGTCGCTGGACACTGCCGACCGCGCCAGCCGGTTCCTCACCCCGGACGACGCGCCGACGGCGGCGGACGCGGTGCTCTACCTGATGCGCCACCTGCACGCGGGCGACGTGCGGTTCCTGGAGTCCTTTCACGACCGCGGGGTGGCGCGGGCGGCCCCGGTGAACACGATCGCCGTGCTGTCCCGGGCCGACGAGATCGGCGCAGGCCGGGTCGACGCGCTGATGTCCGCCCGCCGCATCGCCGCCCGCTACCGCGCTGACGACACCCTGCGCGGGCTCTGCCAGACCGTCGTCGCGGTCGCGGGACTGCTTGCCTTCACCGCACGCACCCTGCGCCAGGACGAGTACACCGCCCTCGCGGCGATCGCCGCGCTGAGCCAGGACGAGCTGGATCTGCTGCTGCTCTCCGCGGACCGGTTCACCCATCCCGACGAGACGGTCGGGCCCCCGCTCGAGGTGCGTCGCGCGCTGCTCGACCGCTTCGGGGTGTTCGGGCTGCGGCTGTCGGTGTCGCTGCTGCGCACGGGCTGCCGGGACGCCCCCACCCTCGCGGACCAGCTGGTCGCCCGCAGCGGGTTAGTCGAGCTGCGGGAGGTGCTGGCCACCCAGTTCAGCGAACGCCGGGACGTGCTCAAGGCCCGCTCCGCGTTGATCGCCCTCGAGCGCGTGCTGACCGTGGACCCGCAGCCCGGTGCGGCCCCGCTCGCGGCGGAAGTCGAGCGGATCCTCGCGGCCACGCACGACTTCGCGGAGCTGCGGCTGCTGTCCGACCTGCGCTGGCGTGTGGTGAAGCTGCCCCGCGAGCAGGCGGAGGAGGCCGAGCGGCTGCTGGGTGGGCAGGGCAGCGCAGCGGCCCAGCGGCTCGGTATGGACGTCGGTACGGAACCGCCTGACCTGCGTGAAGCCGCACTCGCCGCGCTCCGCACCTGGCGCCGGCGCGCGGAGAGCCCGATGGCCGGACGGGCACAGGCGGATGCCGCCCGCACCGTCGTGCGCAGCTGCGAGGGCGTGCTGGCCGGCCTGCGGAGCTGACAACGGGAGCCCCGGCTAGCGGATCAGCCCGACCTGCCGTCGACGAGGACGCGCAGCCTGGCGAACAGCTCCCCGCGGCTGCCTGAGCCGAGCCGCTGGCGCATCCGCGCCATGTGGTGCTCGACGGTTTTCGCCGAGATGAACAGCTGCTCGCCGATCTGCTTGTAGGTCAGCCCGGCCAGCACGAGTTCGGCCACCTCGCGTTCCCGGTCGCTGATCGTGCCGGGGGCCGGCTCGGTGGCGAGGTCGGAAGCGGGTTCGCCGGACGGCGGTGCCGCGGCGCGGCCCGGCGTGGGACGCACGACGCGACGGGGAGCGGGCGGCTCGGCAGCCGCGGCGCTCGGGCCCGTGGACGGCGGGACGCCGCCCGCCACCGGCGCCGTCTGGACGGCGCGCGCGCACCCGAGCAGCGCCGACATGTCCTTGCGGTCGCGGGTCCGGATCGCGGCCTGCCCAGCCAGGCGGCTGCCCTCCCAGCCCAGCCCGACGGCCTGCAGGGTGCGTGCGGCGTTCTCCACCGCCGCGGCGTCGACGTCGCCGCCGAGCACGCGCAGCCACTGCGCGGCGCCTGCGGCCAGCGCCGCGGCGTACCGGCCCGACCCGGCCGTTGCGTCCAGCGCGGCGGCGTGCTCCGCCGCCGCCCCGCTCGATCCGGCGACGATCGCCGCCTGCAGGCCGGACCAGTGCAGCGGCGCCGCCCAGAGCGAGGGCTCGCCGAGCTGCGCCAACAGCGCACGGGCGTCGGCCAGGTACGGCGCCACCCACGCGTCCTGCTGCAACCGTGCGGCGCCGACCAGCAGCTCGCCGAGCGGCAGCAGCGAGTACAGATCCACCGGATGCCGCACGACGGCCTCGCGCGCCCGGCCCCAGGAGCCGAGCAGCGCGGCCAGGTCCCCGCTGCGCCGGGCGAGCGCGACCTCCAGCGCGGCCGCCGCCAGCTCGTCGCGCGGCTCCAGGCCGGTCGTCGTCGGTCGAGCCTCCTGCGCCGCGGTCGCCAGCGTGCGCGCCTGCGCCGTCCGGCCGCGCTGCATGGCGATCCACGCCTGCAGCAGCCGGTGCCGCGGCAGTGCGGCGGGGCCGCCGAGCCCGGCCTCGACGGCGCGGTCCAGCACGGACCCGGCGACGTCGAGCTCTCCGCAGTGCAGCCCGACCAGCGCCGCAAGCGCAGCCGGGGTGTCCGGTAGCAGCGCCGACCGCCCCGACGGCGCGAGCAGCGCCGCGGCGCGGGTGAGGTCGGAGAGCGCCGCCGTCGCGGACCCGGCCACCGCCTGGTGCACCCCGCGGGCGACGAGGGTCTCCGCCCCGGCGAGCACCGTCGGCGCCGCGCCTCCGCTCGTAATGGCAGCGGACAGAACGTCCTCGGCGTCGGCCAGCGCTCCGGTGCCGATCAACGCCGGTACGGCGGCCACGGCGGGTGCCGCGTCGGGTCGGGCGGCCGACCAGCGGTGCAGCTCGGCGCTGCGGGCGAGCAGGCCGCGGTGCGCCAGCGCGGCAGCCGCAACGGTCACCGCCCGCGTGACCTGCTCGTCGTCGACCCGTGAGCGAGCGGTGAGGACCTGGTCGGCGAAGGCCAGTGCCGCGTCCAGCTCGCCTGCGGTCAGCGCGGCCTCGGCCCGCCGGTCGGCCAGGTCCAGTGCCGGCTTCCCGGCGCCGACGGCAGCCTCGTACAGCACACGAGCCGCCGGGCGACTGCGATGCAGGGCGTCGTCGGCGGCCTGCTCCAGCACCGTTGCGACGGTGCTGCCGTGCAGGCCCGAGCCGACCAGGCTGTCCGCGATGTTCTCGACGTCCCCGCCCTGTGCGAGACGGAACTCGGCGATCCGGCGGTGGAGGGCTGCGCGGTGCGCGACCCCGACGCCCGTGAGCACCGCGAGCCGGAGCAGCGGGGGGAGGGACCCGTCGTCGAGGACGAGGCCGGCCGCGACGGCCCGGTCCACGAGCACGGCGGCGTCGTCGAGCGGCACGTCCAGCACCGGGGCGAGGATCGCCGGATCGACGGGCGCCCCGAGGGCCCGGGCCTGGAGCAGACGGCGCAGCTCCACGGGGTGCGTCGCGACGTCGGCCACGACCTGGCGCAAGACTCCCGCGGGGAGCGCCTCCGCCCGCCCGGCGCCTTCCCGACCGGCACTGCTCTGACCCACGCCGCCCTGTGCGGCGTCGCGCAGGCCCGTCAGCAGCCGATCGACCAGCCGGGGGTGCCCTGCGGTCTGCTCGAGGACGTGCTCGACCAGTGCCGGGTCCTGGCGCCCGCCGAGCAGCACCGCCGCCCGCTCCGCCACGCCGGCCCGGCCGAGCGGCCCGAGCACGACTCCGCGGCCGCCGACCTCGACCGCGCGCAGGAAGGCCGGCAGCCCTGCCGCGCCGGCCAGCGGGCGGTGCGCCACGATGATGCGGACGCCCGAGCGCGTTGCGCACTGCCGGAGCGTGTGGACTTCTCGCTCGTCCAGGTCGTGTGCGTCGTCGAGCAGGACGACGGCGTGCGGGCCCGGATCGGCGAGCGCCCGCTCACGGCCCGGCGGTGCCACGCCCGCGGGTGTCGCCATGGCCGCGGGTCGCCCGACCGACACCGCGGACCGGCCTGTCGTCTCCACCGGAGCCGCCCTTCCGTATCCGAAACGATCAGCTGCTTCTGCCGCGGCGAGCAGCGCCGGACGTCGGACCCCCGCCGGCGGAGCCTACTGCTGTCCACCACCAGACCGTAAGAACACGGGCAGTAATACCGATCTTGACGCCGTTCGCCCGGACGGCGGACAGCGGCAGCGGCGGGACCCGTGCTGCACGGCCGCCGCCTTCAGTAGGCTCGTATGGGTGTTCGACACCCTCTCCGACCGCCTGAATGGTGCGCTTCGCGATCTGCGCGGCAAGGGGCGCCTCTCCGACGCCGACATCGACGCGACCGCGCGTGAGATCCGCATCGCGCTGCTGGAGGCCGACGTCGCGCTGCCGGTCGTGCGCGCCTTCATCAACCGGATCAAGGAGCGGGCGAAGGGCGCGGAGGTCTCGGGCGCGCTGAACCCCGCCCAGCAGGTCGTCAAGATCGTCAACGAGGAGCTGATCGGCATCCTCGGCGGCGAGACCCGCCGGCTCGCGCTCGCCAAGGAGCCGCCGACGGTGATCATGCTTGCCGGCCTGCAGGGCTCCGGCAAGACGACCCTGGCCGGCAAGCTCGCCCGGTGGCTCAAAGACCAGGGTCACACCCCGCTGCTCGTCGCGGCGGACCTGCAGCGGCCGAACGCGGTGAACCAGCTGCAGATCGTCGGCGAGCGGGCCGGGGTGCCCACGTTCGCGCCCGAACCCGGCAACGGCGTCGGCGACCCGGTGGACGTCTCCCGCCGCGGCGTCGGCATGGCCCGGGACAAGCACTACGACGTCGTCGTCGTCGACACCGCGGGCCGGCTCGGCGTGGACGCCGAGCTGATGCAGCAGGCTGCGGACATCCGGGACGCCGTCGACCCGGACGAGATCCTCTTCGTCGTCGACGCGATGATCGGTCAGGACGCCGTGGCCACCGCCGAGGCGTTCCGCGACGGCGTGGGGTTCACCGGCGTCGTGCTGACGAAGCTGGATGGTGACGCCCGCGGTGGCGCGGCGCTGTCCGTGCGGCAGGTCACCGGCCAGCCGATCCTGTTCGCCAGCAACGGAGAGACGCTGGCCGACTTCGACGTCTTCCATCCCGACCGGATGGCGTCGCGGATCCTCGGCATGGGGGACCTGCTCACCCTCATCGAGCAGGCGGAGCAGGCGTTCGATGCGGAGCAGACCGCCAAGACGGCCGCGAAGATCGGCACCGGCGAGCTCACGCTGGAAGACTTCCTCGAGCAGATGCTCGCGATCCGCAAGATGGGCCCGATCGGCAACATCCTGGGCATGCTGCCCGGTGCGAACCAGATGAAGGATCAGCTCGCGCAGGTCGACGACCGCCAGCTGGACAAGCTGCAGGCGATCATCCGCGGCATGACCCCGGCCGAGCGGGCCGAGCCCAAGATCATCAACGGCTCACGGCGGTTGCGGATCGCCAACGGTTCCGGGGTGTCGGTCGGCGACGTGAACGACCTCGTCAACCGCTTCTTCGAGGCTCGCAAGATGATGAAGCAGATGGCGGGCCAGTTCGGGTTCGGCAGCCGCAGCGCCACCAAGCGCCTGGCCAAGAGCCGCAAGGGCAAGAAGGGTGCGAAGGGCAAGCCGGCCCGCCAATCGCCGCAGCGACTGCCCGCCGGCATGCCGGACCTCTCGGGCATGCCGCCAGGGCTGCGCGAGCTGCCGCCGGGGCTCGCGGGGCTGGACCAGCTGCCGCCGGGCTTCGACCCGACGAAGCTGAAGTTCCCGAAGGGCAAGTAGCGCGTGTACCGCCTCCGGGGAGTCCTCCTGGGCCCGGAGGGCGGGCGGGACACCGAGCTGTTCGTGGACGCGGCCGGCCTGGTCGCCGGCAATCCGCTGCCCGGAGCCGAGACGCTGGCGGACGGCGGGTTCCTCGTCCCCGGGCTGGTCGACGCGCACTGCCACGTCGGGATCGGCCCCCACGGCGCCGTGCCACTCGCCGAGGCGGAGGAGCAGGCGCGGACGGACCGGGACGCCGGCGCGCTGCTGCTGCGCGACTGCGGATCCCCGGTCGACACCACCTCGCTGCAGCGCCGGTCGGATCTGCCGGAGATCGTCCGTGCCGGCCGCCACCTCGCCCGGCCCAAGCGCTACATCCCGGGCCTGGCCCTCGAGCTGGACGTCCCGGCCCTGCTGCCCGAGGCCGTCGCCAAGCAGGCGCGGACGGGCGACGGCTGGGTGAAGCTCGTCGGCGACTGGATCGACCGCGGGACCGGGGACCTCGCGCCGCTGTGGCCCGACGACGTGCTGGTGGCCGCGATCGCGGCCGCGCACGCGGCCGGTGCCCGGGTCACGGCGCACGTCTTCGGCTCGGAGGCCCTGCCCGGCCTCATCCGCGCCGGCATCGACTGTATCGAGCACGGAACCGGGCTCACCGACGATCTGATCGACGAGATGGCCCGCCGGGGCACCGCGCTCGTCCCCACCCTGATCAACATCGACACCTTTCCGGGCGTCGCGGAGCGAGCGGAGCGGTTTCCGGCCTACGCGGCGCACATGCGCGCGCTGCACGCGAGAGCCCACGGCGTCGTGCGGCGAGCCGTCGAAGCCGGGGTGCCGGTCTTCGCCGGCACGGACGCCGGTGGGGGAATCCGTCACGGGCGGATCGCGGACGAGGTCGTCGCCCTGCACGCCGCAGGGCTCCCTGCCCTGGACGCGCTTGGCGCGGCGAGCTGGGCGGCGCGGGAGTGGCTGGGTCGGCCCGCGCTGGTTCCGGGTGCGTCGGCTGATCTGGTCGTCTATCTGGACGACCCACGGACGGACCCGGCCGTGCTGTCTCGGCCGGCGCTGATCCTGCTTCGGGGACGGGTCGTCGACAGGCGGTCCTAGCCGATCGCGACAGGGAGGCAGGTCGGTCGGCCGGCGATCACCGTGCGCTGTGCACACGTTCGAGGTGAGGCGGGCGCGACAGGGGGCATGCGCCGAGTAGCGTCGTCAGAGTGAGTGCGCCGGACAGGGAGCACGGCACGTCCGGCGAACACGCGGTGGACGGTGCCGGAGCGGGCGAGGCCATGGCCACGGCGGTGCCCCAGGCCTCAGAGCCCCAGATCTCGGAGCCCCGGCCCGTGGGATCCCAGACCTCGACGCCGCAGGGTTCGGGCGCGCCGCTGTCGACCCGGACCCACCGCTGGGGCGTCGGCGCATATGTTGTGGTCGAGGCGGTGTTCCTCGGAGTGTCGCTGCTGATCAGCGTCCTCATCGCGAGCGAAGGCACCTCCGTCGCCACCCTGACCGTGGCGCTGGCCGTACCGACGGTCCTCGCGGCCGGGACCGCCATCCTCATCACGTCCCTGCGCGGCAACGGGCCGAGGGCGGACCTGGGACTGGTCTGGTCGTGGGACGACATCCGCGTCGGCCTCGCGTACGGCTTCGGCGGTCTGTTCGTGACCATCCCGGCGTCGATTCTCTACGTCGTCATCGTCGGGCCGGACTCGGCGAGCTCGGCGATCGGCGAGGTCTTCGCCGGGCTTCGCGCGGGCCCATTCACCGCGATCGGGCTGCTGCTCGTCGTCGTCCTGCTGGCCCCGCTGTGCGAAGAGATCGTCTACCGGGGGCTGCTCTGGGGTGCGGTCGAGCAGATGCGGGTGCCGCGGTGGGCGCCGTTCGTCGTGACGACGCTGCTGTTCGCGGTGGCGCACTTCGAGTTCACCCGCACCCCCCTGCTGCTCGTGGTCGCGCTGCCGATCGCGCTGGCCCGGCTGCGCACGGGACGCCTCGGCGCCAGCGTCGTCGCCCACCAGGTGAACAACCTGCTGCCCGGAGTCGTCCTGGCCCTGGCGCTGCTCGGCGTCGCTCCGCTGCAGTAGAGGCACCGCCGGGGCGTCCCGGTCGGGGAGCCGTCTGGCAGAATGGTGGATCGGCCCCGCGGCTGGCCCTCCACCGTGCCGCGGCCAACAGACACCTACGGGACGCGCTGCCCGTCGCCCCACGCGAGCGGCGCGCACCCAATCACGAGCACAACCGGAGCGAGGAGCACCAGACAGCGTGGCCGTCAAGATCAAGCTGATGAGGCTGGGCAAGATCCGTCAGCCGTACTACCGCATCGTGATCGAGGTGAACTCCGAGCGGGCCCAGTACTGGCTGGGCGTCGGCGCTCAGCCGACGGACTCCGTCCGGCACCTCCTGGAGGTCACCGGCGACTGGCAGCGGTTCAAGGGCCTACCCGGCGCCGAGGGCACGCTCAAGCCGCAGCCGGAGAAGGTCGACAAGCTCGCGCGGTTCCAGGCAGCCCTGGCCGCGGCGAACGACGAGCCCACGACCGAGGCCACCACGCCGCGGCGGCGGCGCCCGCGCGCCGACGAGGCCCCCGAGGGCACAGCGGCCGCCGAGGCGCCTGCCGAGTCGTGAGCGGGCTCGCGAGCTCACGATCAGACACGGCGCCGACGAGCGTGAGCGAGGAGAACTCGTGAGTGTTCTCGCAGACGCGCTGGAGCACCTGGTCCGCGGCATCGTCGATCATCCCGACGAGGTGCGTGTCGATCTGGTGACCACACGCCGGGGCCGGACGCTGGAGGTCCGGGTCCACCCGGACGACCTGGGCAAGGTCATCGGCCGCGGCGGCCGCACCGCCACCGCGCTGCGCACCGTCGTGAACGGCATCGGCGGGCGGGGCGTGCGGGTGGATGTCGTCGACACCGACCGCTGAGGGTCCCGGCGCGCTCCTGGTGGGCGTCGTCGTGCGCCCGCACGGGCTGCGCGGCGAGCTGGTCGTCGAGGTCCGCACGGACTCGCCCGAGGAGCGCTTCGCGCCCGGCACCGTCCTGGTGCGGGCCGCTGCCGACGGCGCGCCGTTGGGCGTGCTGACCGTGGAGACGTCGCGCCCGCACTCGGGCCGGCTGCTCGTCCGGTTCGCCGAGGCGGTCGATCGCGACGCCGTCGAGGCGCTGCGGGGCAGCCGGCTCCTGATCGACGCGGCGGCGCTCCCACCCACCGGTGACCCCGACGAGTTCCACGTCCATCAGCTGGAGGGGTTGCGCGCCGAGCTGGTCGACGGTGCCGTGGTGGGCACCGTGCGCGAGGTGGTGCACGGGCCCGGCGGCGAGCTGCTGGTGCTCGCCCGGCCGGAGCTGCCCGATGCGCTGGTGCCGTTCGTCCGCGAGATCGTGCCGACCGTGGACCTGGATGGCGGGCGCGTGGTCCTGACCCCGCCCGAAGGCCTGCTGGACCTGCCCTGACCGTCAACGTGGTTGACATCGCTTCCCTGTCGAGCTCGGGCGGGTCGGCGCGCGGGCTGACCGCCGTCCTTGCGGCCGCGGGCATTCAGCGCGAAATGTGGCGCCGCGCGCGGAACGTGGCGCCGCTCGCGAGATGTGGCGTCGCGCGGAATGAGGAGCTGCGCGCGCCATGCCGCGCGCACCGACCGCAAGTCGCGCGCATGCGCTGAGGTGCCGCTGAGCGCGAACGCCGGCAGCTCGCATCCGGTTGAGAGCCGGGGTGCTGCCGTTTCCGCTCCTCGGCGCCTGGGGCCCTAGTTGATCTTCTCGCTGATCGCCATGGCCGCGAACGGGTCATCAGCGGGGTTCGGACCCCGCTGATGACCCGTTCACCGTCTCGTGGAGTGACGCATGTCGAATGGTCCGGGTGCGAGGGCCCCGCGAGGGCCTGTCCACAGCGTCTCGCACGCGACAGGCACCCCTTCGCTGTTCCGCCAAGATCAAACAGCGATGGAGCGCATCTCGCGGTGCCGTGGACGTCCCTGCACGGCCGCTGCCGCCCCGCAGACGCCGCCTGCCACCATCGACCACGTGCGCATCGACGTTGTCACGATCTTCCCGGCCTACCTCGCGCCGCTGCGTGAGGCGCTGCTCGGTCGGGCGATCGAGCGCGGGCTGGTCGACCTCGCGGTGCACGACCTGCGCATGTGGACGCACGACGTCCACCAGGCCGTCGACGACGCCCCGTACGGCGGCGGTCCCGGCATGGTGATGCGGCCGCAGGTCTGGGGCGAGGCGCTCGACGCCGTTGCGGCCGCCGATCCGACGCCGCCGCGGCTCGTCGTGCCCACCCCGTCCGGCCGGCCGTTCACGCAGGCCACCGCGCAGGCGTGGGCGCGTGAGCCGCGCCTGCTCTTCGCGTGCGGCCGGTACGAGGGCATCGACCAGCGCGTGATCGACGACGCCGCCACCCGGATGCCCGTCGACGAGGTGAGCATCGGGGACTATGTCCTCGTCGGCGGGGAGGCCGCGGTCCTGGTGATCGTCGAGGCCGTGGCCCGGCTGCTGCCCGGAGTGCTCGGCAACCCCGACTCGGCCGAGCAGGACTCGTTCTCGGACGGCCTGCTCGAGGGCCCGGCCTACACCCGCCCGCCGACCTGGCGCGGGCACACGGTGCCCGAGGTGCTGCGCGGCGGGAACCACGCCGCGATCGCACGGTGGCGGCGCGACCGGGCGCTCGAGCGCACCGCGGTCCGCCGGCCCGACCTGCTCGACGCCCTTCCGCCCGACGCGCTCGACGCCACGGACCGCGCGCTGCTGGCGAACATCGGCGGCGGCCGGGGCGACGAGCAGCCCGTTTCACCCTGACCACGGCCGTCTGGCACTATGGACGGGTTGCCGGCGCCCGAGATCGGGCCGGCCGGGCGCCGACCCCCTTGCACGGAGCAGCGCCTCCGCACGACCGCGATCAGACGAGGACGGACCCGATGAACACCCTGGACGCCCTGGACGCGCAGAGCTTGCGCTCCGACATCCCCGACTTCCGGCCGGGAGACACGCTCAAGGTGCACGTCAAGGTCATCGAGGGCACACGGTCGCGGATCCAGGTGTTCCAGGGTGTCGTGATCCGCCGTCAGGGTGCGGGCGCCCGCGAGACCTTCACGGTCCGCAAGATCTCGTTCGGTGTCGGCGTCGAGCGGACCTTCCCGGTGCACTCGCCGAACATCGACCGGATCGAGGTCGCCACCCGCGGCGACGTCCGGCGGGCGAAGCTGTACTACCTCCGCGAACTCCGCGGCAAGGCCGCGAAGATCAAGGAGAAGCGCGAGGCGCCGTCCGCGTCCTGACCGCGGCCGCCGCGGTGACGTAGCCTCGTGCCGTGGCGCCACCCGAGCTCCCGGACGACCGGCGGGCACAGCACCTGCGGTACGGCTCGGTGGACCCGTCGGCGGCGTCGCGTCCGCTCGGCGACCCGGCGCCGCCCCTCGGGCACCCCGCCCGACCCGTCGGCCCGTCGGACGACGTGTCCACGGAGGCTCTGCCCTCCGTCGCCGCCATCGAGACGGAGCGCGCCTCGTCGACACCGGCGTCGGGCGTCACCGACCGCGCCCCGGACCACGCCGACGTCCGTCCGCCCCGCCACCACGGTGCGCCCGGTGAGCGGCCGGCCACGACCTACCGCCCCCCGACATCCGCCCGGACCGGGCGCCCGCAGAAGCGTCGCCGCTCGAGCTTCTGGCGGGAGCTGCCGATCCTCGTCGTCGTCGCGTTGGTGCTCACCTTCCTGATCCAGACGTTTCTCGCAAAGGTGTACGTGATCCCGTCGGGTTCGATGGAGTCGACGCTGCACGGCTGCACGGGGTGCGCCAACGACCGGGTGCTCGTCGACAAGGTCACCTACCTGTTCCGCGAACCGCAGCCAGGGGATGTCGTCGTGTTCCGCGGCCCGGACAGCTGGCGCAACACCGAGTTCACCGTCGAGGAGACCGCGAATCCGCTTCTGCGCGGCCTGCAGGTCCTCGGGTCGCTCATCGGCCTGGCGCCGCCCAACGAGAAGGACTTCGTCAAGCGGGTGATCGCCACGGGCGGGCAGACGGTGGCGTGCTGCGATCCCCAGAACCGGGTGACGGTCGACGGCCAGCCGCTCCAGGAGCCGTACATCTCCTACATCTCGGAGGCGGGCCCGCCGCGGCAGGCGCCGTTCGGGCCGGTCACGGTGCCCGACGACGAGCTGTGGATGATGGGCGACAGCCGCAACAACTCCGCGGACTCCCGCGTCCCCGGGCACGGCCCGATCCCCGTCGACAACGTCATCGGCCAGGCCCGCCTCATCGTCATGCCGGTCGACCGGTTCGGGACCATCCCGTCGGTCGACCCGCAGTCCCGCGCTGTGGGCATGGCCGCGCCGGAGGACGGCCCGGTCGGCGAGCCCGTCGCGCTCGGCCTGCTCGCCGTCGCCCTGCCCGGACTGATCCGTCGTCGAACCGATGGCGGTCTGGTGGACAAGCCGTTCCTACCTCCCGCTGCGCAGCCGCGGCGCGGCACCTGACACGCTCGTCGTCGATGACCGCACGATCCGGACGTCGCCCTTTCCTGCCACCCGCGTGGCGGCCCGCACGGGCGGTCGTCCGTCGCTCGTCGGGGACCTGGAGCCTGCAGAGCGCGCTGCATCGCCACGGCCTCGGGCCCGTCGCCGGCGTCGACGAGGCCGGACGCGGAGCCTGCGCGGGACCGCTGGTGGTGGCCGCATGCGTGCTGCGGCCCGGGGACGCCCGCCGCCTCGACGGGCTCACCGACTCCAAGCTGCTCACCGCGGCCGCCCGGGAGCAGTACTTCGAGCTGATCGTGCGGCGATGCGCCGATAGCGCCGTCGTGGTGATCCCGCCCACCGAGATCGACCGGCGGGGGGTGCACGTGGCGAACGTCGAGGGCATGCGACGCGCCGTCGCGGCGTTGGCCGACCCACCCGGCTATGTCCTGACCGACGGGTTCGCGGTGCGCGGGCTAGGCCGTCCCGCGCTGGCGGTGCCGAAGGGCGACCAGGCCGCGGCGTGTGTGGCCGCGGCGTCCGTGCTCGCCAAGGTGACACGAGATCGGATCATGGTCGGCCTGCACAGTGAGCTGCCGCAGTACGGGTTCGACGCCCACAAGGGCTACTGCACGCCGGAGCACGACGCCGCGCTGTGGGCACACGGCCCCAGCGCGGTGCACCGCTACTCGTTCGTCAACGTGCGCGCCGCTGTGGGAGCCGGGCCCGCACCGGTCCAGAATGGGGCGGTCCAGACTGGGCTGGTCCAGTCTGGCGGACCCGAAGGTGCGGTACCGGAATCGGCCGGTGCCGGAGGAGGAGCGAAGCCGTGAGCGCCGAGGATCTCGAGAAGTACGAGACCGAGATGGAGCTCACGCTCTACAAGGAGTACCGGGATATCGTCGCCCAGTTCTCCTACGTGGTGGAGACCGAGCGCCGCTTCTACCTGGCCAACTCGGTGGACGTTGCCGCCCGCAACGCCGATGGCGAGATCTACTTCGAGGTCCGGATGTCCGACGCCTGGGTGTGGGACATGTACCGGCCGGCGCGCTTCGTCAAGAACGTGCGGGTGCTCACCTTCAAGGACGTGAACGTCGAGGAGCTGGACAAGCCGGACCTGCGGCTGCCCGGCGACGGGCCGTTCGGCTCCTGAGGTGCCGCCGCTCTAGCACACCTGCCCGACAGGACACGCCGTCCGGGGCGTGTGCACCCCGAGCTGTCACCAAGCCGCCCGGTCCTCCACAGTTTTCGATCAAGCCTGTCCGGCCGACCCCGGCGAGCCCATCGTGGACTCATGGCAGCCAAGGACGAGCTGGGACGTCGCGGTGAGGACGAGGCCGTCCGCTACCTCGAGCGCCGCGGCCTGGTCGTCCTCTCGCGGAACTGGCGGTGTCGCGACGGCGAGCTGGACGTGGTCGCCACCGACGCGACTCGGTCGACTGTATCGTCGCACACGTGAGGGCACACGTCTATCTCCGCATCAGCGAGGACAAGACCGGCGAGGCCGAGGGTGTCGAGCGGCAGCAGGAGGACTGCGAGCGACTGGTCTCGCAGCGCGGTTGGACCCTCGCCGCGGTGCACATGGAGAACGACACCTCCGCGGCGGGCAAGGTCGTTCGCCCCAAGTTCGCCGCCCTGCTGGCCGCGGTCGAGCGAGGGGAGGTCGACGCGATCGTGACGTGGAACTTCGATCGCTTGCTCAGGACCCCCCGTGACCGGCTAACGCTCGTCGAGACGTGCCAGGCGCACCGCGTGATCATCGCCCCGGTGCGCGGGTCGGACATGGACGCAACCACCCCGGCCGGACGGTTGGCCCTGGGCATCCTCGGCGAGGTTGCCGCGCACGAGATCGCGGTGAAGTCCGACCGGCAGCGCCGAGGAGGCGGCCATCCGTGACGCCTACCGGGACGTGCTGGCCGGGGTGAGCACCGCCGCTGTAGCCCGGCGGTGGAACGCGGCCGGGTTGCTATCCGGGGCGCGGAAGGCCAGCGGACCGCATCCTCGCCCGCTCGCGACGTGGCGCGCGGAGACGGTGCGGGCCCTGCTGGTGAACCCCCGGAACGCCGCTATCCGCACGCTCAACGGTGAGAAGGTGGGACCGGCCGCCTGGCCCGCGATCGTGCCGGAGGAGACGTTTCAGGCCGTCGTACGCATGCTCACCGACCCGTCCCGGCGACCGGCCGTGCCGGTGGGACAGCGGTTGCTCTCCGGGCTCGCGACGTGCGGGAAGCTGCTCGACGGTGCTGCGTGCGGCGCCCACATCCAGGCCGGTCGCAACGAGTACCACGGGCCGACGTACCGGTGTGCCTCGAACGGGCACGTTGCCCGTGCAGCGGCCCCGGTCGACGAGTTCGTGATCGGGCTGATCGTTGAGCGGCTGAGCCGGGACGACGCCGCGGATCTACTGCTCGACGACACGCGGCCGGACGTGGACGCGCTGCGCACCGAGGCGCAGGCCATCCGGGCGCGGCTTGACGACATCGCCGCCATGCTCGGCGAGGGGGAGTTGAGCCGTGAGCAGGCCCGGACGGCGAACGCACGGGCGCGTGCCCGGCTGGCCGCTGTCGAGGCTGAGTTGGCCGATGCCGGCCGCGTGGACGTGCTGGGGGACCTGGTTAAGGCAGACGACGTCCGCGCGCTGTGGGACTCGTCAGAGTTCGGCCGGGCCCGGCAGCGCGCGGTGGTCGACACGCTGCTGACGATCGTGCTGCACCCGCCGGGCCGGGGAGCGCGCCGGTTCGATCCGGCCACCATCGAGACCACTTGGAAGATCGGCCCCTGACCGACCCCCGGAGCCGTTGCGTCTGTGCACCGCGTAGCGTTCGGAGTGCACGCCATCCGGGCGTCACGCGACGTCCCGCGGACAACGAGGTCCGGTCCCGTCGGGCGGCGGCCCGGGGACGACTCCTACCCTCGCGCACCGGGGCCCCACCTGCTGGGAAGCCCCCGAGAGACCGCACGGACCTCGGAACGTGGCCGAGGCAGCGCAGTGCACGCACCTCCATCAAGGAGCTGTCGTGCCCGACGCACGAACGATCGATCCCGCGGACTACACCAGCACTGGCGACGCCGCCGTCCGCACCGGGCTGTCTCGACTGACCATCCGACGTGCCGCCGAGAGCGGGAAGCTGCGCGCGTACCGGACGCCCGGTGGTCGCATGCGCGTGCATTGTGAGGACGTCGAGACCCTGCTCCGCCCGGTCGAGGGCGGCTCGAAGTGACCGATGCTGA
>JAQSWF010000168.1 GCA_029266775.1 Pseudonocardia sp.
GCCCTCGGCCCGCGACGGGACACGGTGCCCTGTCACAACGACCTGCTCGCCGAGAACCTTCTCGCCGTGCCGGACGGCGCGGGCGGAGAGGACATCCGGATCATCGACTACGAGTACGCGGGCAACAACGACCCGTGCTTCGAGCTCGGGAACATCTGGAGCGAGGCGACGCTGCCTCCCGCGCTGCTCGACGTCCTGATAACGGCCTACTACGGCCGACCTCGGCCGGACCAGGTGGCCCGGGCGCGGCTGTTCGCGCTCATGTCGCAGTACGGGTGGACGCTGTGGGCGTCGATCATGGACGGCTCCAGCAGGCTCGACTTCGACTTCTGGGGCTGGGGCATGCAGAAGTACGAGCGCGCCGTCGCGGAGTTCGATGGGCCCGACCTCGAACACCTGCTTGTCGCCGCCGGCTCGCCGTCTGAGGCTGGCTGACGACACGGTTCCCTGTCGTGGTGCTCGCTCCGTGGCGACTCGCGCGCCAGTTCGTATCGACTCGCGCGCCAGTTTGTAGCGACTCGCCGGGGCTTGGCGCGCCGCCCTACCCGGCGAGCCGGTGCAGCACGGCGGGCAGCGGGGCGTCGTGCACCACGGTGAGCCGCTGAGTCGCCCGAGTAAGCGCGACGTAGAGGTCGTTCTCGCCGCGCGGTGACTCGGCCAGCACCTCGGCCGGCTCCACCAGCACCACCGCGTCGAACTCCAGGCCCTTGGCCCCGGACACCGGAAGCACCACCACGGGGGCGTCGAGATCGGATTCCGCCGACCCGTTGCCGGACTCCCCCAGCACCCGAGCCCGCAGCTCGGCCACCCGCTGTGCAGGCGCCAGCACCGCGACCCGCCCCTCGCCGGGCTCGTCGTCCGCGGCGACGGCCGCGACCTCGTCGACGACGACCGCGGCCACGGTGTCGGCGAGCCGTCCGGTGGCACCCTCCGCCCGCGGCGCGACACCGGTCGCGCGAACGGACCGGGGCGGGACGAGCGCGGGGTCGATCGCGGCGAGCACATCGTCGGCGACCTCCGCGATCTCGGCCGGCGTCCGGTAGTTCACCGTGAGCTGCTCGAGCCGGAACCGGTTGGCGACGAACGGGCCGAGCACCTCCTGCCAGGACGTCGCGCCCGCCAGGTCCCCCGTCTGGGCGATGTCGCCGACGACCGTCATCGACCGGGTCGGGCACCGGCGCATCACCAGCCGCCAGGCCATCGCCGACAGCTCCTGCGCCTCGTCCACGATCACGTGGCCGTACGTCCACTCCCGGTCCGCCTCGGCGCGCTCGGCCGTCGAGTCGAAGCGGCGCACCCGCTGCCGCTCCGCGAGGCGGTCCGCGTCCACGATGTCGGTGGCCCGCAGCAGCTCCGGGTCGAGGTCCTCCTCCAGGTCGAGGACGTCGAGCACGCCCTGGGCATAGAGCACCTCCTCGCGCAGCGCCGCCGCCTCGCGGGCGCGCGCCGCCGCCCCGTCGTCGCCGAGCAGATCGGCGGCCTCGTCGAGCAGGGGGACGTCGGCCGGGGTCCAGCGCAGGTCCGCGGACACGTCGGCGCCCGGTGCGGCCCTGACGAGCAGCGCGCGGTCCGCGTGGGGCAGCCGGCGGGCCACCGACGAGAGCCGGCGCGGGTCGGCGAACAGGTCGGTGAGCAGCTGCTCGGCCGAGAGCGTCGGCCACAGGGCGTTCAGCTCACGGGTCAGCTCGCCGCTCTCGGCGAGCTCGTCGCGGATGTCGGACAGGTCGCCGCGGTCGAGCAGGTTCCGCGCGCCGCCGGTCAGCGTGCGGGCGACCTGCTCCGCGAGCAACCGGACGGCTTCCCGGTGGAAGATCCGCTTGGCCTCGTTGTGCGGGCGGCGCGACCGGCGGGCTCGCGTGCGCGCAGCGTGCACCAGGTCGCGGGTCAGCGAGACGCGCTGCCGCTCGACGACCAGCTCGATCGGCTGCCGCGGCAGCTGCTGGCGCTCGCGCACCGCCGCCGCCACCACGGCGGCCATCTCGGCGCGGCCCTTCACCTCGGCGACGTCGGGTGGCTCGGTTCTGCGCGCGTGAAGGCCGGGAAACAGCTGGCCGACCGTGCCGAGCACGACGCTCGTCTCGCCCAGCGACGGGAGGACCTGCCCGATGTAGCGCAGGAAGGTGGCGTTCGGCCCGACCACGAGGACGCCGCGGCGGGCCAGCCGCTCCCGGTGGGTGTAGAGCAGGTAGGCCGCGCGGTGCAAAGCCACGGCCGTCTTCCCGGTGCCCGGGCCGCCTTGCACGACCAGCACGCCGGACGGCGTCGCCCGGATGACGCGGTCCTGCTCGGCCTGGATGGTCGCGACGATGTCGCCCATCCGTCCCGTGCGCGGCGCGGCCACGGCAGCCATCAGGGCCGCCTCGCTGGTCAGGCCGCTGCGGCTGCCCGTGGCCGCCGCGTCGGCGAGGTCGAGCACCTCGTCGTCGAGGCCGATCACCTCGCGCCGCCGCGTGCGCAGGTGGCGGCGCCGACGCATGCCCTCGGGCGCGGCGGCCGTCGCCGTGTAGAAGGGCTGCGCGGCCGGTGCCCGCCAGTCCATGAGCAGCGGCTCGTACTCGTGCTCCTCGTCGAGCAAGCCCAACCGCCCGACGTAGCGGCGCTCACCGCTGTTCGTGTCGAGCCGCCCGAAGGCCAGGCCGTGCTCGGCGGCCCGCAGCGCGGCGAGGCGGTCGGTGTACATCGCGGCAGCGGCGTCGCGCTCGGTCAGCGCCTGGGGCGTGCCGACGGTCTCCTCGTGCAGCACCGCCTCGAGCCGGCGGGCGGTCTCCGCGCGGCGCTGGTCGAGGTGGCCGTAGAGCATCGCGACGTAGCGCTGCTCGTGGGCGAGGTCGTCGTCGCCGTCCTTGACGGCGTTGACGGCCTCTTCCCCCCGTTCGGCGCCGTCGGGTCCGAGCACGGAGGAGACGCTGTGGGACGACGACACCTGCTGGTCACCTTCGGGCCGGGAACGCGGGACGACCCCCGCGGCGCCGGTACGAGCCGGGCCCCGAGAGGGACCAACCAACCTACCAGCGCGCGTGTTTTCGGCTCCCGAACCGCGGGTAGGTTCGCGGGTGGCCGTTCCCCCACCGCTGCCGGAGCGCGGGTCCGAGCGTCGTGGCTGAAAGCTCGCGCGACTCCGACTACGCCCACCTCACGCCGCTGTTCGTCGAGTTCGCGGGGATGCCGCCCGACCACCCGGACCGGCCGAAGCTGCGGGACAAGCTGGTCACCGGGTACCTGCCGGTGGTCCAGCACATCGCCCGGCGCTTCGCCGGCCGCGGCGAACCCGTCGACGACCTCGAGCAGGCGGGGACCGTCGGATTGCTCAACGCGGTGGACCGTTTCGAGCCCGACCGCGGTATCGACTTCCTCTCCTACGCCGTGCCGACGATCACCGGTGAGGTGCGGCGGCACTTCCGCGACCGGACCTGGTCGATGCGCGTGCCGCGTCGGCTCAAGGACCTCCAGAGCTCGATCAACGGCGCCGTCGGGCCGCTGAGCCAGCAGCTGGGCCGCGCGCCGCGCCCCAGCGAGATCGCCGCACACCTCGGTATCGCGACCGAGGAGGTCGTCGAAGGGCTGGACGCGCAGCAGGCCTACCGCAGCAGCTCGCTCGACGAGCTGGTGTCGGGGGCCGACACCACGCTGACCGAGACGCTGGGCACGGCCGACGCCGAGCTGGAGAAGGTGGAGTACCGCCAGACGCTGGCCCCGCTGCTCGACGAGCTCCCCGAGCGCGAGCGGACGATCCTGGTACTGCGCTTCTTCGGCAACATGACCCAGACCCAGATCGCCGATCGGGTCGGGATCTCCCAGATGCACGTCTCGCGCCTCTTGGCGCAGACCGTGGGGAACCTGCGCCGCCGCATGCTGACCGACGACTGACGGACTCTCCTCGAAGAAGACATGACCGAGGTCTGAACCAGTTTTCCGAGGAGCCTGCCGGGTACGTCAGAAGGCATGACCACCAACGTTCTGGAGAGCATCGACGTCGACGTTCCCGTCCGCACCGCCTACAACCAGTGGACGCAGTTCGAGTCGTTCCCGCAGTTCATGGAGGGTGTCGAGCGCATCGACCAGCTCACCCCCACCAAGACCCACTGGGTGACGAAGATCGCGGGGGTCTCGCGGGAGTTCGACGCGGAGACCACCGAGCAGCGCCCCGACGAGCGAGTGGCATGGACCACCGTGAACGGCGCCCACCAGGCCGGCGTGGTGACCTTCCACCGGATCGGGGACAACACCACACGGGTGACCCTGCAGCTCGACCATGACCCGCAGGGCTTCGTCGAGAAGGCCGGCGACGCGCTGGGGATCATCCAGCGCCGCATCAGGGGTGACCTGAAGAACTTCAAGCAGTTCATCGAGTCCCGCGGCGTCGAGGAGGGCGGATGGCGCGGCGACGTGCAGGCGCCGCCGCAGAGCGGCACGGTCTGACGCGGTCGCACGACTGATCGGAACGGATGGAGCGCCTCGTGCGCTCCACCCGTTGTCTCTCCAGCTGATCTCCCGGCCGCCGCTTGACCCGAACCGCGGTTGAGGCCGCACGCTCGCGGTGTCCGCACCGGCGAGCGGAGGGAGCAGGGATGCGAGCGGCAGTGGTGACGAGGTTCGGCGGGCCCGGAGGTGTTCGAGGTCGTCGAGCGCCCGGACCCCGTACCCGGCCCCGGCCAGGTGCTGGTCGACGTCCAGGCGGCGCACACGCTGTGGGTGGAGACCGCCATCCGGTCCGGCGCAGGACAGGACTACTGGTCGATGCGTCCGCCGTACGTGCCCGGCAACGCCGTCTCCGGGCGGGAGTCGCGGGTCGGTCCGGACGTCGACAACGCCCGGCTGGGCCGGCGGGTCGCCGGCCACACCGGCAACGAGGGCGGATACGCCGACCGCGCGCTCGTCGCCGCCGACCGGCTCTGCGTGGTGCCGGACACCCTCGACCTGGCCGCCGCGGCCGCGCTCCTCCACGACGGGCCCACGGCACTGGGCTTGTTCGACGACATCGCGGTCGGTGCGGCAGACCACCTCCCAAAGCGTGTCCTGTGGATCAACGCCGCAGCGAAGCAAGGCGGAGATCCACAGGCGGAATGACTGGTCGTCGGGGCCAGCGGCGGGCTCGGCATCGTGTCGGTCCAGCTCGGTCGCGCCCGGGCCCGTCGCGTCGTCGCCCTCGCCCGCGCCGCGAAGCTGGCCCGCGTCCAGGAGCTCAAGCCCGACGCGGTCGTGGACAGCGACGACCCGCACTGGGCGCAGCAGGCCCGGGCCGAGCTCGGCGGTGGCGCGGACGTCGTGCTGGACAACGTCGGCGGCGGGCTCGGTGAGGCCGCCTTCGCGCTCGCCGTCACCGGTGGCCGGTTCTCGGCACACGGGACGCCGTCCGGACGGTTCGCCCAGATAGATCGCGACGAGGCCCGGCGCACGCGCGTCGCCGTCACGGGCATCGAGGCGGTGCAGCTGCCCGCGCCGGACCTGACCCGCTACACCCGCGCCGCGCCGGTCGAGGCGGCCGGCGGCAGCATCGCCCCCGTGGTCGGACAGACGTTCGCGCTGGAGCGCGTCGGCGAGCCACACACGGCGATCGAGGGCCGTGCGGTGTTCGGCACGACGCTGCTCGTCATGTGACGACCTGGGGAGCGGCCGGAGGGGCGGGCTACTGGAAGTCGTCCCCGTCCGCCGAGTCGCGGTCGTTGCGCCGCCGGACCGGCAGCGGCAGCACGAACCACACAAACACCAGGAACACCGCAAGGATCGCCGCGACCGGTACGGCGAACTGGCGACCGGCAACCACGTCCAGGACCAGTAGGACCGCGCCGACCAGGGTTGCGGCCAGCGCCGCGAGGCCGACGACGAACAGCCGGTGCCCGATCTCCACCGTCGCCGTCTTGACACCGCGGCCGAACAGCATGCGGTGGATCGCCGCCGGCGCGACCAGCAGCCCAGTGGTGATCGCGGTTAGCAGCAGCGTGACGATGTAGGTCCACCGCTGCACGGAGTCGATGCTGGCGAACCGTTGGGTGAACGACAGCGAGAGCAGGAACGCGAACAGGATCTGCACGCCCGTCTGCGCGACCCGCAGCTCCTGCAACATCTCGACCATGTTGCGGTCGGCCCGCTGCAGGGGCCCCTCGTCGTCGCGACCCTGTACGCGGCCGTCCTGGCGATTCTCGTCGGGCCCGCCCGGCGCCAGGTCCCGAACCGCGCCCTCGGCCATCACGCCCTCCCGCGGCTAGTCAGTCCACTTATGGATCTCCGCCTTGCTCCGCTGCGGCGTTGATCCATAAGACACGCGTTACGCCGTGGCGCGCCGGTCGCTCCCGCGATCGGCGCTCTCGGCGAACACGTCGACGATCTTCGCGCAGAACGCCTCCAGGTCGCCCGGATTGCGGCTGGAGACCAGCGTCGACCGGTCTGGGCCCTCATCGGTGACGACCTCCTCGTCGACGACCTCGGCCCCGGCGTTGCGCAGGTCCGGGCGCAAGCTCGGGTAGGACGTGAGCGTCCGGCCCTCGACAACGCCGGCGTCGATCAGCGTCCACGGGCCATGGCAGATCACGCCAACCGGCTTGCCGGTGCTGAAGACCTCCTTGACGATGCTGCGCACGTCCGGGTCCATCCGCAGCCGATCGGCGTTGACCGTCCCGCCGGGAAGGATCAACGCATCGTAGTCCGACGGCGAGACCTGCGCTGCGGTCCGGTCGACCGCGATGCGCGAGGCGGGCTCGAGGTCGTGGTTCATGGCCTGCAGCTCGCCGTCCTCGAGCGACACGACGTCCACCTGCCCACCCTCGGACGTCACCGCCTCGCGCGGCTGCGTCAGCTCGACCTCCTCGACGCCGTCGGTGGCGATGATTGCAATGCGCTTGCCGTCCAGCCTGCCGGCCATCAGCACTCCTCTCGGGATCCTGCTGGTCGGGATACCCGTTCGGCGGCGAGACGTCACGCTCGCCCGACGGGAAGCCTGGTGATCGTTGCCGTGGAGCCGTGTTCCCCTGCGCCGGGCGGGTACGGCACAGGTATGGCAGACGAGAAGTTCGAGAAGGGCGACCACGTCACGTGGAAGAGCCACGGCGGCACCGCCGAGGGCACCGTGGAGAAGAAGATCACCGAGGACACGGAGGCCGCCGGACGCACCGTGCGCGCCTCGGAGGACGACCCGCAGTACCTCGTGCGCAGCGAGAAGTCCGGCAAGGACGCCGTGCACAAGCCGGGGGCACTCAAGAAGGACTGACCGCTCGGGCGATCGCGCCCGGACATCGGCAACGACAGTGGCTTTCGGTGCGTCTACCGCACCGAAAGCCACGGTCGCTGCGTCCGCGGGCGTCCACGTCGTCAGCCGGCCGGTGGCCCCGACGCGGCTCAACCCGTGATGAGCTCGACGACCGCCAGGACGATCGCGCCACGGTCGGTGTGTTGCCGAGGTGCTCGGCCACGTACTTGACCGCGCCGGTGACGACCCTCTTGCGTCCGCGCGCCGTGGTCGGCATCCCGACGTCCGCAACGCCGCCCGCGAGGGTGACGGCTGTGAGCACCGTCCCGTTCCAGGTGCGGAGGTCCTTGCAGGTGTACTCGTCGCCCGCCAGCTCCTTCACCGCCGTGTTGAGGTCGGCGCTGCGCACGTCGTACCAGTCGCGCTTCACCCGGTAGGCCAGGAGCTCCTCCCCGCCGCCCCGCCGCCGCAGCAGCGAGTTGATCACACCGTGCAGCAGCGGGTCCCGCAGCGCCAGCGTGCGCGGGATGTTGTGCTTGGCCTTGTAGGAGAACACGATGTTGCCGCGCTTGAGTTGCACGTGCTCGCGCCGCAGCGTCGCCAGGCCGTACGTGCCGTCTTCGTCGTCGTCGCCCGGGGCGTACTGCTCGCCACCGGCGCGGAACACGCCGACGTCCAGCATCCGGACGGCGGCGGCGAAGATCCGCTCCCGGCCCAGGGCGGGCTGACCGAGCCGACGCGCGATCTCGGGACGTACGTCGGCCAGCTTCGCCCCCAGCGTGAGCACCCGGTCGTACTTCACGACGTCACGCGCGCGCCGCCACTCCTCGTGGTAGCGGTACTGGCGGCGCCCGGCCTTGTCGGTGCCCACCGCCTGGATGTGGCCGCGCGGATCGGTGCTGATCCACACGTCCTGCCACGCGGGCGGGATGACCAAGGCCTTGA
>JAQSWF010000169.1 GCA_029266775.1 Pseudonocardia sp.
CGACAAAATGACACCGGCGTCATTTACCGTCGAGGCATGGACCTCACGACCTCCGTCCCCGACACCGCCGTCTGGTGGAGCTGCGCCGGATGCGGCGTGGACGTCGAGCTGCCCGCGGCCGAGATCGCCGGCTTCCTGCAGCCGTGTCCGGACTGCCCCGGGCTTCTGCACGAGACGTGGCGCTCGGAGCCGGGCGCGGCTTAAGGCGCCGCCTCCTCGGCCGGCAGCGTGAGCGGCAGGCCGAACAGCGGGAAGAGCACCGCGGCGTCGAGGAACGAGTTGAGGGCGACGATCTTGCCATCGTTGACCTCGATCACCTGCAACGCCCAGGCCGCGTGTCCCCCGTCCGGAGCGGGGTGGTAGTGCCCGAAGGCGGGCGAGCCGTTCGCCACGGTGGGCACCAGCCGCGAGCCCCGGCAGACCGAGCCGACGCCCAGCATCCACTGCCGGATGTTCGCGGGCCCGCGCATCCACAGGGGGTACGGCGGCATGGACAGCGTGGCGTCTTCCGCCAGCAGTGCCGTCAGCGCGTCCAGGTCGTAGCTCTCGAATGCCTCCAGGTAGCGCGCGAGAAGCTCGCGCTGGTCGTCGTCCTCGGGCTCGACGACGTCGCTCGGGGTGAGCCCCGAGGCATCCATCGTCGCCCGGGCCCGCTGCAGCGCGCTGTTCACCGACGCCACACTCGAGCCGAGCAGGGCGGCCACCTCGTCCGCCTTCCACCGCAGCACCTCACGCAGGATCAGCACGACCCGCTGGCGCGCGGGCAGGTGCTGCAACGCCGCCATGAAGGCGAGCCGGATCGACTCGCGCTGCACCGCCAGCTCGGCCGGATCCGTCTCGGGCGCGAGCACCCGCCCGTCCGGCATCGGCTGCAGCCACACCGACTCCGGCAGCACGTCCCCGAGCGGCCCTTCGCCCGTGCCCTCCGTGCCGATCTCCATCGGGCGGGCGCGCCGGTTCCGCCCGTCCAGCATGTCCAGACAGACGTTGGTCGCGATGCGGTACAGCCAGGACCGCAGCGACGAGCGCCCCTCGAAGCGGTCCACGCTGCGCCACGCCCGGACCATGGTCTCCTGCACGGCGTCTTCGGCCTCGAACGCCGAGCCGAGCATGCGATAGCTGTAGGCGGTCAGCTCCCGACGGTGCTGCTCGAGCTGTCGCTCCAGCTCGGGGCCAACCTTGCTCGGCGCGGCTGCGACCTCAGTCATTCCCGTCTCCCTCTTCCGATGGTCGGGCTCAGCCGGGCCATGCTACGAGCGAGGTCCGACAGAATCGCGAGGGTATCGCGAGGGTATTGAGTGACCGAACCACACAGCGCTGGACCGGCGGGCGCTGCGGGCATCACCGGTAGCGGATTACGCAGGCGAGACGTGCTCGTCTCGGCAGTGGGGTAGCCGGATGCCGTGGGACGGGAGGGGACAACGGAGCCCGCAGGGGCGCCGGTGAGCTCGGTCACGGCGTCGGTGGTGGACACGCTTCGCGCGGTCGGCACGGTGCTGGTGCCCCTGGTGGATCATCCGACGGCCGCGGGTGGCTGCAGTGGGGGAGCGCCTCGACGCCGACCGGCGGCTGGTGCGGACCCTGCAGCGGCTGCGGGCCCGGTACGGGACCGGCCCGCTGCGCCTGCGGCTCCTTCTGCGCCGGGTCGTGCTCGTGCTCTCCCATGAGGATGCTCACCGCGTGCTCGACGCCTCCCCGGACCCCTACGCCACGGCGGCTCGGGCGAAGAAGGCAGCCCTGGGGCGGTTCGAGCCGCACGGCGTACTGATCTCCGATGCGGCGGACCGCCCGGACCGGCGCCGCTGGAACGAGGTCGTCCTCGACACCTCCGCACCGCTGCACCACCTCGCCGGGCCGATGGTCGCGGTCGTCCGGGAGGAGGCCGACGCCCTGCTCGCCGAGGTTGCGGGCGGGGACGGCGTGCTCGACTGGCCCCGGTTCGTCGCGAGCTGGTTCCGCATCGCCCGGCGGGTCACCCTCGGTGATGCCGCGCGCGACGACACCGTGCTCACCGACCAGCTGGCCCGGCTGCGCGGGCAGGCGAGGTCGGGCCGGTCCGCCCGGCGCTGCGTGACGCGTTCCTCGGCCGGCTGCGTGCCCACCTCGAGCGGGCCGAGCCGGGCAGCCTGGCCGCCGGCGCCGCCAGCAGCCCGGCGACCCCGCACACGGCCGCGGTGGAGCAGGTTCCGCAGTGGCTGTTCGCCTTCGACGCTGCGGGGATCTCGTGCTTCCGCGCGCTCGCCCTGCTGAGCACCCACCCCCGCGAGCTGGCGGCGGTCCGCGCCGAGCTCGCCGACCGCGACCTCGACACGCCCGCGATGCTCCAGACTCTGCGCGCAGCGCTGCTCGAAGCCGTACGGCTCTGGCCGACGACGCCGGCGATCCTGCGCGAGACGACGACAGCGACCGAGCTGGGCGGCAGGACCCTCCCGTCCGACACTCCGGTTGCGATCATCGCGCCGCTGTTCCACCGGGACCGCGAGCGGTACACATGGGCCGACGACTTCACCCCCAGCTTTGGGCGGGAGCGGCGGGCGCGGCATCTCCCCGCGCTGCGCTGGTGCCGTTCAGCGAGGGCCCGGCGGCGTGACGTCCCGCCCGCCGATCCGCCCCGGCCGGCCGCTTCCGGGCACCCTTGATCCGTTCCACCTGCGCTTCTCCCTCACCCCGCGGCGCTGAACGGGGCGGCACCGAGCCGCCGGACAAGGTCGCGATACCGTCCCGCAGTTGCTCGGTCGGCCTGAGAGCCGGCGCGTGGACGGGAGGGGTCGCGATGGGCCTGCGGTGGTCGCGGATCGCTCCACCGCTGGGTGTCACGGCGCTCGTCGTGGTCATGGCACTGGTGCCGCTGCTGGGCGACCGGCGCTTCTATCTGACCGACGACAGCGCGGCCCAGTTCCTGCCCAGCTGGTTCCATCTGGGCGAGCTGCTGCGCTCGGGGCAGTTCCCGCTGCTGGACCCCACACTGTGGGCCGGCGGGAACATCGCTGCCGAGGCGCTGTTCGGCATCTGGAACCCGGTGCTGCTGGCCGCGATGGTGCTGGTCTCGACCATGCCGGACCTGGTGGTCGCGTCCCTGGTGGTCAAGACCCTCTTCCTCGTGCTGCTCGCGCTCGGCGTGTACGGGCTGGCCCGCGAGTACGAGGTCCCGCCGGGGCTCTCCGCCGTCGCGGCCGTCACCGTGCCCTTCGCCGGCGTAACCCTCTACTTCGACACCGCCTCCTGGTCGTCGGGCCTAACGGCCTTCGCGTTCGTCCCCTGGTACTGGTGGACGCTGCGGCGCAGTGCGCGCGGGGAGCTGACGCCGATCGTGCCGTTCCTCGCCGGCTACCTCGCGATGACCGCCGGCAACCCGTACGGCGCGCTCGGTGCCTGCCTGGCGGTGGTCGCGCTCGCGGTGGAGTTCGGGCTGGTGCGACGGTGGGCAGCGGTTCGCCGCACCGTCCTCGGCGGGCTGGCGGTCGCCCTCGTGGCACCGCTGACCTACCTGCCGCTGGTGCTCACCCAGTCGGTCACCTACCGAAGCGACTCGAAGATCGGCAACGGCGGGCTGATGGTGCCCGGGCTCGGCGATCTGCTCAACATGTCGACGCCGAGCTTCGTGGCGTGGGTCGACGCCTTCGAGGAGCCCTACCTCACCGTCCCGGCCACGTACATCGCCTGGTACGCGCTGCCGCTGCTGCCCTGGCTGCGCCACGCCGCGGTCGGGCGCGCGCTGCGGCCCGCCGCGGGCCTCGTGGTCTACGCACTGATCGGTCTGGCCTTCTCGGTGGGCCCCGAGGAAGCGTGGATGTTCCGCTGGCCCCTGCGCGTGGTTCCTTACTTCGTGCTGCCGGTCGCAGTGCTCGTCGCGGTGGCGCTCGCGCAGGGCATCGGCCGGGACCGGCCGGCGCGGCGGATGGCGGCGTCGGCGTTCATCGTGCTCGCCGGTGCGTACCTGGCCTCGGCAGGACGACCCGAGTTCTGGCGCGTCCACGGCGCGTCGATGGTGATGGTCGCCGGGATGACCGCGGTCGCCGTCGCCGCCTGGTGGTGGCTGCCGCGCCGCCCGGCCCTGCCCGCGGTGTTGCTCGCCGGGTGCGTGACCGTGCTCGTGTTCCAGATCGCCGCGTTCCCGCGCAATCACAACCTGAACGATTACCGCTTCCCGACCTCGATCACCGAAGCGCGGGCGGAGCTGGTTCCGCGCTACCCGGGCACGGTGCTCGTGGTGGCGAACAACGGTGCGATCGCGCAGTCCGCGGACCCCGGCGCGCTGTCGTCGGAGCTGATGTTCGGCAACATGCTGCAGGCCGTCGGTGTGCAGGCGGTGAACTCCTACTACGGCATGGGGTTCAAGGCCTTCACCGACCTGGTGTGCATGGAGTTCAACGGCTCCGTCTGCCCCAAGGCGCTGGAGCGCGCGTGGCGACCGCCGGCGCCGGAATCGCCGCCGTTGGCCGACCTCCTCCGGCTGGACACCGTCGTCGTGCAGAACTCGCTCCCCGAGGTGGCGGCCGTGCCGGTGCCGCCCGGATGGCGCGTGGGCGAGCGTACGCAGGCCGTCACCGTGCTGCGCCGCGTCGCGCCGCTGCCGCACCCGCAGGGTCGGCTGTCGGACGCGCCGGCCGGCACCGTCGTGGTCGACGACGTCTCCACGCCGCGGGAGGAGCGCCTCCGCCTCGACGGCGGTCCCGGCGGGCCGCTGACCTTCGCGCGGCTGGCCTGGCCCGGTTACACGGCGGAGCTGAACGGCACGGCCGTGCCGGTGCGGCAGGGCCCGGCCGGGGTGCTGACCGTCGACACTCCGCAGGGAGCGACGGGCGATCTGGTACTGGCCTGGTCGCCTCCGGCGTTCGGCGCAGGAGTGGCCTGCGCGCTCCTCGGTGCGGCGTTGGCGCTTGCGCACTCCGCGGCGCGGGTGCCGCGACGCCGGTCCCGGCACGCCGGAGCAGCGTCCAGTTCGACGGATCCATCCAGCACCGGCCCGCTCCCGACCGTCCCGGAGCCCGTGCCGTCGCGTTGATCGGCGTCCAGGTGCCTGATCTGGCCCGTGAGATGGACGTGACGGCTGTTGGATCTTTCGATGACAGCGCTCCTGTTCACCTCACGAGCAGTTCTTCCAAACGGCCACGAAATCGAGCCGGCAGTGACAGGTTCGCCGCATGCCCGACCTCCGTCGACCGTTCGCCGTCGCCGCGATCCTCGCCACGGTGCTGTTCTCGACCGCCGTGGTCGGCGCCGCGGCGGAGCCGGAGTCCTCGTCCGCCGCCGTGTCGTGCGCGATGCTGGATGAGGAGCTCGGCGACAGCGGGCTCGACTGTCGACCCCTGACACACGACGGCGTCGACGGGATCTTCGTCGCGCGGGCCGCGGCGGGCGAGCCGTCCGCCGATGCCGAGCCGACGTCCGAGGCTGGGTAGTCGTCGGAGGCCGAGGAGTCGTCGGAGGCTGGGGAGTCGTCGGAGGCTGGGGAGTCGTCGGAGGCTGGGGAGTCGTCGGAGGCAGAGGAGTCGTCAGAGGCAGAGGAGTCGTCAGATACGGGCTCATCAGCCGCCCCGACGGACGAGCCGACGAGCACGCCGACGGCAGACCCCGGTACGTCGACGAATGCTCCCAGCACCTGCTCCGCCGAGACCGCGCCGAAGGCGAGCAGGGCGAAGAACGGCGATGACCGTCAGCCGGCCGACGTCCTCGACCTCGCCGGCTGGAACCTGACCCTGCCGACCGGTACCGCTGGATATCCAGACACCGTCGAAAACCCCGATCTCGCCACGTTCACCAACGAAGCGTTCTCGGTCAACGACGCCGGCGACGGCGTGGTGTTCAGCGTGCCCGCCGGCGGCGTGACCACCGAGAACAGCAAGTACCCCCGCTCGGAGCTGCGCGAGATGAACGGCGGCGAAAAGGCGGCGTGGACCAACACGAGCGGCACGCACACGCTCGAGGTGCCAGGCGATCACGAAGGTGCCGCCGGCCAAGCCCGAGCTCGTGGCCGCGCAGATCCATGACGGCAACGACGACGTCGTCCAGATCAGGCTGGAGGACAAGGCGCTCGTCGCGCAGTACGCCGACGGCGCGTCCCAGGTGGTCATGGACCCGGACTACGCCCTCGGGACGCCGTTCCAAGTCCGCATCGTCGCGGCGGACCGTCGCGTCGTGGTGTTCTACGACGGCCAGCAGAAGGCCGAGCTGCTGCTCGAGGGCTCGGGCTGGTACTGGAAGGTCGGCGCCTACGTGCAGGCGAACACCGGCACGGGCGACGATGCGGGCGCTGTCGGCGAGGTGGTCGTGCACGCGCTGAACGCCGTCCACGCGTGATGCCCGACCAGAAATTGCAGGAAAGCCACGTTCATGCAATCAGATTGCATGACGTGGCTTCCCTGCAACGGCAGCAGAGCCGGAGCCGAACCCCGCGGGTCGGCTCGGGGTGCCTCAGGGAGCGCGCAGCTCCCGCTCGATGTCCTCGATCTCGGTGTCCGTCTCCCGGACGGGACCCTTAAACCACTTGCGGGCCGACAGGAGGTACCAGCCGCCGAAGAGGATCAGCGCGGCGCCGACCGTGAGCGGGCTGTAGTTGACCAGAGTCCAGTCGAACTCCTCAGCCCCGGGAATGCCGTTCGGGGAGACGGGCAGGATGCCCACGACGCAGATGAACGCGATCCAGGCGACGGCCAGCGGGCTGATCCACTTGTAGTGGTTGCCGAGGGTCCACGCACCGCGCTCGAACCGCTCGCCTTCGCGGATGCGCAGGATGATCGGCAGCGCGAACGCGATGTTGAGGCCGATCACTGCGATCGACGTGGCGACCAGGTAGGCGACCACGCTGTACAGGCTGGGCACCATGATCAGCCACGCGAGCACGCCGATGGCGATGACGGCGTTGACCGGCACGCGGTTGCGGGCCACCTTCCGCCACACGCGCGAGCCGGGCACCGCGCGGTCCCGAGAGAACGCGAACATCATCCGCGACGCCGAGGTGACCGAGGCAGTCCCGCAGAAGAACTGCGCAACGACGGCGATGAACAGCAGGAACTCGGCCCAGGCATTGCCCATCGACTCGGTCCAGATGTAGACGACCGCGTCGGCTCCGGCGTCGAGCGTGCCCTGGACGTCGGGCACGGCGAAGGTGATCGCCACGAGCAGGATGAAGCCGAAGAACACCGAGGCGACCACGGACATGACCATGCCGAGCGCCGCAGAGCGGGAGGCCTGGCGGGTCTCCTCGCTCATGTGCGCCGAGGCGTCGAAGCTGGTGATCGTGTACGCGGATAGGATCAGGCCGAGGCAGAACACGTAGATGAAGCCCGCCCCGTCACCGGGGAACCCGGAGTTGTTGATCGTCTCGGTGAACACGAACGAGGCGGACTGG
>JAQSWF010000315.1 GCA_029266775.1 Pseudonocardia sp.
CGGTCACGCTGGTGTCGAGCCGGGACCGCGTGCTGCCCGGCGAGGATGCCGACGCCGCCGCGGTGCTGCAGGACGTCTTCGCCGAGCGGGGCGTGCAGATCATGCCGCAGGCGCGCGCGGAGTCCGTCAAGCGCACGGACGACGGCGTGGTCGTCACGCTCACCGACGGCCGGACCGTGAGCGGGTCGCACGCCTTGATGACGGTCGGGTCGGTGCCGAACACCGCAGACCTGGGGCTGCAGCACGTCGGCATCGAGACCGACCGCGGCGGGTTCATCCCCGTCGACCGCGTCTCGCGCACCAGCGTCCCGGGCATCTACGCCGCTGGTGACTGCACCGGGGTGCTGATGCTGGCATCGGTCGCCGCCATGCAGGGCCGCATCGCGATGTGGCACGCCCTCGGCGAGGGGGTGGCGCCGATCAAGCTCAAGACGGTCGCGGCCGCGGTGTTCACCCGCCCCGAGATCGCGACGGTCGGGATCAGCCAGCGGGCCATCGATGCGGGCGAGGTTCCCGCGCGCACGATCATGCTTCCGCTGGCGACCAACCCTCGGGCGAAGATGCAGGGCTTGCGCCGCGGGTTCGTCAAACTGTTCTGCCGTCCCGCCACCGGTGTGATCATCGGCGGCGTGGTCGTGGCCCCGGTCGCGAGCGAGCTGATCCTGCCGATCGCCATGGGCGTCCAGAACGGCCTCACCGTGGAGGACCTCGCGCACACGTTCTCGGTCTATCCGGTGGTCCAGTCGGCGCCGTCGTCCGAGCGGCTGCGCGTCGTCAGGTAGCGGCCGCGCGGTCCGTCCAGGATGCCGAGCACCTGCCCGCAGCGGCGCGGAGATCCCCACCGGTCCGCGACGACCGCTCCGACCTGTGCCCTCCACCGCACTCCACGCAGCATCCGCGTGAGCGGGCCGGCCTCCTCGGCAGTGGCGCCGTGGTCGACGAGATCGGCGCGGAGGCCGGCGCCGGACGCCGAGCGAAGGGCCGCGACCAGGCTGGCGGTGGGCACGTTCGCGGCTCGACCCGAGCCGGGCGCCAGGGGCGGGAGCACGGCGGTGGCAGCCGAGGAGAGCGACGCGCACGGTCCGACCGCCACGGCGTCGTCGCTGTGCACGGCCAGCGCTGCCGTGTCGCCGCTGCCCGCGGCGAGCGCCCGGACCGCGCTCGTCGACCATGCCCGCACCTCGAGCCGACGGTCGGCGCCCGCCAGCACGCGCAGCAGCTGGACGAGCCCCGTCTGCGGCCCCTGCGGGCCGGTCAGGCCGCGGTGGCGCAGCGCCGCCCACGCATCGGCCTCGATGTGCCGCCGCTCGGCGTGAGTGCGCCCGGGTGAGGGGAGGCGGAGCACCACAGGTGTCGGCCCGAGCTGCAGGCCTGCCCACAGGACGTCGAACTCGACGGGGGACAGGATGTACCGGGCGGTCAGCCCGCTCATGGATCAGTCACCGCTGATGACGGCTGGGGGGAACCAGCGGTCGTCGGCGAACGCATCGGTGTCGTCGAGGAGGTAGTCCGGACGGCGGTGTTCGTGGTCGGCGGGGCGGACGGCGCCGGCGAGGGGGAGGAAGCCGGAGCCCATCGGAGTCGGCCCGCGCCCGCTGGGCGCATGCGTACCCGGGTCGGCGGTCACACCACGCGCGGCGACGCCCTCTGCCGGCGGACGCGCGAGCCCGCCGGGCAGTGGCTCGGCGACGGGGCCGCGCCCGGGAACGGGCACGGCCCCGGTCGCCCGCGGTGCACCGCCGGGGAGCGGGTCTGCGGGCGCGGTGGGCAGGGAACGCGTGGGCGGCACGGGCACGACGGATCGGCCCCCACCGGCCGGTCCGGGCCCGGTGGTCGAGCCCGGAGGGACGGCGCCGGTCGATGGTCGGCCCGGCGCGGGCGCCACCGCCCGGAGTCGGCACCGGGCTCGAAGGACGAACTGCGGCGCCGGGCACGGTCCGGCCAGGTGGCGCAGCCTGCCCGTGCGGCACGGCCCTGACGACTGGAGGCGCGGCGACCGCGCCCGGGCCCGGTGCCGTCGCGCTTGCATCGACAGCCGGCGCCGTCATCCCGCCCGGCATCGCGCCGTGGCTCGCAGCCGTCCCTGTCCCGACCTGAGCGGGCTGCGCGCCCGGCGCCACCGCCTCGACGACGACGGTGGGCGGCGGGGTCCAGTAGTTCATGAGCTTCTGGTTGTCGACCGACCGGATCGAGTACTGGTTCATCAGCTCGACGGCCCGCGCGTGGTCGTTCGCCATGCGGTCTTCGAGAGCGCCGAGATCCGCGATGGCCGGAACGAAACCGTCTGCGGCAAGCACCTGACCCATGGTCTGGTTCCACTCCGCGGTGCGCGGAGGCGGCATGTGGGTGCGGACGAATGCGGCCTCGTCGGCCTGCGCGGCGATGCCGTTCCTGGTGAGGAGCGCGTCGCCGGCGGCGTCGAGCGCCCAGCAGCTCATCACGGTCATCCCGCCGTGTACACGGTCGGCCGCAGCGCCCTCCCAGCTGACGCCGATCTGGCGGACGGCCCGTGTGAGCTGCTCGTCGACGGCCCGGATGGTGCTCTCGACGGTCGACCACGCCGCCTCGGCATCAGCCGACGACGCCCGGCCCGGACCCTGCTGCACCCGGGCGTAGATCTCGTCGTGAGCGAGAGGATGCGAACCTGCAGTCATGGTGACTGCGCCC